>NZ_JBHUMY010000026.1:0-48209 GCF_042685365.1 Paenibacillus thailandensis | reverse complement strand
GCACGCCGGAGCTGCTGCCGGGAATGACGGTAGAGGTTAAAGCGTGATGAAGGCTTTTATCGAGGAATGGAGGCTGCTCATAAGCGGCAAGTCCGTCATTGTCTTTATCGTGATGCCCCTTGTGATGGCCGCGGTGTTCGGGTATTCGTTCAAAAACAGCCAGATTAACGAAGCGCCGCTGGCCGTCGTCGATCTGGACCACAGCAAGTACAGCCGCGAGCTGGTGGAGAAGCTCGACGCTTCCCAGTACATTTCCGTCGAAGGGGTATACGATAATGTCATCGAGCCCGACATGCTGTTTTATAATCAGCATTATGTTGCGGCTTTGTACCTGCCGGCCGGACTGGAGCGGAACCGGCTGAAGGGCGCGCAGACGAACATCGGGTTTTATGTCGACAACACGATTCCGGCCGCGGTAGGTTCGATTCGAAACGGCGTCAGCGAGGTGATCGCGGCGGAAAACGCTGCGGTCTATACAGGAGGCCTGAAGGCGAGGGGGCTTACGGACGGCGCGATCGCAGGCATCGCGACAAACATGAATCTGCAGCAGCGGCTGCTTTACAACCCGACGAGCAGCATGATGATGTCGACCGTGCTCGGGTTTGTAAGTGTCATTTTGATTATTCTGTTAGGTAACGCTACGATGTCCATCGTGCCCCGGCTGCGCGCTGACGGCCGGCTTGGAGAAGCATTGGCGAGCCCGCTGCAGCTGCTGCTTCGAGTTCTTCCTTATTCATTGGCCGGCTGCGTGTCCTTGTACCTGACTTACGGCGTCTTAAAACAGGCAGGCGGCCTTCGATTGGAAGCGAACCCGTTTGAAATGCTGATCCCGTTTTTCATTTACACGCTGCTGCTCAGCTTTTTTGCCATGATTATCGGCTGGACCGCCGCCAGTCCGGACAAGGTCGGCGCCCGGAGCATCATTCTGATCCTGCCCGCCTTCCTGCTAAGCGGGGCGATGCTTCCCGTCATGATGCTGCCGGAGCCTTTGCAATATGTCACCAACATATTGCCGTTAACTTGGCTGCTTCTATTTTTGAGAGGTATCGGCTTCCGGGGAGGAGAGCTGCATTATTTTCTTCCGCAGCTTGGAAGCGCGATTTTGCTTTTAGCCGGAATGATGGCGGTCGTCTACCTGCTTGTGCTTAAGGATAGAAGAGCGGCGGTCAAGCTTGCCGATGCGGCGAACGAGCCCGTCCCTGCTTCGGCTCCAACCCAATCCGTTGAAACAAGCGTAAGCGTATAGGAATCCAGCCTCTCAAAAACGCGATGTCATAACGACATCGCGTTTTTTAATTTATCATGAACATGCTGCACGAATCGTTTTGCCGCCGGCGAACATCCCCGTCCCGCTTCATGGCGATGCCGATCTCGCATTGCGTCCCCTCGTCTTCGATCGTGATTATATCGTTCTTGCTATTCTTATCAAACAAAGTATAATACTTTGATATAAATAGGAACGAACTATCCATAGAGAAGGAGAGATGCGTTTCGTGAAAGAGAACAACGAGTGCTGCTCGGCAAGCAGGGGGCGGATATCGGTCCCGAAACCGGAAAAAGCGGAGTTCCCGGATTCCGCCAAGGCCGTTGGCGGACTTCATAAGGAGCGCCTTATTGTCGTACATGGAGGGGAATTCGAAATGGGAACCGACGCGCCCGACGGATTTCCGTCCGACGGCGAAGGGCCGGTGCGAAAGGTGACCGTCCGTTCGTTTCGGATTAGTCCGTATGCGGTGACGAATGCCGAATTCGGAGCTTTCGTCCGGGAAACGGGTTACGTGACGGAAGCCGAGCGTTTCGGCTGGTCTTATGTGTTTCATTTGCTCGTTTCTCCATCCACATTGCAAAAAGTGAAAAACGTCCCCCGGCAGGTGCCCTGGTGGCTTGTCGTCGAAGGGGCATATTGGGCCAAGCCCGAAGGACCGGATTCAACGATCGACGAACGATTGGATCATCCGGTCGTTCATATATCCTGGAATGATGCGAACGCGTATTGCGAATGGTCCGGCACGCGCCTGCCCACGGAAGCGGAATGGGAATATGCGGCGCGCGGCGGCTTGGCAGGCAAAACTTACCCGTGGGGGGATCTTCTGAAGCCCGACGGTAAGCATATGTGCAATATATGGCAGGGGAAGTTCCCCGATAAGAACAACGCGAGCGACGGGTATGTCGGTACGGCTCCCGTGAATGCTTACGAACCGAACGGATACGGGCTTTACAACATGTCCGGCAATGTATGGGAGTGGTGCGCGGATTGGTTTTCGCCTCTATATCATCAAACGACATCAACAATGAACCCTTATTATAACAAGCCTACGGGAAAACGTTCGATGCGGGGAGGCTCCTACTTGTGCCACCGTTCATACTGCAATCGTTATCGGATCGCGGCGAGAAGCGGCAATACGCCGGACAGCTCGACCGGCAATGCCGGGTTTCGAGTCGTTGCCGATATGGAATAAACTTATCTATCCACCCGCAGCTTCCGCTGCGGGTTTCTTCATGACGGCACGCAACCCGGCGATTAGGCGAGAACTTGAAAAGTATGGTTCGGATTCCCGTACAGTTTAAAGTCTGTCGGAGACATCGACGTGTATTTTTTAAATACCCGAAAAAAATAGGACGCGTCATAGTAGCCTAAATACTCGGAAATATTCGCAATCGTCATATCCGAATGGAGCAGCAAATTGCAAGCTTCCATTACGCGCAGCTGATGGACGTATTTGATCGGCGAATGTCCGAAAACCTCGCTGAATACGGAAATGGTATAGTTAGGCGACCGATGAATAAGCCGGGCCAATTGTTCGATTTCGATCGGTTCCCGGTAATGCTCGATCAGATACCTTTTTACGATTTGAGCGTATTTCATTTTCATCGGCGCAACCTCGGGCTTCTCGAGCTCTCGGGCAAGCACGGCGACCAGTTCCAGCAGAATGCCCTGACAGATCAAGCCCCGATAGGTTCCTCCGTTGCGCAGTTCTTCATATAACCGCTGAAATCTTCGCAGTACGTATTGAAAGTTTCGGAGCTTGAACCGGATCACTTTTCTATCAAGCAGAAACGGAATGGAAGCGGCTGCTGTATCGTCGTATTGGAACAAGACCGTATGCTTCTGATGAGGGCCGGACGGATGGTTGTCTCCGGTCCGCCGCGATGATCGCGGAATAAAAATGAAATCCCCCCGTTCGCCGACATAATGTTCGTTATTGATCAGGTAGGAGACTTTACCCTCGGTAACGAGAATAAGCACATTCACCATCAACTCGTCGTCATGGGTTCTCCATTTGGGAATAAAATCGTCAAAATACGCCGAATGAATCGTCAGCAAGGGGCTCCTTCCTCCTCTCTTGCGAATGATAGTTATTTTCCCGTATGCTCTCGAACCGTCGGGCCAAGCGCTGATTCGCGGCTATTTTAAAGCGGGCAGGGGGTGAAAAAATGAAACTGCGCAAGTTGCCGAACGCGCTGGTTCACGCCGCGCTCGCGGGAGTCTGCTTCGTTTGGATATACCCGTTTCTATGGATGGTGTCGGCCTCGTTCAAATCGCAGAACGAATTTTTCGAGAAAGGGTTGAATTTGCTTCCTTCCGCTTGGAGTACCGAGAACTTTGAACGCGCTTGGCATGCCGGGAGATTTGAAAGCTACTTCTTCAATTCGGTAGCGGTCACGCTGGCGGTCATCGTCATCGTTCTGCTGATCACCTCGGCATGCGGCTATGCGTTAGGCCGCTATTCGTTTCCGGGCAAGCGGTTCGTCTTGGCGATATTGGGGGCGAGCATGTTCGTTCCTTTGGAATTTTCGGTTATTCCGATCTTTCAGCTGATTAAGGATATGGGCTTGATGAATACGTTGTCCGGCGTCATATTAGCCGAATCCGGCGGCGGTCATGTTCTTTTCGTCCTTTTGTTCGCGAGTTTTTTCGCGCAGGTGCCCAAAGAGCTGGAGGAGGCCGCCGTTATGGACGGCAGCGGTTTCGTCCGAACGTACGTAAGCGTAATTTTGCCCCTGTCCAAACCGATTATCGGCAGCGTAGTGATCATGCAATTCATTTGGACATGGAATTCGTTCCTGCTGCCGCTTGTCCTCACGCTCAGCAGTCCCGAATTGCGTACGCTTGCGGTCGGGCTGTACGCGCTTCGCGGAGAGAACATCGTCGACTGGACCGGCATCGCTGCCGGAGGGACCATTGCGCTCGCCCCCATTATTGTCGTTTTTATCTGTTTGCAAAGTTACTTTGTCAATGGCATTGCAGGAGCCGTCAAGGGATAGAACGGTTCATTCGAACATTTGGAAAAAAGGAGATTGAAGCCCATGCGCGTATTGCTGCTCGATTTGGATTCCACCAGGCCGGATCATCTCGGTTGTTACGGATATCACCGCAACACTTCTCCGAACATTGACCGCATCGCGGCGGAAGGCGTAAGATTCGAAAACTACTACACCTCGGACGCGCCGTGTTTTCCTTCCAGGACAGCGCTTATGACCGGGCGGTTCGGCATACATAACGGCGTAGTCGGCCACGGCGGAACGGCGGCGGACGTCCGCCACGAAGGGGAGTCCCGTCAATTCCGCAGCAAGCTGGCCAGCGAAAGCTTTCCCGCTTTATTCCGCAAAGCGGGCATGAAAACCGTTCTGGTTAGTCCGTTTGGCGAAAGACATACGGCTTGGACCTTCTATGCGGGTTTCAATGAAATATACAATACGGGCAAGGGAGGGATGGAGTCGGCGGAGGAAGTGACTCCGGTCGTTCTGGATTGGCTCGAACGCAACGCGGAGCGAGACGATTGGATGCTCTATGTGAACTACTGGGATCCGCATACGCCATACCGAGCGCCGGAGTCATTCGGAAATCCGTTCGCGAACGACCCGTTGCCGGATTGGATTACGGACAGCGTATTCGAAAAGCATCGGGAGAAGGTCGGGCCGCACAGCGCGCACGAAATCAATATGTACAACAACCGGACTTATCCGGAATATCCTCGCTATCCGGGCGAGTTGAAGGACCGGGACGATCTGCGGCGCATGATTGACGGATACGATTGCGGCGTGCGCTACATGGACGATAATATCGGCATGATATTAGACCTGATGAAGAAAAAAGGAATACTGGACGACGCCGTCATTATGATTACCGCCGACCATGGCGAAAACATGGGCGAGCTCGGCATTTACGGCGAACACGGAACGGCCGACCAAGGAACTTGCCGGATTCCGATGATCATACGCTGGCCGGGCCGAACGAACGGGCATGTCGACTACGGCCTGCATTATCACCTCGATTTGCCGCCAACGATGGCGGAGCTAATGGGAATAGAGCCGCCTTCAAGCTGGGACGGACGCAGCTATGCAGGATCGGTTACGAACGCCGAAGATACGGGCCGCGACAGCCTGATCATCTCGCAATGCGCCCATGTCTGCCAGCGAAGCGTAAGATTCGGCGACTGGCTTTATATTCGTACCTATCACGACGGCTTTCATTTGTTCGATAAAGAGATGCTGTTCAACATCAAGAGCGATGTCCATGAGCAGTATAACGTGGCGGCGAAACGGCCGGAAATCTGCAGGGAAGCTGCCTATCGTCTGCTCGAGTGGCATGACGAGATGATGATGTCGATGGAGCACGACGTCGATCCGTTGTGGACGGTGATGAAGGAGGGGGGGCCTTACCATGCGAAAGGTTATCTCAAGGTGTACGAGGAAAGACTGATCGAGTCGGGACGGGGGCATGCGGCGGCGGAGCTGAGAAGACGGCATCCTCGGGAAAGATAGCTTCGAGAGTTTTGGTCGGGAGCCAATGTATTCAATGGGAACGATATAGGTTAGGTCCGCTGATGCGGCCATAACCTATATCGTTTTCATATTTTTGGATCGATCAGGTTAAATCAACGGCGCCTACGCGCCGGCTTTTACCGGTGAACCCGGACAGGCAGTTGAATCAGCGTTTGTCCGGCTGCGGACGGGGTTAGGTTACCCTCAAGCTTAAACTCGGGAACGGGCTCGATTTTCGCGAAACGATCCATAAAGGCGCCGATGCCGATGTTGGCTTCCAGCCGGGCCAGCGGAGCGCCCAAGCAGAAGTGCGGGCCGTTGCCGAACGTTAAATGCTTTTTGTTATTGGGACGGCGGATGTTCAATCGCCGAAGACGGCAAAGATGCCTTCAAAGGCAGAACCGCAACGTTTGATCTGCCTCGGGAATAGTTCAATAAATACCGAATCTGGTCTCCTGTGAAAACGTTGCTTGCGGCATCCCGTTACTCGTTCAAATAAGTTTCGATGCGGTTGTCCAGCAAGCCGGCTACCGCTTCTGACGTTTTACTGCCCGAAAAATAGGCGGCGGACTCTTCGCGAATCATGTTAAGCACTTTCGCGTCGCGGTTGCCGTATTTGCCGACGGACGGCATGACGGAAACAATTTGTTCGATATCTTCATCCGTCAGCTGTACGGAGCCTCCTTCGCCGTTCGGGCCTTTAATCGTCATTTTGGCTTCGCCGCCGGCCATTTTCTCCTGCATATCCTTCAGCTTCGTTTCGAGCGCGGCCCGGTGAACCGGGAAGCCCATCAGCGAGCTGGAGGATTGCATTTCTTCGGACAGCAGAAACTTGACGAATTCCCAAGCCGACTCTTTCACATCCGAGTTCGCGTTCAGCGCCAGCACCTGATCCGACTTGAACGGAATTCCTTCGTCGCGGCCGGTCCCCGGCGGGCGAAGCATCGTTTCGTTTTCTCCGCCTTTCAATTTCGGGATCATGGCCAATTCGACCGGATGCTGCATCTCGACCTGGCGGAACATCGAGGCGCCGGCCCCGGGCATTTCGGCTGTCGCGAGCCCGCTATCGTAAAGCCGCTTTACTTTCTCCATATAGCCCCGGAACGTTTCCTCGTCAAACGAGACGGATTTCCCGTCGGCCGCAACAAGCTGTTCATAGACCGTCTCGGTTAAATAAGCGAGCAGCTCTTCCGGCCGGACCATCGCGATTCCGTATTGGCCGTCTCCGATTTTGCCCTGCTCTTCGAGCAGCTGTACGAACTGGTCCCACGTCCACGTTTTGTCGTCGAGACCGCTTTGCTCCAGAACGGACTTATCTCCAACCATGACATTAAGCGACAGCGAGACGGGAATGCCGTACCAGCCGCCGTCGAACGATACGCCGCTCAATACGTTCTCATAGTAATCGGATTGTTGAAACGCCTTGTCTTGATCGGCCAGCCCGCTCCAATCGGCCAGCAGCCCTTTACCGGCATATTTCTCGGAAGGAAGCCTGTCGACAGAGATAATGTCCGCCGCTTTCCCGGACATGATCGCGGTATTGACGGCGTTTACGTATTTGTCCACCTGCTCGGCCGTCGGTCCGGCCGGCCGGCCCGCTTCTTGCTTGGAGATCATCATTTTGCCTTCGCTTTGCGGATCCTGAGGCACCGTTTCCTCGATCCGAATATCGATATCGGGATGCGCCGCCTCGAACTTCTGCTCCGCCTCCGCGAGAAAGCGGTCCTTGGTCATGACCGTCATGGAGACGACGGTTATGCCGCCGTCCGCCGCCTCCGAGCCGGCTTGCGGCCCGCCCGAATTCTCTCCCAAGCCGCAGGCGGTCAAGGCGGCGCATACGATGCCGATAAAGCCCGCTTTCCAGCCTTTGCTTCGATCCATTGCCATTTTTCGTTTCCTCCCGTATTCAAATAGATTAGAACCGGACGCGGTCTCCGTCGTCGATCGGTTCGCTTGTTTCCGTCACCACCCGGTCGGTCGGCATAAGCCCTTCCGCTATGACCGTTTCCTCGTTTTCGTCTTTGATGGTGATATACGTTTTGTCGACATAGTAAGCGGTGCCGAGCGGTCCGTCCGCTTCGGAAACGGTAAACACATAATCGCCGTTGTTGTCGCCGTGAACGGCCGACTTCGGAATTTGTGCTCCCATCGATTCGCTCATGCGGGAGATGGAGACGGACGCCCGCATGCCCGGCTCGAGCCCGCGATCCGTCATTTCTACCGTGATCGACTTGAGACTGCCGTCCTCCGATCCGTCTTCGATCTCGGAGATAACGCCTTGGACGCTCCGCTCGGGCGTATCCTCGATCCAGACCTTCACTTCGTCTCCGATCCGAAGAGTCGAAGCATTGTCTCTGTCCGCCGTGAAGCCGAAGCTGTAGCCGGACGCGTCGTCGGCCAGCTCAGCCACCGGCTGCCCGGGTCCGACGGCCGCTCCTTCTGCGGCGTTAAGCGAAGTGAGCACGCCGTCGACCGGCGCTGTGAGCCTCGTACCGTTCCGCAGCTTTTTTTCCAAATCTTCGATTTTCCTTTGCTGCAGCTCCATCTCGAGCCGAAGCGATTCGAGCTCGCGCATCAGATTGTCCGAGACGGACGGGTCCCCGTCCCGCAGCGCGATCTTCATTTCTTCCTCGATCTTTTCCAACTGCAGCAGCTGCTGCTCCCGGCGCGTTCGTTCGTCCTCCAGGCTCCGCTGCGTCGATTCCGTATCGAAGGACATAATCGTTTCGCCCTTGCGGACGCGGTCGCCTTTCTTTTTGGCGATATGCTCCACCTTCCAATCCCCTTCGGAGTAAAGCTTTACCGTTTGCGAAGGCTCCAGAAAGCCTTCGCCCGACACGTTCTTCTCAAGCGCGCCCATCTCGGGCCGCTCTACCGCGACCTTCGGAAACGACAAGCCTTGAATCGTATTGGACAGGAACGTCAGCAGGAGCAGCGCGGCGAAGAAAAGCGCTATCGCGAGGCGCAGCATTCGTTTGCGGCGTTGCACTTGTTCTTCTTCACCCCCTATTCGGCTAGAAGTCTTGTCGGTTCAACCGAAGTTTGGAGCTAACCCCTTACCCGGAATACTTCATCGGACAGACAACTAGCCTTTAATCCCCGACATTTGAATGCCCTCGACCAAATCTTCTTCGCCGTACAGAAACAGCAGCACCATCGGCGTCATGTACAGAACGGACGCGGCGAAAGCGACGCCCCTTGCTCCTTCGGCGATATGCGCCAGATAGACGGACAACGGCTGGCGCAGCGGCTCGGTCAGAAACAGAAGCGGCTGCTCGACCATATTCCAGTTGTCCGCGAACGCCAGCAGCAGCAGCGCGGCAATTCCCGGTTTGGCCAAAGGCAGAGCGATGTGGAGAAACATATGAAGATGGCCCGCCCCGTCGATTTTGGCCGCCTCCATGTAATCGTCCGGAATGCCGTCCATAAACTGGCGCATCAGAAATACGCCGAAGGACGCAAAGACGCCCGGCCATATAATGGCTCCGTAGCTGTTCAGCAAATCCAGCTTCTCCGCCACCAAATAGTTCGGAACGAGCGTCACCTGGAAGGGCATCAGCATCGTCAGCAGGTAGACGAAGAACAGCTTGTCTCTTCCCGGGAAAGCAAGCTTGGCGAAGGCGTAGCCCGCGAGCGTGCCGAGCATCGCTTGCCCGGCCATAATCGGAACGGTCAAGTTCACCGAGTTCCAAAACAGCAGCAAAAAGGTGGGCCGCCGGAGCAGCGCTTCTCCGAACTGTTCGAATGTGACCCGCTCCGGTATAAAGCGAACGGCGGCATGCTCGCGAACCGTTGTCTCTCCGCCTTCAAGAGCTTCGTAGTGGCGTCCGATTTCGTCCTCCGACATGAAGGAATTGGTTACCGTCAGGCATACGGGGTACAACACCGCCGCGGCCAGCAGAGCGAGAAATAACAGCTTGCAGCCGCGGACGACGGTAGCCTTCAAGATCGTCATCACGCTTCCATCGCCTCCCTCGACCTTCTTTCCAGACGCAGCAGCCCGTACACCGCGAGCCCGATTCCGAGCGAAAGCAGAACCGCGGCCGCGGTCAGTTTCGGGTAATCCAGCGACTGAAACATGTTGTTCATAAAATGCTGCAGCGTATAGACGGCGTCATGCGGATAAGGACCGGCGACCAAATACGTTTCGCGAAACACTTTGAACGACGAGACCATGCTCATGACGACGACGAAAAAGGAGGTGGGCATCAGCCCCGGCCACGTGATATGCCGAAAGCGCCGCCAGACGCCCGCGCCGTCGAGGGACGCCGCTTCGTACAGCTCCGCCGGAATGTTGGAGAGTCCGGCCAGAAAAACGACAAGGTTGTACCCGGCGTTTTTCCAAACGTAAACCGCCAGCATAACCGCAAACGCCCATCTCGTATTCATCCAGTCGACCGGCGCGAGCCCCCAATCGGAGAGGAGGCCGTTCATGGCGCCGTTCCAATGAAAAAGCGCTTGCCAGACCAAAGTGACGGAAGCGACAGGGACGACAAGCGGCAGCAGAAATACCGTCCGGAACGATTGCCGCAGCGGCAGCTTCCCTTGGAGAAGCAGCGCCAGTCCCAGCGAGGCCGCAAATACGGCCGGCACGCCGACGGCGGCGAACGTCAGGGAGTTGAACAGCGCTTTGCGGAAGGAGCCGCTCTCCCAGAGCGTCCGATAGTTGTCGAGGCCGACGTAATTTCCGCCGACCGGGCCGTCGGTGAGCGAGTAGTACAACACGGCGCCGAACGGTACCAGAAAGAACAAGAGGAATCCGGCAAGGCTCGGAGCGAGGAACAATAGCGCGACCGGCGCCTCGCGCCGGTACCGGTGCCGAAGCCGCTTCATGTTTTCGGATAACCCTCCTTTCAAACGTCAATCGCGGTTGACGTCCACAGCATAGTGCGGCTATGTGACAGCCGTGTGACAACAGTCGGCGTGACTATCGGCGCTTGCTCGGCTACAATGAGGCTGTATGAAGGAATTAACAGGGGAAAGGAAGATTGCGGATGAAGCCGAAGGTGCTCATTGCCGAAGACGAGCGGCGCATTCGGGAGCTGATCGCGGATTATTTGGAGGAAGCCGGCATGGACTGGTGCGAAGCGGAGCATGGCGACGCCGCGCTGGTACGGTTTCGCGAGGAGCGGCCGGATCTGGTCATTCTCGACATTCTGATGCCCGGAGTGGACGGCTATGACGTATGCGAAGCGATCCGCAAGGAATCCGGCGTTCCCATTATTTTTTTGACGGCCAAAGGCGAAGAGGACGATAAGCTGCTCGGCTACGATCTCGGAGCCGACGATTATATGACCAAGCCGTTCAGCCCGAAGGTGCTCACGGCCAAGGTAAAGGCGCTCCTGAAGCGGACGGAGGCTGTGCGCACGGCGGGGAACGGGAACCGGATCGAGCTGGACGGTCTGGCCATCGATCCCGACGCCCGGGAAGCGGAAGCCGACGGCGAGCCGCTGCCGCTCGCTCCGAAGGAGTTCGACCTGCTGCTGTATTTCATGCAGAACCGGAACCGGGTGCTCACCCGGGATATGCTGCTTGACCACGTATGGGGCTTTGACTACGACGGCGATCTCCGGACGGTGGATACCCACGTCAAGCGGCTTCGGCAAAAGCTTGGCAAACGTTCCGGCTGGATCGTCACGTTCCGCGGCAACGGCTACCGGCTTATGGTGGCGCCATGATGAAATGGAGACATTCCGTCACGTTCAAGCTGTTCGCCGTTACTTTCGCCGTCATTATGCTGCTGCTCGGGGGAGTGCTTGCCGTATTGGCCGGCACGTTCTCGTCGTTCTACGAACGGCGTCAAGCGCATGACATCGCCTATGATTTGAACCGGATTCGCGACCGGTACGTTCAGGAAGCGGAGCCGGGCATAGACGGCTTCGACCGGATCCCGGACTATTTCTTCGATTTTGAAAAGGAATATTACGCGCTCACCTCGCTGCTGACGATCGAAGGCAACAAATTCCGCGTCGTCGTCGGAGGCGGTTTCGAGAATGGCCTGGAACAGGGGGCCGCAGATTCGGCGGCGCTGCCGTTTCCGCTTCCGGTGCCGGACAAGTTCGCCTTGTTTATGTCGAAGCCGGCTTCCGTCGAGCAGCTGGATAAGCTGAGATGGGCCGCAATGGAGTGGCGCAACGACCAAGAAGCGGTGAACGATGTGCTGCTCGAAGGGAAAACGCTTGTTTTCCGGACCAAGGGCGTCGGCGAAGACGAAAGAGGGGCTAACCAGCTTATTGCCGTTACCCGCATAAGCGGGGACGGAGCCGGAAACGGCAAAGTATTGTTTGCCGTCTCTTCCTTGCAGCCGGTCACGAGCGCGGCAAGCGTCATCCGGGATTTCTCGTATTATGTGTTTTGCATCGGGCTTGTTTTTGCTCTTATCCTGGCTTTTCTTTACGCCGGAATCGTCACCAAGCCGCTCCGCAATCTGAACGAGTCGGCCAGGAAGCTTGCGGACCTGGATTTTTCCGGCAGGACGCGCCTGAACCGGCGGGACGAAATCGGCGAATTGGGAAGGAGCTTCGATTCCCTCGCGGATAACTTGCAGAGGACGCTGGCGGAGCTTCACGAAGCGAACGACAAGCTGAAAGAGGATATCGAGCGAGAAAGAAGGCTGGAGAGGATGCGGCGCCGCTTTGTGGCCGGGGTGTCGCACGAGCTCAAAACCCCGATCAGCCTGATCGGCGGCTATGCGGAAGGGCTTCGGGACAACGTCGCAAACGGAGCGAAGCGGGAACGCTACGCCGAGATCATTCTCGACGAGACGAGGCGGATGTCCGCCATCGTGGCCGACATGCTGGACTTGTCCTATTTGGAAAGCGGCCAATACGCGCTGCAATGGGAAACGTTCGACCTGTGGCCGCTGCTGACGGAGTCGGCGGAACGCGCGGAAATTATGGGCAAGGACAAAAACATTCGGATCGTCGTCGTCCGGCCGGAAAGCGGGGAGGGGACGCCGCCCGTTCGCGGGGACCGGATGCGGATCGGCCAGGTGCTGACCAATTTGCTGTCGAACGCGGTTCGCCACTCTTCCCCGGGCGGAAGCGTCATATTGAGCGTTCGAGCGGCGGACGCCGAAGCGGAAATATCGGTGTACAACGAAGGAGATCCTATACCGGAAGACGAGCTTTCCCGTATTTGGGGCCACTTCTACCGCACGGACCAATCGCGCAGCCGGGAAAGCGGAGGGACCGGCATCGGGCTTGCCGTCGTGCGGCAGATCGTCCGGCTTCACGGCGGACGGTACGGCGCGTTCAATGCCGGAGAGGGTGTTGTTTTTTACTTTACGGTTAAGCTGGGATGAGAACTCGGATGAGGCGGCGTATAGCCCGACATGGCGCAAGGAAAAAAGCCCGAGGCATAACGACTATGCTTCGGGCTTTGCCGTGATGTTATTTCGCAACGGTCTTCGGCTGATGATGAACAAGGCGAAACCGCTGGTCTAAATTGTTCATAATTAATGCGGTGATCGTTATGCCCGTGCCTATAAGCTCAATCGGGGTAATGGCATGTCCTTGTATAGCCAATATCGCAAACCTGGTGATGGGCACCAGATTCATAATATGAGAAAGGCGCATGATCCGGCTAAAGCCATCCGTCAGGTAGACAATTCGTTCGTTATCGGTATGCCGTCGGCCGGCGACGTTTTGTTTTTGTACGTCTCGCCCCATTCTTTCATTTTCAAAATGATCGGCACCAGCGTCTGTCCGAAATCCGTCAGCGAATATTCGACCTTGGGCGGCACCTGGTGGTACACTTCGCGGTGAACGACGCCGTCCTCCTCCAGCTCTCGAAGCTGCAGCGTCAGCATCCTTTGAGTAATCGTCGGACATATTCTACGAAATTCGTTGAAGCGTTTGGGCCCTTCGATCAAGTGGTACAGCAGCACTCCTTTCCACTTTCCGCCGATCACGTCCAATGTATATTCCACTGGACACCCTTCATCGTTTGGGCAATGGCCATACCCGCTTACGCGATCTCGCATCTTTATTCCACTCCTTAACGGTATACAGATTGATACTATATAACATAAATGTGTGTACTTACCATCATATCGGAATTGTGCTAAATTAACAACCGAAACCATTATACAAAATGTATAGGAGGAAGAGCGAAAATGTCTGCACAAACGATGAAAGCGGTCGGACTGTATAAATATTTGCCTATCGATCATCCGGAAAGTTTGATCGACGTAGAACTGGAAAAACCGGCGCCGGGCGGGAGAGATCTGCTTGTGAAGGTGAAGGCGATATCCGTCAATCCGGTGGATGTCAAGGTGAGAGCGCCGAAAAATAAAACGGAAGATTCGCCGAAGGTGCTGGGTTGGGACGTTGCGGGCGTCGTTGAGCAAACGGGGCCGGACTGCACCTTGTTTAAGCCCGGAGACGAGGTCTATTATGCCGGCAGCATTACCCGCCCCGGCGGAAACAGCGAATTTCACCTCGTCGACGAGCGCATCGTCGGAGCGAAACCGGCGACGCTGGATTTTGCGCAAGCCGCGGCGCTGCCGCTTACGTCCATAACCGCATGGGAAGGGTTGTTCGACCGTCTCGGCGTATCGCAGCGTCGGGAGGACAACGAAGGCAAATCGATCCTTATGATCGGAGCGGCCGGAGGCGTCGGTTCCATCGCCGTGCAGCTGGCCAAATACGTTGGCCTGACGGTAATCGGCACGGCGTCTCGTTCCGAATCGGCCGAGTGGGCGAAGGCTTTGGGCGCGGATTATATTATCAATCATAACGAGGAGTTTGTTCCTCAGCTGAAGCCGTTTAACCTCGAGCAGGTCGACTATATTTTTTGCTTGAACAGCACGGAGAAGCATTGGAAGAGCATGGCGGACGCCATTGCGCCGCAAGGCAAAATCTGCTCGATCGTGGAGACGGCGGAGCCTTTGAACATAACGCTGATCAAAAACAAAAGCGCAACGTTCGTATGGGAATTCATGTTTACCCGCCCGATGTTCCAGACGGAAGACATGATCCGGCAGCATCATCTGCTGAACGAGCTGTCGCGCTTGGTGGATCAAGGGGTTATCCGAACAACGATCAAGGAAAAGCTTGCGCCGATCGACGCGGCAACGTTGAGAAAAGCCCATGCGATGCTGGAATCCGGCCGGACCATCGGGAAAGTCGTCGTGGAGAATGATTAACCGCAATACAATTTATAGATTTCCGAAGCAATCGGAATAACGGGTATGCCATCGAACACAAGATTCGATGGCTTTTTTCATTTAAGAGGTTGCACCAAAATCTATAATTTTCAAGGTAACAATCTATAATTGGCGGGTTGTTTCCACTACATGTAAGCGCTACACTTTTTGTGGAATAAATAGGCTAAAGCGAGGTGTATTCATGAACAGTAAGAGATTGAACAGGAAAATTTCGCTCCTGCTGGCATTGGTTCTTGTGCTGACGACTGTCACGGTCGGCCCGCGGGAGACGAAAGCGGAGCCGGAACCCGCAGCCGTAACCTCAGACTTTGAAGACGGCACGGTTCAGGGCTGGTTCGGACGCGGAGGGACGGAAGCGTTGACGGCGACGGCCGATGCCGCACATTCGGGCGCTTATGGCCTTCAAGTCGATGGAAGGACGCAAGGCTGGCACGGTCCGATGCTCGACGTTACGCAGGCAATGCCTTCCGGCAAAACGTATGCGCTTTCATCTTGGGTTCGTCTGCCCGAAGGAACGCCGGATGCTCCCGTTTCGATGACGATTCAGCGGACGGCTGGCGGTACGACCTATTACGAGAACGTCGGCTCCGTCACGGCAACCGCCGGGGGCTGGACGAAGCTTGCGGGCGAATACAAGCTGAACGGAACGCCCGAGTCGATAGCCGTCTATTTCGAGTCGTTTTCCAATCCGACGCTTGTTTTTTATATGGACGATTTTCGGATGGAGGCAACCGCGGACGAGCCGCCGATCGAGATCGAGAAGGACATCCCGTCGCTTAAGGACGTATTTGCCGGCGACTTTATGCTCGGTTCGTCCTTCCTCGTATCCGAGATCGCCGATCCGGACGGTCCCCATGCGCAGCTGCTGGAGAAGCACTTCAACGCCTTGACGGCAGGCAACGAGCTGAAGTGGGACGCAACCGAACCGCAGGAAGGGCAATTCGACTTTACGCGCGCGGATCGGGCATTTCATTTCGCTCAAGCGAGCGGCATCGCCTTCCGCGGACATACGCTCGTGTGGCACAGCCAGACGCCGGATTGGGTGTTCTACGACGAGAAGGGCAACTTGGCAAGCAAAGAGCTGCTATACGAGCGGATGAAGCGGCATATCGAAACGGTGATGGGACGGTACAAGGGCCAGATATACGCTTGGGACGTCGTGAACGAAGTGATCGAGCCGGGCGACAACCGGCCGAACGGCTTGCGCAACAGCTTATGGTACCAAATCGCGGGCGAGGAATACATCGAGAAGGCGTTCGAATTCGCTCATGCGGCGGATCCGGACGCGAAGCTGTTCATTAACGATTACAATACGCATCAGCCGGAGAAACGGCAATTTTTGCACGACCTGATTAAACGGCTGCAGGCGAAAGGCATCCCCGTGGACGGCGTCGGCCACCAGATGCATATCAATATTCAGTATCCGTCGGCGCAGGAAATCGACGAGACGATCGCCGCGTTTGCCGACTTGGGCATCGAGCAGCAGATTACGGAGCTCGATATGAGCAGCTATACGAACGACACGGATTCGTGGGAGTCGTTCCCTCTTGAGCAGCAGATCAGGCAGGCCTACCGATATAAAGAAATTTTTGATGTGTTCCGGAAATACAACGATCTAATTACGGCCGTCATTTTCTGGGGCAAGGACGACGCGAACTCATGGCTTCGCACTTTCCCGGTCGTACGCAACAACTGGCCGTTGCTGTTCGACGAGCGGCTGCAAGCGAAATACGCGTATTGGGCGCTTGTCGATCCGAGCAAGGTGCCGGTTGAAATCAAGCGGGCGACGTCGCCTTCCGGAAGCGCCGTTATCGACGGGGTGAAGGAAGATGCCTGGAACCGGGCGCCGGCCGTATCCATCGTGAAGGACGGGGAGGCGGCGGCCGAAATCAAAACGTTATGGGACGAAAGCAACTTGTACGTATCCATCGACGTGTTCGACCGGACAACGAACGGGAACGATGCGGTCGAAATATTCGTCGACGGCAACAACGGCAAAACTTCCGCTTACGAGGCGGATGACGCGAAGTATACGCTTCGGCGGAGCGGCGCAAATCCGCACAAGCCGGTAGATTACAAGGCGGTTAATACCGCCGGCGGATACGCCTTGGAAGCCGCGATTCCGCTCGGCCAAGCGGAGCTTGGGCAAGAGATCGGGTTCGATGTGCGAATCGTCGACAAGTCCGGCTCGACGGAAACGATGACGTCGTGGAACGACACGACCGGGGCGCAGGATACCGACACGTCCAAATTCGGCGTCCTCGCGTTTGTCGAAGGACCGCAGCTGACGGCGGCCGCGAAAGGAACGCCGGTTGTCGACGGCAGCATTGACGATGTATGGGAGGGCGCCAACGAAATATCGACCGAACGCTGGGTCGCCGGATCAAGCGGGTCGACCGCCAAGGTCCGCACGCTTTGGGACGAAGGCCGCCTGTACGTGCTCGCCGAAGTGACCGACTCGCTGCTGTCGAAGCAAAGCGCCAACGTCTACGAGCAGGATTCGGTGGAAATTTTCATCGACCAGAACAACGGCGCGACGGCTTCTTTCGAAGCGGACGACGGTCAGTACCGGATTAATTTCGATAACGAGCAGTCCGTCAATCCGGTATCGCTGAGCGCCAATCTGGTGTCCGCCGCGCAGCGGACAGCGGACGGCTATATCGTGGAAGCGTCCGTCGCTTGGACCGGCACGCCGCCTAAGGCCGGCGACTTCATCGGCTTCGACGTCCAGGTCAACAACGACGAGGACGGAGACGGCAAACGCGACAGCGTCGCGATCTGGAACGACAGGTCCGGGCAGTCCTACCGGAACACGTCCGGCTACGGCTTGCTGCAGCTGGTGGAGGAGTAGTCCCGATTGGATTTGAACACGCAAGGGAATCCCTTTCGGAATTATTAGCTATCATTAAGGATTCAACCTATTTTCGATATACGATGAAAGAGGTGACTGCCGTATGGCGGAAGCGGACAATACCGTAATGAACCAATCGCTCGCCGGCGCGTTCAAGGACGACTTCCTGATCGGCGCCGCGGTTAACGCGCATACCGTTCTAAGCCAGCGCGACCTGCTCCTTGAACATTACAATAGCTTGACGGCGGAGAACGAGATGAAATTCGAAAGCGTTCATCCCGCGGAAGATACGTATACGTTCGAGAAGGCGGACCGGATAGCCCGGTTCTCCCGCGACAACGGGATGAAGCTGCGCGGGCATACGCTCGTATGGCATAACCAGACGCCGGACTGGGTGTTCGAGGACGAGGGCGGCGGAGCGGCGAACCGCGAGCTGCTCCTCGCTCGGATGAAGTCGCATATCGATACCGTCGTTAAGCGGTATCGCGACGCGATATACTGCTGGGACGTCGTGAACGAAGCGGTGGCCGACGAAGGGGAGGAGCTGCTGCGCCCGTCGAAATGGCTGCTCGGCATCGGCGACGATTATATCGCGCAAGCGTTCCGCTTCGCCCATGAAGCCGATCCCGACGCGCTCCTGTTTTATAACGACTATAACGAATGCAATCCGATCAAGCGCGACAAAATTTACGGTCTCGTCAAATCGCTGTTGGAGCAGGGGGCGCCGATCCACGGCATCGGCCTTCAGGCGCACTGGAACTTGAAAGACCCGGCTCTTGACGATATCCGGGCCGCAATCGAGCGTTATGCGTCGCTTGGCCTGAAGCTGCAAATTACGGAGATGGACGTGTCCGTATTCGAGTTCAACGACAGGCGCACCGACCTCGCGGCGCCGACGGCCGAAATGATGCGGCTGCAGGAGGAACGGTACGGGCAGTTTTTCCGGCTGTTCCGCGAATACCGCGGCGTGCTGACAAGCGTCACGTTCTGGGGCGCCGCGGACGACTATACGTGGCTGGACGACTTCCCGGTCAGAGGCCGGAAAAACTGGCCGCTGCTATTCGATACGAATCGGCAGCCCAAAGGCGCGTTCCGCGAAGTAGTCGGCCTTCGTTCCGCCGAGAAGTAAATTTGCAATATATCCCTGCGTAATAACAGGCGCACGATACGGCTTTAAACCGCAGCATGTGCGAAAGCCGTTTATTCGTGCGCTTTGTTGCGTCTCCTTTGATCTCTCATTTAATCGGCTTAACGCTTCAACGGGAGCACTCCGCCGCTCCAATAAAATTTTCCAGAAAATCGAGATTTGTTGTATATTGGACGGGGGGTGATCATTCAGGATGGTAGTCAAAGAGATTAAAGCCAATTATCATAGCTATCTCAATGAGCTTAAAGCGACAGTAGATCCGGTTATTATTCAAATGAGAGCCCAGTTAGGCGAACCTTGGAGAAAACAAGCATGGCTGGGTCCGTTAAAGGATTTTGGCGGCTACTTGAAGCACTTTAAACTGTTGCAAGCCGTCCAATGGTCCGCGCTTCCGATCATCGGTCCCGTTATCGCCGGGATTGCCGCCGGTACATACGGTCCTTGGCCCGTCTGGATCAGCTGTTGCGGAGCCGCATTGCTCGTTCCCGTTATTTATTATCTATTGGTTCGTTCCTATGAAAACAAGATGGCAACGATAGGGCATAGCCGTTTCCATGTGGAAGCCTTTAAGGCGAAGCGCCCGCAAGAGTTTGCGATATGGGCGCAGTTTCTGAACAAAAACGACTTTACGTTCGAAGGGCTCTACGACATTGTGAATACCGTATTCAGTCAAAATAATCACGATCCTTCGAGCATCGCTTATGTCGTTGCCTATTCGCAAAGCCAGCACGATTTTTTACAGAACAGCATCGTCGATCTGCAGAACACCATTGACGAGAACGAGTCCGTCATTGAACTGCTGGAGGACGAGCTGGTGAAGTCCGAGAATGCGATTACTTACCTCGTCGGGATCATTAAGAAAATTAACGAGAATTTGTACAGATACGTGAACGGACGGCTTGACTTTACCGATATGGACTTTATTTCCGGCTTCTCCTTATACCGCAAAGGAGACCGTTCCCTTGAGCTTATTATGGACAGGGGAACTTCCGGCAAGTACCGGACTCTGGATTTTGAAGAACACGCTCATTTTGCGGCTGTCGTTGCGGCTCAGGACGAAATGGAGCAAGCTCATTATCACAATCCGTATCCCGGCCGCCATCTTGTCGCTTTTCGAATGGCCATGCTGGAAGGGGAGACGTGGGTGTGGTGCTTTCACTTCGATGACGACGATGAGCGCAGCTTGTCTCTTCTACTGGGAGATGGTATCATAGAAACGAGACAGATTCGCAGAGTTGTTCATGCGTTTTGTTTAATTCTGCAGCAAAGCGGGATGGCTCGGAAGGAGGTTGACCGGAGTGCAGACGCAAACTAATAAAACAATCGCCGTTCATGTCATCGAGGACATATCTCAACGGAATATTATTCGCAAGCGCCGGCAATTGCGCGAGCAAATGCTGAAGCAAGTCAGTCAACGGACTTCGATCATCGAGCGGAAAATCGAACGGCTTGCCGAATTAACCCGATAAATAAGACCAAGAAGCTTCCCGGTGCTAACCGGGAAGCTTTTCTGTTTAGCGGCGGACATTTTGGGGCACACTTTCTACTATTCTCTTGCAAAGGATGAAGAAGAATAAGATGAAAGGCAAAAAAATCGTGCCGTTTAATCCCAAACCGGTACCGCTGAAAGATAAATCCCAAAAAGAACTCATAGACGAGCGCCGTGCCTTAAGAGAAAGCCGGCTGAGCAAATTCCGGAAAAAAGAGAAGTAACCCTTTAACCCTGTATCCTCCAGCCGTTTCCTATACTCGCCCGCCTCAAGTTTTCTTGCATTATCCTATCGGCATTCCCCGATCATCGATAAATCCGGTAATTGCCGCTTAACGCCAGCAGGCAAAAGAAATACAAGCAATTATCGTAGTAACGCCGCACGCCGGTGCGCAAAGGCGTATTCCAAAGCAAACGGACGAAATGGCTTGCATCCGGGCCGTCCGCGGCTAGCGAAGCCATCGCATTGGTTGCAAGAAGTCCAATCGGATGCAGCGCCGGCTCGTCGAAAGGCTTCCCGTCAATCGTATAACGGCGGTAATCGGCAACGTCAATATCCCGGAAAAAGGCTTGAATGCGATTCGATTGCTCAACCTGCCAAGGATCCTTGCGGAACCATTCCCAATCCAGTCCGATATTGGCGGCCACCCGGTAAGCGTCGCTGAAGAAATGCCGGAAATCCCCGTGACGCTGCGGCTCCGCCGGCGTTCCGTCGTAATTCGCATATTCGGGCGAAAGGCCGGTTTCCGGATGGCATGCGGCATGCAGGTAAGCGCGGCTGGCCTCGGCGGCTTCTTTCCAGAACGCTCGATCCCGCTCGTCCGCCTGCAGCGCAAACAACTCGTAGAAATGAGGGAGATGGTAAGACGGATCGCTGAACGGAGCTTCCGGTACAAATTTAATCAGCTTCGTTTCCGGATCCCACATCGGATCGCCCTCGCCGTTGTCGCCTTGATGCACGCAGGCGCGCAAGATCGTTCGCGCTTGCTCGGAATAATTGTAAGGCTCGGGGCCGTCTCCCCACCGATTGGAGGCGAACAATAAGGCCATGGCGTAATATTCTTCCCCGTCCGGGGCCGGTCCCTGGGATATGCGGGTGCCGTCGGGCCTGCAATGCCATGCGAAGTAATCCTTGTAACGGCCTTCCTTGTGCTGCATATAAGTTTTCGAGAAATTCCACAGCCGGTCGAATTCTTCTTTCTTGTTCATTTGGACGGCCATCATCATTCCGTAAGACATCCCTTCCGTCCGGACGTCCAGATTGCCGGTATCGAGGATATAGCCTTTATCGTCGCCCATCGGATAATAGATCCGCACATCCGGATTTCCGTAGAACAAGTCGGCCCATGCCTGTTCGAGCCTTGTGCGGATCTCTTCCTCGGAATAGCCGTGCTCCTTGAACAGATTTCTGTATTCCCCGGTATAAAAAGCGCCATCTCGTTGAATAACCGACATAAAAGCGTCAGCCCCCATTCCTGCATGTTTGTTTCATCTTACCACAATGGACGCTTAACAAATTAAAGCGCTTTCCCGAAAAACTATAGTTGATCTCTTTCCTCCATGGCGGAGTTCGCAATTCTGGACATATTTGAATAATAAGCGGACAAAATCGGGCCTGTTTTTCATCCCATAGATTCCTTATACTGAACTTCAGATAAACGATGAGGGGTGCATCGCGCATGTTGAACGTAACGGTATGGAACGAGAATCGCCATGAGAAGCGCAATCCGAAAGTGAGCGAAATATATCCGAACGGCATCCACGGGACGATCGCGGGGTTCCTGGCGGAGGCCGGCTTTCAAGCCGGAACCGCTACGCTGGACGAACCGGAGCATGGCTTGACGGACGAGGTATTGAACCGTACGGATGTGCTTGTCTGGTGGGGCCATCTGGCGCACGGAGACGTTAAGGACGAGATCGTCGAGAAGGTGAAGCGCCGGGTATTGAACGGGATGGGGCTCATCGTTCTTCATTCCGGCCATTTCTCGAAAATATTCAAATCGCTGATGGGAACGAGCTGCGATCTGAAATGGCGGGAGGCGGACGATCGCGAGCGCTTGTGGGTAGCGGCTCCGGGCCATCCGATCGCCGAAGGAATCGGCGAATATATCGAGCTCGAGAAGGAAGAAATGTACGGCGAGCATTTCGACATCCCGGCTCCCGACGAGCTGGTGTTCATCAGCTGGTTCGAAGGCGGCGAAGTGTTCCGGAGCGGCTGCACGTATTCGCGCGGCAACGGCAAAATCTTTTATTTCCGGCCGGGACACGAAACGTACCCGACGTATCATAACAAAGAGATTCAGCGCGTCATTGTCAACGCGGTGAAATGGGCGCAGCCGGCCAACCGCGCGTACCCGGTTTACGGCAACGCGAAGCCGCTGGAGCCGATTTCGGCAAAATAGCTTATACCGCCATACTGCAAGCAAACGGCATCGGTCCTTAGGATGGGACGATGCCGTTTTTTTGCGCCGATTTCATTCATTCGACTGCGCCGGCAAGCCGCCGGCATGACCGCCGAGCATCTTCACAGATCGTTCCTTTTTAACGTGATTGCAATCACAACGGCATCCGGACTCGTTTACTATACTTGAGTTATGGAAAAACATAAGAAGTCCTATGAATCGAGAAACGAGGGATAAAGATGCTGAGTCAAAAAACGATCGACATCATTAAATCGACCGTGCCCGTATTGGAAGTCCACGGCGTCGAAATTACGAAGCGGTTTTATCAAATGCTGTTCTCGAACCATCCCGAATTGCTGAACCTATTCAATCATGCCAACCAGAGGCAAGGCAGGCAGCAGACGGCGCTCGCCAATGCGGTTTATGCCGCAGCGGCCCATATTGACCGATTGGAGGAGATCCTTCCCGCCGTCGTGCAAATCGCCCACAAGCACCGCAGCTTGGGCATCAAGGCGGAGCATTACCCGATCGTCGGCGAAAATTTGCTGGCCGCGATCAAGGATGTTCTCGGGGATGCGGCGACAGACGATATTTTGCAGGCATGGGCGGAAGCTTACGGCGTCATTGCAGACGCATTCATCGGGGTTGAGCGCGATATGTACGCTTCGGCCGAGCAAGCCGAAGGCGGCTGGAAAGGGTTCCGGCCGTTTACGGTGGAACGGAAGACGAAGGAGAGCGAAACGATCACATCGTTTTATTTGGTGCCGCAAGACGGGAAGGCGATATCCGGGTTTAAGCCCGGTCAATATGTGACGTTAAAAGCGGAAATTCCGGGCGAAAAATATACCCATATGCGCCAATACAGCTTATCCGATGCGCCGGGCAAACCGTATTACCGTATTTCGGTCAAGCGGGAGGAAGCCTGCGAAGGACGTCCGGCCGGCATCGTGTCCGCTTATTTGCACGAAAAGGTCAAGGAAGGCGACGCGCTGCTGCTGTCGGCGCCGGCCGGGGATTTCACGCTGGATATGGAGGATACCCGCCCCGTCGTGTTCATAAGCGGCGGAGTAGGTCTGACGCCGATGATCGCCATGCTGAACGCGCTCGCGGAACAGCAGCCGGAGCGGCAAGTTACGTTCATCCATCAGGCGAGAAACGGCGAAGTCCATGCCATGCGGGAGCATGTGGCGGAGCTTGTCCGCAGCCGTCCGCAGCTGTCGGCGTTCTACTGCTACAGCAGTCCGACGGACCGCGACCGGGAGCTGGGGCGCTTTGACAAGGAGGGCTTGATCGATCTGCCTTGGCTGAAAAGCGTCGTACCGACGATGGATGCCGGGTTCTACTTCTGCGGACCGGTTCCGTTCATGAAGCATATAAACCGGGTACTGAAGGAAGCGGGGGCCGCGCCTTCCGATATCCATTATGAATTTTTTGGACCGAAAGGTTCTTTGGATTAATCGGTCTTGTGTCCGGCCGAAGCTTGCGCCCTCAGCAGCCGGTTCACCGTCTCGCGGCGCAAGCCGATCAGCTGGCCGATCTCGTCTTGGGTCAGAACGTCCGTCAGCGCGTCGGGGGAAATATAAGCCGCGAACCATTGCTGCAGCTTGCTCAGCTTATCCGCGGGCTTAATCTGAGACAAGTGATCGATCCGCTGCTGCATCATGCGGAGCTTGTCCTGCAGCAGCAGCGCGATTTCCCGGTACCTGGCTGGATCGTTGGCCAGATCGGCATACCATCGTCCCGCCGGAATAGGCTCGATATCGCAGGTGGTCAGCGCGATAGCCGTTCCGTGATAGGGCTTGGGCGTCACTAACGAATGATGCGGGATGATTTCCCCCGGCGTAATCAAGTTGATAAGCAGCGAGTGGCCGTTTTCGTGAAGGCGAACGATTTTGAGAAGCCCGCTATTCAGGCGGTACAGCGGTCCGGAATCTCCTTGGCGGAACACGATTTCCCCTTTATGCACCAGCATCTTGCATCTCTCCATAATCGATAATGGGCATGCGAACAAGCGGAAAGATCATAGGGTAATACAAATCTTGACCGCCGTTGTTCATTTTTCAATTCCTTTAATAATAACACAGCGGTCTACTAAAACGGAGAATGGGAGAATGATGGACCTGAATGAGGTTAGCGGAACCAAGGTGTTCCTCGGGATTATGTCCGTGCTGGCGACCGGGGCGGTGCTGGTCGTATCGCTGCTGTATATGACGATCCCTTTGCTTCCCGTGTTGTCCGATGCGTTTGACGCTCCCGCGATCAAGGCGGTGTGGGCAGGCAGCGCGTTTGGCTTTGCGTATGCGCTCGGCAATCTCGTGTTCGGCACCTGGTCGGACCGGACGAGGCGCCGCAACGTGCTTGCGGGCGGCTTGTTTGCGCTAGTATTGTCCAGCATCGCCGTCGCTTTCAGCCCCACGCTGGAATGGCTCATTGCGCTGCGGGCCGTTCAAGGGTTTTTCGCCGCGTCCTTTCCGCCTGCGGCGCTCGCTTATGTAGGAGACGTTTTTGCTCCGAGGCTGCGGCCCGTCGCGATCTCGACGATCAGCTGCGGCTTCCTGCTTGCGGGCGTGCTCGGGCAAATCTATGCAAGCGAGATGGAGCCGATGATCGGCTGGCGGGGCGCATTCGGCCTTTCGGCGGCCGGCTTTCTCGTCCTTGCCTTGTGCGCGCTTCGGCTTCCCCCCGGAACGGCGCCAAACGTTAAAATTCCGGTGCGAACGGCGGTCGCCCGGCTGTTCGGCTTGCTCGGCAGCGCTCCGCTGCTCTTCGCCTATGCGGTAGCCGTGACGCTGCTGCTCTGCTTCGTCGCAATGTACGCGGGGCTTGGCTCGCACATCGAAGAAACGTTCGGCATCGGGGAACGGGGCCTCATGTGGATTCGCCTTGCCGGCATACCCGGCATCCTGGTGTCGCCGCTTGCCGGCCGATCGATCGAACGGTTCGGCGCTTCCAAAGTTCTTATCGCCGGCTTGTTAATAGCTGCCGCCGGCATCGTCTCCGAGGGCATGTCCACGGCGTTGCTGCCGCTCGTCGTCTCGAGCGTCGCTTTCGTGGCGGGCATCGCGACCGCCGTGCCGGGCGTCATCGTGCTCGTGAACCTGTTCGGCGGCCGAGCGAGGGGAAGCGCGGCCGCGCTTTACGGCTGCTTTATATTCGCCGGGGCGAGCATCGGCCCCCTTCTTTCTTCCGCCTTGATGCAACATCAACATGGCTTCCGGCTTCTCGGGATCGCGCTGGCGGCCATATTGTGCCTGGCGGCGCTGATGGCATGGGGCGGCTCGCGTTTCGTTCCGTCCGCATCCGCCGCGGAAACTCCGTCGCCGCATTAATCGAATTACGCTCCATCTTATTGAACCCGGCCGCGAGGCCGGTTTTTTTGCTGTTTGAAAAAAATGATGCCAATCCATTCCCTTTGAACGGGGGCTGCCGATTCCAGTCTAATGGAGCCGTCTTCGAATTTGCGTATGTTTTCCAAAGTAGTATGCAAAATAAGGATGCAAAAGTCATTTGTTCACGGCGAGGTGCGCATGAAGTTCTCCGATCGGTTAAAAAAATGGATGTTGAACGATACGGCGGAGGATGCCTTTCAGGATAAGGCGGAGCCGGAAGCTCTTCCGGAAGAGACGAAAGCTCCGTCGCTGGCGCTGACGCTCGAGGAGTTTCGGGATTGCGACGATCTTACGCATCGCCGTTTTCCCGACCGCGGGATCGATTTGATTTATTTCGAGCATATGGTCGATCAGAATAAGCTGAACCAACAGCTGCTGATCCCCATTATGAAGGGGGACGAGGAAGCGGACAAGCTGGTGGAGCAGCTGCTTCCTTATGCCGTCTTCGATTCCAAGGAGCTGATCGTCGGGGTGCTTGCGGGCGGGGTAGCCATTTTTACGCGCGCGGGCGCGTATGTGGTGAGCGCGTATGGCGCCGAGGGGCGGGCCGTATCGCAATCCGAGACGGAAACGGTCATTACCGGCCCGCATGACGCGTTCACCGAGCAGGCCGGCATCGGCTTGTCCTTGATCCGATCTCGCCTCAAAAGCTCCCATCTGAAGACCATCAAGCTCAGCGTGGGCGAAATCACCAAAACCGACGTATATCTGCTTTACATTAAAGACATCGCCAACATGGACTTCGTCCGGGAAGCGAAGAGGCGGATCGAACAGATCGAGGTCGATTCCATGCTGGACACGAACATGCTCATTCAATATATCGACGACAACAAAAATTCGATTTTTCCGCAATATTTGACTTCCGAAAGGCCGGACGCCATCGTCTCCAAGCTGGTTGCGGGGCGGGTGGTCGGCTTGGTGGACGGCAGCCCGTCGGTCTTTACGGTGCCGACTTCCTTCTTTGAGTTTTTTTCGTCGTCGGACGACTATTATCAGCGGTGGATACTCGGCAGCGCGACCCGTCTGCTGCGCTTCCTGGCGTTTATCATTACGACCAGCTTTACGGCGCTGTACGTTTCCGCTACGACGTACCATTACGAGATGATACCGATGAATTTGCTGGTGACGTTGACGGAATCGCGCAGCCGGGTGCCCTTCCCGCCCGTTTACGAAGCGCTTGTGATGGAAGTGACGATCGAGCTGCTCCGCGAGGCCGGCGCCCGGCTGCCGACCAAAATCGGGCAAACGATCGGTATCGTCGGCGGTATCGTCATCGGCCAAGCCGCGGTTCAGGCGGGACTGACGAGCAACGTGCTTATTATCGCGGTCGCGTCCTCCGCCATTGCGTCGTTCGTCATTCCGAGCTACGTCATGAGCGCTTCCATCCGCTTGATCCGGTTCGGTCTTATTCTGCTGGCCGGTTTGTGGGGCAATTTCGGCCTGGTCATCGGATTGGCGGCGATCGTCATTCATTTAAGCGGCCTGACGAGTCTCGGCACCTCGTATTTGACGCCGGTCGCGCCTTTTGAGCCGAAGGACTGGAAGGACATATTCATTCGCGCTCCGTTTCATGCGCTTCGGCTCAGACCGACGCAAAGCGTGAGCCCCAACATGCAACGCAATAAATCAAGGCGGTGAGCAATGCGTGGCAGCACATGAAAAATTGGCGCCGATCCATAGCGCGATCCTGATTTACATGATTCAATCCGGTGTCATGGTCTTTGTACTTCCTCAGCGCCTGGCTCAAACGTTCGGCACGAACGGCTGGATTGCGGTTGCCGGATTCGGGCTGATCGTCACGCTGAATATTGCCCTGATCGGGCTTGTTTATAAGCTTGGCGGCGGAAGGACGATTTTTGAAATATTGGAGCAATCCATCCCGAAGCCGATCTTGTTTCCGTTTTACGCGGCCATCGCGGTCATATGGATGATGCTCGGCAGCATGGCGGGCAAGGAGTACATCCTTATTTTCCAAATGTTTTCGTTTCCGACGACACATTCGATGCTGTTCTATTTCGCTTTGGTTACGCTCGTCGCCTGGCTGCTCACCAAAGGCATTTACAATATCGCCAAAGCCGCTACTCTATTTTTCGGCATGTTCATTTGGATGATATTTTTGCTTTTTTTCTTCTGGGGCGAATTCGAATGGGGCCGTTTAACGCCTTTTTTGTTCAAGGGCGGCGAATTTTCGCTAAGCGAGCAATTTGACATGTATTCGTCGTTTCTCGGCTTCGAGCTGTGCCTGCTGCTTTTCGGATACGTCGACCGGCAAACGAAGCTGATCGGCGGAGCGATATGGGCGAACGGAATCTTAACGTGGAATTATTTGTACGCCGCTCTGATGGCGTTCGGCATCTACAGTCTGCAGCAGCTTAAATCGAAAATGTTCCCGATCATCGATATTTTGGCCTATGTCCGGCTGCCGTTCATCGAACGGGTCGATAATCTGTTTTTCGGTTTTTTTATTTTTCCGGTTTTGTTTTCGGTGCTGATGTTCGTCTGGGCGGCGGGGGAGATGGTCGGACGCATCGTGCCGAGAATGAAGAAGCAAGCGGTCAGCGTCGTCTTGACATACGTCTCCTACGGGCTTGCCTTTATTCCCGAAGGGATAGAGGAGGTGGGCGATTGGCTGGAGGTTCTGAGCGTCGTCGAAACCGGAATCGCCTTGTGCCTCCCGCTCGTTTTGCTCGTTGTTCTGTTAGCACAGCGCTCGGGAGAGGGGGCTGCCCATGATCCCCCAAAGTAAATCCGTCAAGACGCTTGCGATGCTTGTCTTGCTTGCGATACTCGCCGGATGCGGGGATCAGCGGATTCTGGATCGGGTCGCTTTCGTATATACGACGGGTTACGATCTGCTGCCGGAAGGCCGGCTTCAAATTACGATCGGCTTTCCGAGGGCGGATCCGGACAAGCCGGTACAGCGCGAAGTGTTAAGCGCCCAAGGAACAAGCTCGAAAGACGCGAGAATCTCCATGAGCAGACAAACGAATCTGCTGCTCGTGAACGGTCAATTGCGAATCGTGCTGTTTTCAAGCGATTTCGCGCGCCAGGGGGTTCAGGGGCATATCGATACGCTGCTGCGCGATCCGACGATATCGCCGCAAGTGAAAATCGTCGTCGTAAACGGCAAAGCGCAAAGCCTTCAGGAAAAAAACTATAAAATGCATCCTCCGACCGACAAATACATTGACGGATTATTGGAAAAAGAAGCGGAGGGACACAGCATTCCCAGAACGACGCTGTACCATTTCGAGCGCGATCTGCTGGACGACGGTATCGACACCGCCACGCCGATCATCAAGGATGCGGGAGACCATATCGAGATCGACGGCATCGCATTGTTCCGGGACGACCGTTACGTTATGCGGATTTCGCCGAAAGACGCCATCCTTTTTTCGATTTTGCAAGGGGCGTTCAACAAAGGCGAAATGAGCATGAAGCTTCCGGGCGAGAACGGCGGGCAACAGAACGTCATGTTCGAATCGATCGTCAGCGATCGGCAAGTGCGGGTAGGGAGAGGGGGGAGCGGCGACTTTCACGTTACGATATCCATTAAAATGAATGGCGCTATCCGGGAATACATCGGGTCCAAAAGGCTTGGAAGAGACCCGGACCGCAGAGCGCTGGAGCGGGAAATATCCGAATATTTGTCGGGCCGGGCGCAAAAATTGACGAGCAAGATGTTAGCGGGCAAAACGGATGCGATCGGCATCGGCATGTATGTCCGCAACCATATTGGCTACCGGGCTTGGAAAAGCATTCCCGATTGGAACGAGGAATTGCCGAACGTAAAGGTCGATTGCCGGATCGAATATAAAATGAAGGAGTTCGGAAAGCTGCGGTAGCGAACCGTTGCCGCGGCTTTACCGTCCGATGCACAGCCGAATCGATCGCCTTACGAGCTTAATTTAAGATCAACATGGAATTGACCGGCCGCACCGATCCTTTATAATGGAGAACTACCGGGACGACATCACTACATACGACGGGCGGTATTTATGAAAATCGGATTTCGAACGATCAAAACGGCGGTCGGCGTCAGCATTTCGGTGCTGCTCGGCGAGCTGCTCCAGCTTCAAAACTATACGGCGGCGGGCATTTTGACGCTGCTTTGCATTCAGAAGTCGCGCAAAAAGTCGGTGCATGCGGCGGTGAGCCGGTTTTTCGCCTGCATTATCGGCATTTTTTTCGCGGCGGTTTTATTCGAGCTGCTCGGCTATCATCCGTACGCGTTTCTTATCGTGCTGCTGCTGTTTATTCCTTTGACGGTCAAGTTTAAAATCCAGGAGGGCATCGCGAGCAGCGTCGTCATGATGATGCACGTCTTCTTGCACAAGCAGATGGATGCGGCTTTCTTCCTGAACGAATTGTCGCTCGTTCTCATCGGCCTTGGGGTTGCGCTGCTGGTCAATTGGTACATGCCAAGCATCGATAAGGAGCTTGTCCGTCACATGGAACGTTCCGAGCAGCTGCTGGCGGCCATTTTGCACGAAATCTCCTCTTATTTGAAGAACGGCTATACGTTATGGGACGGCAAAGAAGTATTGCAGCTGTCCGAAACGATCGCGAAAGGGAGAAGCCTCGCGGCCCTGAATGCGGAGAACCAAACCGGAGGCTCCGGCAAAGCCGACGGCTACGCCGCGTATTTCGAAAACAAGCGCCTTCAATACGAGCTCGTCGACCGGATGCTGCCGATGGTGTCGCGGATCACGGCCAAGATGGAGCAAAGCAACCGGATCGGGGACTTCGTCGAAGAGCTTAGCGTCAATTTGCGCAAAGGAACGGCGACGGACCGGTTCTACCACGAGCTGCGCGAAATACGCGACTATCATCGAAGCCTGCCGCTTCCGGAAACGCGCGAGGAATTCGAAAACCGGGCGAATTTGTTCACGATGGCGAACGAGCTGGAACGGTTTATTAACACGATTTGACGGCAAAAGCGAAGGAGGCCGTCTTGCTTCGGAAGAAGAAATCGGGTGGAGCTCTTTTTTCGCCTGTCGCGTTTTTTTTGCGTTTCGGCAAGCTGTTCTGCCCGCCGCGCCTTCGGAATAAACATGGGCATACCGAAAATGTCCGCGTTTATTTGCTTTCCGGATTGAATCGGGCCGTTATCGGACATGAATGAACGTATAACTAGGCTTATAGACGCAAGCAGAGGAAAGGAGGTGCGCAATGCCGAGACGCAAACGAGGCGGCATTAGGTGGACGGCTCTTGCCGTCCTTATAGCGGCGGCATTCGCTTGGAGCGAGCGGGACGCAATAAGGGAGCATGTTTTGGCCGCGAGGGCGGAAGGCGAGGAAGCGGCGGCGGACGGCGTAAGAGGAATGAGCGCGGAGGAGCGGCTTATTCGGGATTTGGCCGCAGGCTTCGCGAGCCGGGAAAGCCGCTTCGACGCCGTATACGAAGGGGACCGCGACAAGCTGGCGAAGGAACTGCCGGACCGCATACGCGAGGCGCTCGCGCAGGACGACTACGTTCGTTATTCGCTCGCATCCTATGTGTACACGATCCGCAGCATCGGCGACCGCTCGACGATCCATATCGAAGCCCGCTACCGGGAAACGAAGGAGCAATCGGAGGCGGTGACGGCCGAGGTCCGGCAAATTCTCGGTCGGATAATCGAGCCGGGCATGAACGATCATGAACGGGTGAAAGCGATCCACGACTGGGTTGTTTCGAACGTGGACTACGATACCGGCCTTAAGCGGTATACCGCTTATGAAGCGTTGAAGGAAGGATTGGCCGTTTGCCAAGGCTATTCGCTGCTCGGCTACCGCATGCTGACGGAAGCCGGAATTACGGCGCGCATCGCCGAAGGGGAGGTCAACACCGGTGAGCAGCATGCCTGGAACATGGTGATGCTCGACGGCCGGTGGTACCATCTCGATCTGACATGGGACGATCCGGTTGCAAGGGACGGAGGGGCGTCCAAAGACGGCCGCATCCGCTACACGTATTATTTGCGGACCGACGAGCAGCTTCGAAAGGACCATTCCTGGACGCTCGCGTATCCGGCGGCCGATACGGATTATGCGGACACGGTCCGCCGGCTCGCGAAGAGCGGCGGCAGCGGACAGCAAGCCGTATTCGCGGAGCTGCAGCGGCAGCTCGGCCTTCACTGGCTGGAGCCGGAGTACACGGTAAACGGCGTACGGCAGTTGACCGCGAGGCTTGAGCAGGCGCTGCAAGCGAAGGCGGGCGCCTTGCAATTCCGGTACGAGCAGGGGGAGCGGCTCGCCGAGGATCTGAAAGCGGCCGTTAACGGGCTAAGCCGGCCGGCCGGCTACAAGGCGACGTACGAGCCGTACGGCACGGACGGGTCCGTGCTCGTCACGCTGGAGCTGACGGCGGGGTGAGCGCAGCCGCTTGCGCGAACGGGCGAGCAGGCGGCTCTGCATGATTGGCGGCCGTGACGAGGACTTGAGCCGGGAAGTTCCCAAGCTGCGATTTGGCCAGCCCCGGCCTTGTATGAATCCGCAAGCAGCCGGAGGGGCCCGTTCGAAACCTGTTAGACCATTTTGGACGAACCCGGCACCCGTTATTTGCCCCTCGAACAACCGAATGAAAATATAACGAACTCCAGAAGCGCTATTTCCGGCTCGGAACGGTTATTCGTTCCCATTGCAGCCCAATAACGCCTCTGGAGTTCGTTCGTTTGGATAATTTTCGCAATTCGCTCAAATAAGAGCATTACGATTCGTTAGCGTTCCGCTTGCGATTATTCCCCGTTCTCGCGGTTGCGCGCGGCGGTCATCTGCTGCCACACCGAACCGGCGGCTTCTTCGCCGCGCTCGATCCGCTCCAGCGCCATTTGCGCTTGAAGCCGGATCTCGAATTCTTTATCTTCCGCCGCTACGCGGAGCGCCTCCAGCGCCGTTTCGTCGCCGGCCTCGTAGAGGAAGCGGGCTGCGCGCCAGCGGACCAGCTTGTTCGGATCGCGAAGCGCTTCGATCATCGGGCCCGTCGCCGCCGGATCGCCCCAGTCGGAGAGCGTGTCGCCGGCCGTTCTCCGGACGGCTGCGGAAGGGTCCTTCAGCGCTTCGAACAAATAAGGCATCGCTTCCGGCGTGCGCAGGTCGCCGAGGTAGACGACGGCAAGGCGGCGGATCGACATGTTCTCGTCCTTCAGCGCGCGGGCAATGAGCGGAAGATGTTCCGGCTCCGGCGACAGGCGGTCGAAGGCGGCATAGCGCAGCTTCCAGTCGTCAAGCTCGAACGCCTCGGCAACTTGTTCGCCCGACAGAGGAGCGGGCCTTGAAGGCGGAACCGGCTCGGCCGCGCTAGCGCCCTGCGCCTTCGCTTCTTCAATAAGCGCCTGCAGCCGTTCAGGCGGGTAGGAAGCTTCCAGCTCCTTGACGACTTCCGCCGCAATTTCCTCCAGCTCGCCGTAACGGACGCCGAATTCCTCCAGCTTGCGCTCGCGGATCATCGTGGAGCCGGCCGCGGCGGTTACGGCTTCCGTGAACGGCTGCGGCAGCGCCGAACGCACTTCGCGGTCGCCGGCTTTTACCCGCACCTGAATCGGAATGCCCCGATACATCTGCACGAGCACATGCGCTTCGCCGAAGCTGTCTGCGCCGGTCTCGGCCGCCGTTCCGCCGGCTTCCGTCTCGTTGCCAAGCAGCTGCCGGGCTTCGCTCAGAATGACGGCCCAATCCGCGCTCGACACGCGGTCCAGCGCAATAAAATCGGCGGTGCGGAACACGCTCCGCACGCCTTCGATGCGAAGCAGGCTGCGAAGCGGCTCCGGCGCGTTGTCCGCTTCTTGCTTCGTGAACGATTGGCGAACGCCGCGGGGCAGCGCTTCGTCTATGTTAAGCTTCATCGAGTTGGGGCTTGGCGTCGGTTCAATATTCAATAGCTTCATCTCTTAAGACCTCCTCGGGAAAAATCGGTACGTCGGCTCGCATATAACGGCCTTATTTCACATTCGGCACGGTCTGTCCGCGGACAAGAGGGCGCGGGCATCCCCGAACGACTTCGATAAGAAGTTTAGCTCATAGTCTAGTTTACATGAAAAACGGAGCGGGCGCTAATGGCCGATTCCTCGTTTCCCCGGCTGCAAAAGCCGCGTTAAACCACTAGGCGGGACCCTCCTATGACAAACCCGGACAACACATTGCCAAATTCACAGAATGACGGTTCGCGGCCTTTTTATGTATACTGGTTATAGCGTTTACAATTTATGCGGGGCTTTTGCCGACGGCATAGGCGTCCCGCCCGGGAGAGACATAAGATGAATCCAGTACGAATCGGTGTAATCGGCGCAGGCGCCATTGGCGATGTGCATATGAAGACGTTTAAGCAAGTGCAAGGAGCGGAAGTCGTTGCCGTGACGGACATGAGCGCGGAGCTTGCCGGGAAGCGTGCGGAAGAGCACGGCATTTCGGTTGCGGCCACGCCGCAGCAGCTGTTCGATGACAAGACGATCGACGCCGTGATCGTGGCGGTTCCGAACAAGTTCCATGCGGAGCTGGCGATCGAAGCGTTGAAGCACGGCAAGCACGTCATGCTCGAGAAGCCGATGGCGATCGATTCCGCGGCGGCATGGTCCGTCGTCGAAGAGCAGCGCAAATCCGGCAAAATCGTCATGCTGCCGCATCAGATGCGGTGGGGAGGCCTGGCGCGCGCTGTCAAAGAGCGGATCGAGCAAGGGGAGCTGGGCCGGATTTACAATGCCAAAACAAGCTACATGCGCAAAAAAGGCATTCCCGGCTGGGGCTCCTGGTTTACCCGCAAAGACTTGGCCGGAGGCGGCCCGCTTATCGACATCGGCGTTCATATGCTCGATTTGACGCTGTATTTGATGGGCAATCCGAAGCCGGTATCCGTCTACGGCTCGACGTATGCGGAATTCGGGCCGCAGAAGCGCGGCATCGGCAATTGGGGTACGCCGAACTGGGACGGCTATTTCGACGTAGAGGATTTGGCGTCCGCCTTGATCAAGCTGGACAACGGGGCCACTCTCGCGCTGGACGTCAGCTGGGCGGCGCATTCGGCGGCAATCAGCGAGGAGCCGACCGTGCATCTGATGGGAACGGAGGGCGGCATCTCGATGGTCGGCGGCAGCGGCACGTTCGTGACGCACAAGGACAACGAGGTCGTCACGTCCGAGATCGCCCCCGCCGACGATCGGAACGACCGCGTGCTGCTTAGCGAGCATTTCGTCGATTGTATTAAGGAAGGCAAAGAGCCGATCACGTCGGCGATGACCGGTTACACGAACAACCGCATTCTCGACGCGATTTACGAATCGTCCCGCACCGGCAACGAAGTAAAGCTTCATTGGGACTGATCGGGGAAAAGCATCGGCAACGGCGATATAGCCTTACGCCCGGCAAGCCTTTAGCGGTTGGCCGGGCGTTTGCTTTTGTCTGGCGAGTTTCTTCGGCGAGTCGAAGCACGGGGTGTCCCGGACAAATGTTGCCAGAGGCGGAAATCCGCAAAAATAAACAATACCATCCCGTTTGGCCGCGAGACTATGCTATAATGGTTCGAGATGCAAGCTAGACTTAAGATTTCAAGCCAAGAAGGATGGGATATAACGATATGATCAGTACAAGTGGCATCACGCTTCGTTACGGGAAGCGGGCGCTTTTTGAAGACGTAAATATCAAGTTCACGCCCGGCAACTGTTACGGCCTGATCGGGGCCAACGGAGCGGGCAAATCGACGTTTCTGAAAATATTGTCCGGCGAAATCGAGCCGACGAACGGCGAAGTTCATATTACGCCGGGCGAGCGGATGGCGGTGCTGAAGCAGAACCATTACGAATACGACGATTTCCAAGTGCTCGAAACCGTCATTATGGGCCATAAGCATCTGTACGACGTCATGAAGGAGAAGGACGCCTTGTACGCCAAGGCCGACTTTACCGACGAGGACGGCATGCGCGCCGGCGAGCTGGAAGCGGAATTCGCCGAACTGAACGGGTGGGAAGCGGAATCCCAAGCGGCCGAATTGCTTAACGGACTAGGAATCACGCCCGACCTGCACGATAAAAAAATGGCCGAGCTCGGCGGCAACGAGAAGGTTCGCGTCCTGCTCGCGCAAGCTTTGTTCGGCGATCCGAACATTTTGCTGCTTGACGAGCCTACCAACCATTTGGACATGGAGTCCATCAAATGGCTGGAAGATTTCCTGGCCGATTACGAAGGCACGGTTATCGTCGTCAGCCACGACCGTCACTTCCTGAATACGGTCTGCACCCATATCGCGGACATCGATTTCGGCAAAATTCAATTGTACGTCGGCAACTACGACTTCTGGTACGAGTCCAGCCAGCTGGCGCTTCAGCTGCAGCGCGAAGCGAACAAGAAGAAGGAAGACAAGATCAAGGAGCTGCAGGCGTTCATTCAGCGCTTCAGCGCCAACAAGTCCAAGTCGAAGCAGGCGACTTCCCGGAAGAAGCTGCTTGATAAAATTACGCTCGACGACATCCGCCCGTCGAACCGGAAATATCCGTTCATCAACTTTAAAGGCGAGCGCGAGGCCGGCAAATCGATCCTGCTGATCGAAGGCTTGACGAAATCGATCGACGGCGAGAAGGTTATCGACAACTTGACCCTTACGATCAATAAAGGCGACAAAATCGCGTTCGTCGGTCCGAACGGCCTGCCGAAGACGGTATTGTTCCAGCTGCTGATGGGCGAGCTCGAGCCGGACGCAGGCAAATACCAATGGGGCGTCACGATTACCCAAGGGTACTTCCCGAAAGACAACTCGGCTTATTTCGACGGCGTCGACCTGACGCTCGTAGAATGGCTGCGGCAATATTCGAAGGACCCGGACGAGACGTTCATCCGCGGGTTCCTGGGCCGGATGCTGTTCTCCGGCGACGACGGCAACAAGAAAGCAAGCGTATTGTCCGGCGGCGAAAAAGTTCGCTGCATGCTGTCCAAAATGATGCTCAGCGGCGCGAACGTCCTTATTATGGACGAACCGACCAACCACTTGGATCTCGAATCGATTACGGCGCTCAACAACGGGCTAATCGATACCGATTGCACCGTGCTCTTCACGTCGCATGACCATCAGTTCGTGCAAACGATCGCGAACCGCATTATCGAAATTACGCCTAACGGCATCATCGACCGTCTGACGACGTACGACGAATATCTGGAAAGCGAAGATATCAAAGCGCTACGCGAGCGCATGTACGCAGTCAACTAATAGCAGACGACTCTATAGCGAGGCCGCCCAGCCGTTCCATCAACGGCCGGGGCGGCCTTTTGCTTGGCGTCCCGCCGGCTTCATCAGCCGGAGCATCGCCTGCGCCGCAGCCCGAATCGAACGGCCGGCAGGCCGCCGCCGGTCAAGCTCCGCCTCGGATACGACGAATTCTCCCGAGCGAATCCGCTTCTCTAATTCAATCTCCCGTAGCTCGTGAAGTTTCTGTACGGTATAATGATTATCCATCATCATAATCGACCTCCTTTTGCAAAGGAGCTGCTGCATTCCCTTGCTAAGATCATTATGAGGGCGCGGCATATTTGTAAAAAGAGTAGAATACGCTTATTGGATTTCCTCTTTTTTTAACCGTTGACAATTGATAAGTTTAAATGGTCTTATATTTCACGCCGAAACTGACCGTCCTTGTTCCAGGACGATGAAGCAGTTTCTGCATGGGAGGCGGGTCCGACACACATGCAAGCGCTGGAACGTTATTTGGAATTATACGAACGGTTCGGGAATGCCGGTGGCGCCGGCGCGTCGGCCGAAACTTCGCTCGGGCAAATCGCCGAGGCGCTTTATTGCACCGAGCGCAACGCGAAGCTTGTGCTGCGCAAGCTGGAGGAAGAAGGACTTATAGAATGGAAAGCCGGTCGGGGCAGGGGGAACAGGTCCAGGCTTGTTTTTCTGGCCGACAAGGGCGAGTTGTTGTTCGGCGCCTCCAAGTCCTACGCCGAAGCGGGCGAATATAACAAAGCTTACGAGCTGCTGCGAGCTTACGGCGGAGATACGGGAGCGGGCGAAAGATTCGTAGACTGGATGAACGGCCGATTCGGCTTCGGCAAGGAGCAGAAGGAAGGGACCGACGTGCTGCGTCTCCCGGTCTACCAGCCTATCGTTACGCTCGATCCGGCCGAAGCGATGTTTTCGCTGTCCGGGCATCTCATTTTGCAGCTGTTCGACCGTTTGGTTCAATCCGACAGGACCGGCAAAATCGTACCGGCCGTCGCCCATCATTGGGAGTGCGGCGCGGAGGGGATGGAATGGACGTTCCATCTTCGCAAAGGGGTCATCTTCCATAACGGCAAAGAACTGAATGCCGCCGATGTCGTATATACGTTGGAACGGCTGAGAGAAAGGCGAAACGGCTGGATCGTGCGTACGCTGGATCGAGCCGAGGCGATTTCCCCGCGTATCGTAAAAATATATCTAAACAAGCCGAACCGGCTTTTTTTACGGTTTTTATGCTCGGTCGCGATGTCTGTTCTTCCGTGCGACCTGGGCGGTCAATCCGAAGACAACTACTGGCGCCGTCCGGCCGGAACGGGCCCCTTCCAGATCGAGAGCTGGTCGGAGGACCGGGTCATTCTGCAGGCCAATCCGCATTATTATCAAGGGCGGCCGCATCTGGACAGCGTGGACATCGTCGTCATGCCGGAGGAAGGCCTGCTCGGGCGGGATCGGGACGTCTTAAGCTGGCAGCAGCTGTTGTGCGAGCCGGAAGAACGGGAAATCAAGCCGGAGAACGGCTGGGAGCTGAAGGAGTCGCAAGACGGCTGCACATCCTTGTTGACCTGGAACATGAACAAGGACGGGCCGCACCGGACGCTTGCTTTTCGGCGTGCGGTCGACGCGCTGATCGACCGGAACGCGATGATCGCGGAGCTGGGCGATTACCGGGACCGTGCGGCGTCGGGTTTCTTCTTCGATCCGGATTCCCCGAGGGACCACACGGATAGCGGAAGGCAGGAGGTGCTCCAGCTTCTGAAACAAGCGGGCTACGACGGAGAGCCGGTCGCGTTGGCCGCATACGGCAAGCATGCGAAAGACGCGGAATGGATTGCGCGGCGCTGCGCCGAGTTTGGCATCGAAGTGCGGCTGCTGATCGGAACGAGCGAGAACATCCACCGTTATCTCGGCGAAGCGGACGCCATCCTCCATGCCATCGTTTTTCCCGAAGAGGAAGTTTGCCTGATCGAAAACTACGTGCAGGAAGGAAGCTTCGTCAAGGAGTATCAGGATCCCGGGATGCAGAGCTGGATTACGGAAAAAATCGACCTTGCGCTTGGCTTTGAACAATTGCAGGAGCGACAGGCGTTTTACGGCGAGATTGAACGCCGTTTAAAGGACGAGGCGAGGATTTCGTTCCTGCTGCACGCGAAGTTTTACACGAACTATCATCCTTCGTTCAAAGGCGTGACGATCAATCAGCACGGCTGGATCGATTTCAAAGACGTTTGGCGGGAATAAATGAAAGCCGGCCGGCAAGGTCCGATCACGTGCGGCACAGCGGGACAAAAGCCCGGACTCGCGTTCAAGCGAAGCGTCCGGGCTTTGCTCCGTAAAAGATGGCCTGTCACCAATTTGTTGCGCAGGTGCATAAAAGCTCGTACTTGGTCAACACTGTTTCTCTAGACCCACACGGTGGCGCTGCGGTATGATACGGCTATACTTTTTTGACGAAGGCAGGTAAGTACACTGAATCAGTATGAAGAGATTAAACAAGGCGAGAAGGGCGCTTGGGTCAGCATCTCGGCTTATCTTGCGCTGTCCGCTTTGAAGCTTGGAGCGGGCTATTGGTTCGTTTCCGACGCCCTTGTCGCCGACGGCTTTAACAACTTGACGGACATCATCGCATCTGTGGCCGTGCTGATCGGACTGCGCATCTCGCAAAAACCGCCGGACGAAGACCATCCGTACGGACATTTTCGGGCAGAGACGATCGCCGCCCTGATCGCGTCGTTCATTATGGCGACCGTAGGCCTTCAAGTATTGATTACGGCCGTACAGAAGCTGTTCGCCGGCACGGAGGAGACGCCCAACGTAATTACCGCTTATGTCGCATTGTTTGCGGCCGTTTGCATGGTCGGGGTCTATTGGTTCAACAGCCGGCTGGCGAAGCGGATTAACAATTTGGCGCTGCAAGCCGCCGCGAAGGACAACCTGTCGGACGCGCTTGTCAGTGTCGGCGCTGCGGCGGGCATTTTCGGAGCCCAGCTTGGCCTGCCTTGGCTGGATCCGGTAGCCGCGTTGTTCGTCGGCCTCATTATTTGCAAGACGGCGTGGGACATCTTTTACAGCTCGACCCATGCGCTCACGGACGGGTTCGACGAGAGGAAGCTTTCGACGCTGCGCGGCACGATTGCGCAAACGAAAGGCGTCAAGGCGATTAAAGACATTAAAGCGCGCGCGCATGGCAGCCATGTGCTGATCGACGTCATCGTTCAGGTAGACCCGGAGCTTACGCTCGTCGAAAGCCATACGATTTGCGACGATATCGAGCGCCGGATGAAGCGAAAGCATAACATTATGAGCGTGCATGTTCATGTAGAGCCGTTATCCAACGAAGACCCGGCTGTCGTTCGTTGATTCGCCGGCATAGTAATTGATGGAAAATATGGATAAGGGGCATAATCTAGGACCATAGTAGCGAAATAAGCAATTGAGATGAAGGAATCGCCGCCCCAAATCCTTGATACGACAGTAATGTTTGCCAGACGGCGAATGCGCCGCCAAGGCGTCCCCGGTTACGGGGACGTCTTTTTCTGCTTTTTGTCGGCAAATTCAGGCTGGAAAAGATCGGCCATGCAAATGTTTCCAATAGGAACATAGTCCGATGCCCGGGATTCCTTACGGCTTCTACAATGAGTGGGAATCCATCATAGGTACAAGCATAAGGAGGCGCATCGATTGAAAAACATAACAAGTCGAAGCATCATGACGTTGGGACTTGCCGCGGCGCTGCTCGCCAGCCCGGTTGCGGCCGTGGTGCCGGCAGAGGCGGCCGCGCAAACGGCGAAGGTCGTTTACGGCGTCAACTTCCGCACGGAGCCTTCTTCATCGTCGAAGGTCATTCGTATGTTGAGTAAAGGCGAAACCGTTACGATTATCGAGAAAGTGAACGCATCGTGGTACAAAGCGACCGACCAAAACGGCACGACCGGCTATTTGTCCGCATCCTCCAAATATACAACGATTACTTCCGGCTCCGAATCTTCCGAAACGTCCGGAGCGGCGGGCACGATTCTGAAGTCGGTATCGTTCCGGACCGGGGCGTCGACTTCGGCTTCGCGCATCCGGTATTTGAAGGCGGGGGAAACGGTTCAAATCCTGTCCCGGCCGAACAGCTATTGGTATCAAGTGAAGGACAGCGGCGGCACGACAGGTTACGTCAGCTCTCAGTCGCAATACATAACCGTAAACGGCACGATCGGCGGCGGAAGCTCCGAGGGGAGCGGAAGCGGCTCAAGCGGCAGCGACAACGGTTCAGGCAGCGGTACGGCGACTTCCAGCGAGCAAGTCGAAGCCGTCATCGCGGCCGGCATGAAATATTTGGGTACGCCGTACGAATACGGCTCCAGCCGTTACGACACGTCAACGTTTGACTGCTCGGACTTTGTCCGCCAGGCGTTCCTCGACGCCCTTGGCATCAAGCTGCCCGCAGATTCCTCTTCGCAAGGGGCATACGTCAAAAGCAAAGGCAACGCCGTAACGGATTGGACCAAGCTGAAGCGGGGAGATCTGATGTTCTTTACGGACTATAAAGGGACAACCGCTTCGGCTTACGCCGGGATCAACAAATCGACCGCCCGCATTTCGCACGACGGGATTTATTTGGGCGACGGCAAAATATTGCACACGTATTCCGTCGCAAGCGGCGGAGTCAAAATAAGCAGCATTAAAGGCACGCATTGGGAATACCGCTTCTTGTTCGGCGGCAGCGCGCTGTAGCAAAACAAAGGGAAGCTTCGACCCGTCGCTTTCGGCGGTGAGTCGAAGCTTCCCTTTGTTTTCATAAACCCCAAGCGGCGGCACGACGGCTGCAGGCGCAATGCGGCACCGGTCAGCTAAAGCGGCTGATCGTAGGCCCGGAGCGTCTCCAGCAGCTTGGCTCCGCTCATGGCGGGCGTTCCGGCATTGATTCGGCGGACGGTGTCGTCGCCGGCTTGGTTAATGCCCGGTTCAATCGTGAAAAATAAGCCGATGCCGGCTTCCTTGGCGAGTTTTTTGGACATGTTGTTGTATTCGCCGTACGGGTAAGACAACATTTGATACGTGTTGCCAAGCTGTCCGGCGAGCTTGCTCTCCATCAGATTCAAATCGGATGCGACTCTCGCCTTATATTCGTTTAACGTTTCCTGCCCTCCTCTAGCGGCGGAATAAATTCGGTGCATCAAAGCCGGCCCCGTCCGGGTGCCTTTCTCGTTCAGCGGGGCGTAATAATGCAAATCGTATGTATGGCTGTAAAAGCTGAAGCCTTCCTTCTTCAGCTTTTTCATCTGCTCCCACGTCATATGCTTCGTTTCTTTGTCGTTCAGGTCGGTCGAGCTTCCGATGACGAAATTGGCGGCTTTCATGCCGTATTTTTTCAGAACGGGGGCGGCGAGGGAATAAAAGCTTTCGTAGCCGTCGTCGAACGTCAGAACGACCGCGTTCTCCGGCACCTTGCCCCCGTTCAGCATAAAATCGTAAAATTGCTCGATACTAATCACATTGTAGCCGTTGTCCTTCAATGTTTTCAGATGCGATCCGAGACGGGCCGGCGTAATGGTAGCGGACCTTGTTTTGCTCTCGGCATAAGCCAGGTCGTGATACATCAGGACAATTGCCTTATCCTTGTAATGGGCCAAAGCGGCGGCGTCCGCCTGGAACGCCGCCGCGGGCAGCAGCGCAAGCTGCAGCATGGCCAAAAGCGTTATAACATGCCTAATCTTCAACGATAGCTTCCCCTTATGCCTCGAGTTGTTTGGGAGTTTGCTGCTTCCGGGCTTGATGGGCCGGCTTATCGGCTCCGGTACGGCGTTTCGGCAAGCTGCCGAATATAATCCAGTTGAAAGGCACATACCGTGCGGTCAACGTTACGACGGCCCATGAGGCGATCAGCGCGACGGCGAACCCTCCTAAATACCAGACATGAATATACGGCGAACCGGCTTGCGGATGAAACAAGCGGTAATAATACAGAAACAGCGGATGGATCAAGTAAATGCCGAACGACATGGCGCCGAGATGGCCCAGCACGCTCGCGAGCGGTCCGGAAACATAACGGTAAATGACAAACGCCAGCTGCATGAGCACCAGGGCGGACAAAAACGTGTGCAGGTTCCAAAGCCCTTCGTACAGCAGCGAGTTATAGCTTCCGGCTCCCGTCCGGGTCTGGTGCCATATATAAACGTGGCTGAGGCCGGCGGCCAGCCATGCGGCCCAAAGCAGCGTCCATGCAGCGATTTTAACCGGCGTTGCATGCTCGCGCGACATGACGATCCAGTTTTTGATTCTCGGAAAATAAATGCCTAAAGCGGCTCCCATGAAATAATAAGAAAAATACGATAACGACCAGCTGCCTTTATTCGGCACCGGCTCGGCCAGCCCGTACTTGTTCACCAGCACGAACGCCCATTGGATCGCGATCCCGATCGGAACGGCACATGCCGCAAGGGCGGGGAACCGTTTCAGCAGCCATAAAAACAGCGGAAACAGCAAATAAAACTGAATGCTTATAAAAACAAAGTACAGATGCGTATTTGCGGTTCCGGTCGCAACGTCCTGCCATAACTGACGCAGCGTCTCTCCGGCGGAAAGGGCGGTGCTGCTGTGGATCCGGTAGTTGACGAAATAGACCAGCGAAAACAGCAAATACGGGATAATGATATATAAAAGTCTTTTCTTGTAAAACCCGCCTATCAAACTGCGGTCTAAAGGTCTGCTGTAATAGTTATAGAACAGAACGAAGCTGCTTAGCAATATAAAAGTAGGGGTTCCGAACTTCATGAATATATTAAAAAAATTGTAAAGGAAGCTGGCATGCGGGTAATTCATCATTTCCACGGTTGCAAAGGAAGTCGAATGCACCGACAATACGCCGATAATGGCGAAGGCCCGAACCAGCTGAAGCTCGGGAATCTTGTCTCTGCGAGTAATCGCCGTGCTCATGCTTACGACCAACTCCTTTCCGAAGTCTAGTTATTCTATCATGATCGGCAACCAAGACAGTATAGACCAAATGAACATTCGGAACAATGTGTAAAAGTATCCCAGATTAGCAGGTTATAAGTAAAATGCTAAATTTCAGCTTCTTTCGTTGTTTAGACGCTAAAGCTTACCCGAAGGTTGCGGTCCATGAAAAATAACATGAAAATTAAGCAGAAAAAAACCGTCACTGCAAAAATCGCAGGACGGCTTGCGTACATGCTGCCGGATCGTATTGTTGATTGCGTCGCGCCAGAAGCTGGCTGCGGAACTGCTCCGCCGTTTGATGCTCCTGGATCATCGTAAACCATTTGTCTATCGTCGCCTTCGAATCAAGCACTTCGCCGAATCCGTTCCGGACGAAATATTCGCAGTTCTCTTCCTCCTGCCCCGGAATCGGATGGTAGAACAGCATCGGAATTCCTTTGCTCATGCCTTCCGTGCAGGTCATGCCCCCCGGCTTCGTGACAAGGACGTCGGCGATATCCATCAGCTTGCTGATCTCCCGGGTAAAACCCATAATCCGTATGTTCGGATGATTAAAAATCGGATTGGACTGCATCTCTTCCTGAACCTTTTCATTCTGGCCGACGCAAAAAATAAGCTGAACCTTATCGCGCCATTGCGTCATATATTCCAGCAGTTCATCTTCATACAACAATCCCCAGCCGCCGCCCATTACAAGAACGGTAGGCATATCCTTCAAGCCGAAATGCCTCAGACCCTCCTGACGGTCTCCCCGGGTCCAGAAGTCCGGATGGACCGGAATGCCCGTCACCTCGATGCGCGACGGCGCAACGCCGCGGTCAACGAGCTTGTCGCGAACGACCGTCGTCGATACGAGAAACTTGTTCACTTCCTGATTGATCCAGGAGCCGTGCGCGTCGTAGTCGGTAATGACGGTGTAGAGCGGCGTATTCAATCCAAGCCGCTTCAAGCGGCCTACGACCGCGTTCGGAACGGGATGGGTGCATATGATGGCGTCCGGTTTAAGCTGAGAAATAACCTGCGATGTATGGGTATAAAACATTCGGTGAAGTGCCAGCTGCGTGAATCGGTTGAGTGACTTCTCATAATTGCTGCGGTACATCAGCCCCACGACTTTCGGCTGTTTGCTCACCGTCTTGCGATAGGCCGAGACGATTAACGGACCAATTCTCGGGTTGAGGAACTTGCCTAGCTCAAACACGCGAGTGGAGATGCCGGGACATAACCGCCGCAGACTGGCCGCAAGCGCGTAAGCGGCCTGATTATGCCCGCTCCCGAAACCTTCGGACAGCAGCATCACTCTTTTTTTACGCATTCAATCACCTACTTTTCTTGCCGGATCGGTAGAAGAAGGTTCTCCGTCTCAATTCCGACCGGCGATACAAGCTGCCGCTTGCGGCGTTAGCCTATGTTCGTTTCGTACGTTACTCATGTATATGGCTTATCCTTCTCCGTTAAGCCTAATCTTAGCCATTCAAGCGAGGCGTCAGCCGAGCGCTCACACCGTTATCTCATTTCCATATTACTTCTTGACGCCCTGCGAATACAAGCATTTATCGTGTGAAGACGTTTTTTAGGCGCCGGAAGCCTTAAGACGGAACGAAGCCGTTTCCGCGGAGGAAAAAGATGTTAGAATATAAATTGTAATCGAAAGACGGAAAGGGGACAAGTCGTATGGAGCCCGAAAAACAACAATTATCCGTTGGCAGCCTCGTGCTTGCGGATATCCGCACGGGAAGGTACATAGGCGAAATATCGGAATTTTACGGACCGCGCGCCGTGGTCAAAATTTTGGCGGTCGTCCGGCATCCGCAGCAAGGCGATCTTCATCATCCGTACGATCCCGACGTTCCGCTGTTTCATGAGCGCCGGGCGTTAAGCTATACGGAAAAATCGACCGTTCTTCTTCGGGACATCGAGCCGTTCGGGGGAGAAGTGCCGGATTATTCGGCCTCCCTGGCGGAAGCGCTCGACAAGCAGACGGAGGAGCTGGCCGCTTCGCTGGAAGGGGCGGACGACCGGTACAAACGCTGGATCGAGCGAAGTATCGATACGCTCCGCGTGCTGCGAGCCGATTACCGGCTGTAGAAAGCCGCGGTTGCGCGCCCGTTGCCGCCAGATGGGCCGGTAACGGGCAAGCCGCCGCACCGGGGAGCGTTTTGTTGTGAAGATTGGGCTTTAGTCCAGGGAGGCCGCCCGGTTGCTTTGCCAAGCGGCTGCTGTTATACTGTCAATATGACCAGATGACCGGATTATATTTCTGGTCATTCCATGAGGAGGAGAGATCGCTGGAAACGGACCGCAAACGGCAGATCATTGAAGCCGCCGGCCGCTCTTTCGCCACGTTCGGCTATAAAGCGACGACGATGGAGCTCGTCGCGAAGCTGGCGGGCGTTGGCAAAGGAACGATATACACTTTTTTTGAAACGAAAGAGGAGCTGTTCGGCGCAATCATCGAATCGTTCAAGCAGGAGCTTAGAAACGTGGCGGAGGAGGCGATCGACCGCGATTTGCCGTTTTTCGACAATCTGGCGAACGTGCTGAACCGCATATTGGTGTACCGCGACCAGCATGCTTTGTTCGTGAAGCTTTCCCAGGAGGTTCGGGATATCGGAACCCAGGTCGCGAAGGAGGGGCTGCACAGCCTCGAGCATTCCGTCGTCGATTATATCGAGCGGGAAGTGAGGGCCGCTGCGGACAAGGGCGAGATCCGGCCGGGCAACACGATGGTCACCGCCTATTCGATGCTGAAGCTTTATTTGGCGCTTTCGACGGACTGGAACGATAGGTTCGAGCCTTTGCCGAGGGAGCGGATTGCGGAATATTTCACTCAGTTGTTTCGCTCCGGGCTGGAAGCGAGATAATAACGGCCGTGCCATTGGCTACGATGGCAGGCTTTTATTTTGGATTGGAGTGACCAAATGAATAAATCGGTCAGTTCGGTTAAGCGAGGACGGATAGGAGGAACGGCGAGATGCAGGCTTTAAAGTCATTTGGCTCGGAGATGCGGGCTATACTAAAAAATAAAAAAATGCTTGTTTCGTTTATCGGCATTTTGCTTATCCCTATTATGTACAGCGGCATGCTGATCGGCGCTTTCTGGGATCCTTACGGCCAGCTGAGCAAGCTGCCGGTGGCGGTCGTAAACGAGGATGCGGGGGCGGTGCTCGACGGGAAAAGCATCGGCGTCGGCCGCGATTTGGTCGAAAGGCTGAAGGACAACGACGAGTTTCAATGGGATTTCGTCAGCAAGGAAGCCGCGGAAGCCGGACTGAATAACGGGGAATATTATTTGGCGGTCGAAGTGCCGGATAATTTCTCCAAGCAAGCGGCCACGTTAATGGACGAAAATCCGCAGCCGGCTTCCCTCGTCTATTTGAAAAACGACGGAAGCAATTATTTGGCGGGGAAAATCGGGGACAGCGCCATCGAAAAACTGAAAAACGAGGTGTCCGCCGAAGTCACGAAGGCTTATGCCGAATCGGTGTTCGATTCGTTCGGCCAAGCGGCGGAAGGCTTCCGGGAAGCAAGCGGCGGAGCGGCGGAGCTGCATGACGGAGCCGAACAGGCGAAGGACGGCGCCGAGCTGCTGCAAAGAAATCTGGCGAAGCTGGCAGACGGATCGCTGCAGCTTGAAAGCGGCGTAACGGAGCTGGCTTCCGGCACATCGGAGCTGTCTGCCGGCGCAGAGCGTTTATCGGCCGGAACGGGCGGGCTTTCGGACGGCCTCGCGCAGCTGCAAGCGGCGGCGGACAGTCTGCACGGCGGCGCGGCCGAAACGGCCGGGGCCGGCGGCAAGCTGGCGGCCGGCCTCGAATCGGCGCGGCAAGGCGAAGCCGAGCTGGCCGGCCAAGCGGCGTCGCTGG
>NZ_JBHUMY010000025.1:0-68133 GCF_042685365.1 Paenibacillus thailandensis | reverse complement strand
CATCAAATCACACATTGGAGGACGATCTACATGAACAAAAATGACGAACAGCAGTTTTTACCGGCGGCGGTGCAACAAACAGATACGGATAGCGTTGTCGGGCTTCATCCGCAAATTATCGTCGTCGTTGGTACTATTGAAGCCTCACTTCACAATGAATCCACAGGAGGTATGAGGAAGATTGAATGCATTTCCGAATTGACAAATGAACGCTTCGAGATTATAGCATTAGCAGACAATAATGCAGTTGGCGGACGAAGTAAAGCAGGCTTCTTCCGGAGGACTAGTAGAAAAGCTGTGCGGCGGTTGGCGAGTTCAATTCTTCAATGCATGTGACTCTGCCGCTGACCATTACAAAATGATGATCGACCGGGCCGGAAGGATATTACTAATCAACGCGGATGTTTTGCGGATGCCATACCTTACTCTGCTGAAGTTGATTGGCGGAATACCGCGAATGTTCGAAATGGCGTTAAGGAGCGTAAAATCCGCTGTAGACGAACTTAGAGTGCCGAGAGGCATAAAGGGTCTATCGGCTAGTGAGAACGCCCGTATTAGCCTCGTAACAAGCGAGAAAGGCTTGCAGTTTCCATCCGGCTTTGTACTGAGTGCCGAAGAGTGGATGATGCGAGTTACATCAATTGACACCGAGCTTTGCAGCTTTGCTTGCCGACGCCGATGGATTCATCGGCCTGCGGTTGCATTGCCCTTCTATGCGTACAAAGTAGCTGTATCCGTTGAGGATGACGCATATATGGTCGCTTTACCTCAAGATGTTTTACAAGCATTAGGGCCGGGCTCTGAGCTTCAATTTGATGAATACGCCGATTGATTTCTACAAGAAAACCAATCGACATGCCTGTAATGGGAAGTTGGGCGGCTCGTTTGCACTCGCCGCCCGCCGCCCATTACTACACAGTGAAGTGTCGGGATAGAGTGGCGATACTCAAAACAAAAGATCGCCCCTTCCGTCCCCATCCGGGGAAACGCAAAGGCTCCGCCTCTGCACTCCGCACTCGGCGTGAGCCAGCCCTTAGCTATCGCCAAGAGCATAATCCAGTGTCGGCGGATGGAATCGCTCGTCAAGGCTTTCACAAGCTCGCTCCGCTCGGCCTTGACGACCTACTGCGGCTCATTACCGAAACTCGATTAAGCAAGTAAAGAGACTGACCTGCTTGCAACGTGAAGAGGGGCCGCTCGCTTCGCTCGCGGCCCAATCACAAGCTGATTTCCGCAAGATAATCGTTGCGTAAACTGAACCTGTTGTTATCACCGATGTATGCCGAAAGTGCTTCTGTGTAGTTTAAGTGTATCGGTTTAAGACGAACAACTCGATATTGTAGCTTGTCCCTTCCACCCCAACTTGCTTTGAAAACCGGAAAGACTTTGCACATGAAATGCAAATTCGGAGACAGGGACAACCATTTATCAAGCTCGCTCTTAATCATAGCAACTACGTCGAAGAGAGGCGATTTGAATGCTTCGTGTCGCTTTATTTTCCGCTTCTCTTCTTCAGTTAGTGACATATATGCTTCCTGAAACGTGCCGTACTTGTTTATACGACGCATGATTTTGTCTCTGCCGCTGAACTTGTCAATATCGACGATAACCACATTTTTTAGTGCATCGCATCGTTGATCTAACAAGAACTGCATTAAGGTTGGTCTTGAACGCTTGTCCCGCCGCTTTCTACTTTTCTCAAGGCGAGTCCAAATCTCACCATCGAGGCCTTGCTCTTCCGCCTTGTCGTAGTTTTTAGCTTGCTGTCCACTTCTCTTACCGTATAGATAGGTTTGACCAAGATCATGATAATCTCGCGGCGGTTTCTTTTGATAGCCTACATAGAGACGTTTGGCTAAATCCTTCGAGGTCATAAACTGAAACCAATCGAGCTTGTCGTCGTTATGTGCTACATGTGTATCGAGATGACTACCAATAATGAAGTCGATCAAGGCAAGTAAATCATCGGGCGAGAGTTGATGTTTCCAAGGGTTCAGCATGATGGAAGTTTTGGGGGCCAGCGGGTTCATCTGCATCCAATATACACTGAAAAGATCATGTACCAGCTTGTACCGATAAAAGCTTTTATCGTCATCCGTTTCGAATCTCGCGGGCCGAATAAGGTCTATAAACTGTTGTCGTGGCAGTTTATACGAACACACGATCAGCTTATCGTACGGGCAGTTGAAATGTTCAACCTTTTTGGCGGATTTAATGCTCTGGAATATCGGAACTGTGTCTAACAACTCTGATACTCTTCGCTTATTGTACAAAAACATGAGAGATTCACCTCAAGTATCAAGAGCCCTCAAACCCTTGTGGGACAAGGGTTTGATCCCTCTCGGTTGTCGTTCTAGTACACCAGTTGTTAGACAAACACTTTAATCTTCTTCCGGTCTATCCAGCATTCGATTCAGGGTTAAGGCAAGTCGTTCAATAAAATCCTGCTCCTTAATTCGCTTGTCTCGAACGATCTCCAAAGCATCATCAAGTTCTTGCAGATCAACGCCGATTTCACGTATAAAGTCCATAACATCCTCCTAAATATTTATATATAGGTATAAACAATTTATATTATCATTTACTTGCAAATTAATGATATCAGGTTCTATAATCAATGTAAACCGCATGAACTAGAAAGGATGAACACATATGCCGCGACGGACAATAACTCCGGATGAATTTGATTACTTGAGAACAGTCGGCCTCGGGGAAAGGTTGAGATTTTTCCGCAAAGAGATCGGAAAACTTCATACCAGCAAGGCATTCACCACCACCGCTATGAGTGAGCGTGTCGGTGTCAGCCATCAGACAATCATCTCCATTGAACGAGGTGATTCAAAGAAACCGGCATATCAACTCATATACAAAATCACTCAGGACTTAGGAATTCCATTCGACGCATTAACGGATGAGTTTTATCAAGGGGAAGTCCGCTTGATACCCATCGGAGAACCAATTAAAACAGCAACGGAAATTTCCGATGAAGTCCCATTGTCCTACATTGGGTCAATTGTTTATCAAATCTTCACGGATGGGATGATGCGGCTCATTCATGATTTCCAATCTTCCCGCCCACTTGATAAGGAGGAGTTTATCACAACGCTAGGCAGAATCATTGGCGAGTACGAATCATGTAAAAATCCCGATGAATTGTTTCAACAACCGCACCCGATGGTAAAGGCCGCAACCTTGTTCAATGAGATGGACAAGCATCCCAAAGCATTTCCTGTTTTTCCGCGTTCAGTTTGGAATGATCATCAGAATTCCCTGATAAAAAAATTTGAGAAGAAAGGAGAAGATTAAAAATGGCTCGAATAAAAGCCGCTCTGTATGCCCGTGTGAGTACGGAAGAACAAGCCAAGGAGGGTTATAGTATCGCCGCCCAGATCGCCGAAATCAGGAGGTATGCGGATCAAAACGGCTTCGAAATTGTCGATGAGTATGTAGATGAAGGTGCAAGCGGAAAAAGCATTGCAGGCCGTCCTCAGATGAAACGCCTCCTGAGAGATGCCAACCAGCACAAGTTTGGGGTCGTCATCATTTACAAAATCGACCGGCTTGCCCGCAAATTAAAAGATGCTTTGGAAATCAGTGAAACACTTGAAAGAAACAACGTCAATCTCATTAGTCTTAATGAAAAGTTTGATACAACAACAGCTTTCGGCAGAACGGCATTCCAGATGATCTGTTCATTCGCTGAGCTTGAACGCAATAACATTGTTGAACGAGTGAAGCTGGGGATGGAGCAACGAGCAAAAGAGGGAAAATTCAATGGAGGTAGGGTGCTGGGGTACGATAACATTGACAAAGAACTTGTTATCAATGAGAATGAGGCCGTTATCGTCCGAAAAATCTTTGATTATGCCAATCAGGGACTTGGATTTAAGGCCATTACCCGCCGCCTAAACGAAGCGGGCTTCCGTTCAAAAAAAGATAAACCATTTAATGTCTGCGGTATCAAAACGATCCTTAACAATCCCGTCTACATCGGAAAAATACGGTATAAACAACTTGAAAACTGGTCGGAGAAACGTCGCAAAGGGAAAAATCCCGACTACTTGATTGTTGATGGGACACATGAGCCGATAATTGCACCCGAGCTATGGGAAAGCGTTCATCAGAAGCTCGGTCATCGATCTTACAAGCCGTCCCGATCCCATCAGCCGTATATTCTAAGCGGCCTGCTGAAATGCCCTGTCTGTGGACATGGAATGGTTCCGGCCCGGTCTAAGGGAGCCGGTGGCAAATCGTATCGATACTATGTCTGCGGACAGTTCCACAACAAGGGCAAGGCTGTCTGCCGCTCGAATATGATGCGGGCTGATGTTGCGGAGGAGCAAGTGCTTCAGAAACTTATAAAAGTAGCATCGCGGCCAGACATTGTGCGGCAACTCGTCGATAAAATCAATGCTCTGCGTTCAAATGCAGAGGCCCCGATAATGGAAGAGAAAAAAGCACTTCTTACTGAATTGAGCAGTAACAGCCGGAAACTGCAAAAAATAAAGGACAACATATTAAGTGATCCTGATTTGGCTGTTATTTTCAAAGATGACCTGAAGGAAACGCATGCCAAGCTGGAACAGCTTCAAAAGCGGTTGGAAGCTATTGAAGCTGAACTGGATGGACAAAACAAAAAGCCGGTTGACCCTGACTCTTTGCATAATTTGCTGAGTCTGATCAAGGACGCACTACTAAAAGCAGATGCGGATGAACAAAAGGCGTTACTGCGATTGATGGTTGAAAGTATCCGCATAACCAAGGATGCTCCCAAGCGAGTCGGTCGGCAGATTACCCAAATCAACCTTCTATTCGACTTTACTATCGAAACATTACAGAAGGATTCCTCGATACTCCTTACCCGCCTAGCGGCGATCCAAGAATGTGACTTTATTTCCCCGCTTGAACCTTATGTGCTGGACAATCTGAACAGCACCCATACCGAAAGCCTCAGGGACTTGATGAAGTCCCTTAATATTTTACCTTTAGCGATGATACGGTTCCCCTCGACTTATCCTAAACGCCCGATAAATCTGCTCCAGCAGGATAAGCCGTACCAGTTGATGCGGGAACGTCATCTTCGAGAACGAGAGCAGCATGTCCGCCCGCTTCAGCACTTCATCCGCCAGCCCGAGCGAGCCGCCGATTATAAACACGACCTGGCTTTTGCCATGCAAAGCCAGCTTGTCCAGTTCGTTGGACAGCTTCTCCGACGTCCACATTTGGCCTTCGATAGCAAGAGCGATAACGAACTGATCCTGCTTCAGCTGCGCCAGGATGCGCTCGCCTTCCTTGCGTTTCACTTGCTCCATCTCGGCCGCGCTCATTTCTTCGGGCGCTTTCTCGTCGCTCAGCTCAACCAGATTCAGCTTGCAATAAGCGGACAGCCGTTTGCTGTATTCCTGAATGCCGTCCTTTAAGTACTTCTCTTTCAGTTTGCCTACGCTGATAATCGTAATCTGCATCGGTTCCTTATTTCCTTTCGTTTGCGTCCCGTGCAATCTTGGTTATTTGTTTATATAGTACCTTTTCTCCGTCCGTTAATCCAAAACATTCCGATATCGTAAAAAAGACAGATTCCATAGCGGAACTGTCTCTTCGTTTCATTATCGGGTGCGTTCGTCGAGCTTCCTGCCCGGCTATAAAATGTGCATTGCCCCGCTTATACCACCAACACTACGGCATTGTTGTCGCACATGTCGCAGCTCCGCGGAGGATCCCAGTTCGCGAATTCGGTCGTCTGAAGGTCAACGATATCCGGCGCGTCCTCGTATTCGTCCACGAATTTATCGATGGCCAGCTCTACATGCTCTTTGCACACACAATACATAAATCGTCTATTCCTCTTTCTGCGCTGAAAATTAACTTGGCGCCCTCGCCGCTGCGACTAAACGGGCGGACAAGCTTCGTTACCTCTAGAATAGCAGAAATGCCCCGTCTCTGTGAAGGGAAACGCACTGCCATTCGCAACCATTATCCGTTAGCGGCTACCGCTGCTGCTCGTCACGGCGCGCCATGCACGCCGCGGCTATTGCGTTGACGCGCCACGCGCCACACCGTTACGCGCGATGCACGCCACGCCGCGGCAATGCCTTTGACACGGTGTGGCGTGCGGCCGCCGCCAAATCTTAAAACAAATGCTTCTTTACGAACTCGAACGCTTGCCGTTTCTGGTAATCGCTGACCATGTGCCCCGAGAACGGGTAGACGTTCAATATTTTCTCCGACTTGATGCGATTATACGACGCGAATATGGTCTCCGGCATGCAGACGGTGTCCTTCAGCCCGACCGACATCATGACCGGGATATCGATGCGCGGCGCGAGGTGCAGCATATCGTAATAGCTCAGCGTCCGAAGCACTGCGTCCAAATGCTGCGGGAACCGGTTGACGAACGCCGCCGCCTCGGTAAGCGAACCGGTCGAGTGTAAAATGCCGAAGTCCATATGGCACATGTTCGGGATGTTCGCCACGGCGACGGCCGGCGTCATGCTGAGCGCCGCGGCGAGCAAGCTGATGCCCCCGCCTTGGCTGTCGCCGGCTACGGCGATGCGCTCCGCGTCGATCTCCGGCTGGATCGCCGCCCACTCGACGGCTTTGACGGCGTCGACCGCCAGCGCCTTGTAATAGCTGGTCTCCTTGTCCAGAATCCCTTGCGTCATCCAGCCGCTCGACATGCCGTATTCGCTGGCCATCCGGTCGCCGGTCTCTCCGCCTTGGCCCCGCACGTCGACCGCGAACACCGCCATGCCCAGCAGCAGCCAATCGGCGTATTGCTCGGGGTATCTTTTGCCCCCGCCATAGCCGTGGAACAATACCGCGCAAGGCAGCCTGCGGTCCAGCGAAAACTTCGGCACGATAAACCAGCCCTTCAGCGGCGTATTGTCGTAGCCTTCGTACGTCACATGGTACACGTCCGCCGCCGGGAACGGCGTGTCTGCCTTTACCCGCTCCGCTGCCGGCTGACGCTTCTCCGCTTCCGTCAGCGTCCGGTTCCAAAACGCTTCCAAATCCGGCGGCGGCTGCAAATCCGGGTTGTACCGGTACAGCTCCTCAATCCTTTTCTCAACGGCGTTCATACGCTGCCTCCTCTTCCGATCCTCTTGATTGGTATGTCCTGCTAGACCCTACGTTACACTACTTTGCTTATCCGGTTCAACGTCGGATCTGGGATAAAAAAAGCAGCCGACGCATCCTGCACTGCGCCGACTGCCAACCGCTTTGTTCCTTTTGGATGAATCGTACATATTTAGGCCGTGATCAAGTCATCGAGCTCTAAACACCTTTTACTCCCCGCCCGTATTTTCGCCAAGGACAATCGATACCGTCTTCTCCTTATCCCCGCGGTAATACGTTACTTCGATCTTATCGCCGATTTCCTTCGAGCCGTACAAATATTTGCGCAGCTCCATCGTGCTGCCGATGCTATGGCCGTCCAGCTTCGTAATGACGTCGTTCAGCCTCAGCCCCGCTTCCTTCGCCGGTCCGACCGCCTCCAGCACGATGACGCCGCTGTACACTTCGTCCGGCAGGTGCAGATCAAGCGAATCGCCCTCGTCCGCTCCGTCCGATTCGCCGCCGCTCTCCGCGGCTTCGTCCTGCTCCATCGCCTGATCCTCCCAATAGAGCTCTAGATCGTCGGTAATTACGCCCAGATAAGGACGCGGCACATAGCCTTTCTCCATCAGCGTTTCGACAACGGGCATCGCGTTGTTCACCGGAATGGCGAAGCCGATTCCTTCGACGCCGAAATCGGCGATCTTCATGCTGTTGATGCCGACGACGCGCCCGTCCAGATCGATCAGCGGCCCGCCGCTGTTGCCTTGATTGATCGAGGCGTCGACCTGAATCACTTCCTGCTCCCAGTCGTAGACGCCGTTCTGGTTCAGAGACACCGGCACGATCTGCCGGGTCTTGCTGACGATGCCCATCGACACCGACTCGCCGAGCCCAAGCGGATTGCCGATCGCAATCACGTATTCCGCCGCGCGCAGCTTCGAGGAATCCCCGATTTCCGCCACCGTATCGATGCCCTCGCCGCTAATCGATAGGACGGCCAGATCGGAGATCTGGTCTTTGCCGACGACCTCCGCCTTCCGCTTCTCGCCGCCGCTCAGAACGGCCTGGATGTTCTCGGCGTTTTCGATGACATGATAATTCGTGATAATAAACGCCTTGCCGCCGTCCTTCTTGAAAATAACGCCCGAACCGACGCCCGCTTCCTGCATCTCTCCCGCGCCGGCATCTCCTTCTTCGGCACCCGCGAACCATCCGGTCTGCTCGTTAATGATGCTGACAACCGCCGGACGCACCTTGGCCGACGCCTGCACCGTCCGCTCGGACGGGTCGGCGAGCTGGACCGCCCCCGCCGCCGTCGTCGCGCTTCCGTCTCCGAAGCCCCGCCCGCTGCCGCCGTAGCCGAACACCGCGGCAAAAAGCAGCGTAGCCGCAATCGCGCTCGTAAACGAAGAGACGAACGCGATCCGCACGTTCGACCAGCTCCGGCCGCCGCTCCGCCGAGGGAACGGCATCTCCCTCCGGGACAACGGGGCTTTGGCGCGTCTTGGTACTTTCGTGGAATAGAAATCGTCATTAAACAGGCTCATAACTACGCTCCTCTCTTTCTCCCGGTCCCGAAGGGCCCTCTTGCCGCTTTATGCAAATTCATATGATCGTTATCTTATGAGAATAATTTCGGAAGATTAACCTACAATAATAATAGAGTATAAGCGAATACGCCGAAAAAAAGGAGAGATCCGCCATGAAACCAAAGTCTTCCGCCTGGGAGCACGTCGAGCTGGCCGCCAAGCTGGCCGATCTGAAGGAAGAGCATTACCGGACCGTTCTAACGTTAAGCGCCGTTCTGGAGCTGCTGATCGACAAAGGCGTTCTGACCCGCGAAGAGCTCAGCGCCAAAGCCGAATCGATCGACGCCCAGCTGGAGCAGCTTATTTCCGCTTCACTTCATCCCATGGCGTAGGCCGGTCGTGATAAGTCGGCCGCAGCGGAAACTCATCCTTTTTAAAAAATATTCCGTTGTTCTCCAATATAGTATTAACGGTGAGCATCGCCAGGTCCATCATATTGTGGTCGAGGCTGAGATGCGCGAGATATACCCGCTTCGTCCGGTCCGTCAGCAGCTCGCATAGCGCTTCGCCCGCCGCCACGTTGGACAAGTGCCCGACATCGCTCAGAATGCGGCGTTTAATGTTCCACGGGTAACGTCCCATGCGAAGCATCTCGGTATCGTGATTCGATTCGAGCACCAGCACGTCGGAGTCGATAATATGCTTCTTGACCTTGTCGCTCATGTAGCCGAGATCGGTGGCGAGCGCCAGCTTCTGCCCGTTATGGGTAAACGTGTAGCCGACCGGCTCGGCCGCGTCGTGCGAGATCGGGTACGACTGCACCTCCAGGCTGCCGAACGTAAGCGTCTCGCCCGTCTCCATCACGACGCGCTTCTCGGGCTCGATCTTGCCGACATGGCGCTCCATCGCGCCCCACGTCGCTTCATTGGCGTAGACGGTCAGGTTATGCTTGCGGGCAAAAGCGCCGAGCCCTTTAATATGGTCCGAATGCTCGTGCGTGACGAACAGCCCTTCCAGATGATGGCCGCTTACGCCGCGCTCCTGCATCAGCTCTTCCAGCTTCTTGACGCTGAGCCCCGCGTCGACCATAAACATTTTTTCCCCGTTATCGATTATCGTCGCATTGCCGGTCGATCCGCTCGCCAGCACCGTAAATTGCAATCCCATGCTTCTCGTCCTGTCCTCTCTTAAACTGCTATTGCCGCAAGGCAATTTGATAGATTGTATCGCAAGCCGAGGACAAGCGAAGTCAATCGCACTTACCGCCCGTACGCTCCCGGCCGGCAACGGCCGCAAGCCTTGCTTGTAAGGAGCGGCACAGGCCCGTCTATAAGTGTGATTGACCGCGCTTGTTCTGCCAAGCTATAGAATGTTCACAAAACTGGTTCGTCTTTCCTTGTTATGTACCGCCAAGAACCGCGAAGGCTTAGCCCGGCGCACGCACGCTTCTTCCGCATGCGCCGGGACGCCCTTCAGCGATAACCGCAGCCGGCTTCCGGCTTCGTTCAACTCCGCCGCTCCGCCGCGTCCGCCGCGCACAAGCGCAGGCGGACGCGGCCTTACGATTCCGGCTGCTGCCCGCTGTCCGCCGCCACCTTGCCGCTGATCGCGTCCACGTAATACGGCGGCCCGTCCTCGAGCAGAATGCGCCATGTCGGCGCCGCGACCTGCGTCTCGGAGTCGAAAATTTGCCCGTGGTAGCCAAGCTCCACATCGGTGATGACCGAATTGTTGGGCAAATATTTATCGGCCAATATTTGCACGACCTGCGCGGCCGACAGGACGGTCTGCTTGGCCGAGTCGCCGCCGTCGTTCAGATCGACCAGCACCTGCCGGTACGCGGTAATTTTCTGATTGCTGTACAGCAGCTCCAGCCTGACATCGAACATCGGACGGCCTTCCGCCCTCCGGTACAACACGAACACATGGTCCGTGCTCGTCATCGAGTCGAAGACGTATTGGTCCAGCTCCGGAATTTGGCTGCCGAGCTGTTCGGCAAGCTCCGACGGCGAGAAGATGATCCTCGTATCGACCGGCGTCTGAAGCGGCTTCTCCTCCGCCGCCTCCTTCTCGTTCCGGATCGAGTACGTCAAGTCATGCAGCTTCGGCGTCTCAAGCGGAAGCGCGGCGGTCAGCTCGATGCCCTTCTGCTTCATCAGGCTAAGCGTCTCCGCCGGCAGCTCCGCCGTCGTGTTGCTCGTGCTGAGCTGCTCCTCCAGATTGTCCATCAGCTGAAAGCCAAGCAGAATGTTGAGCAGCAGGAAAGCGAAGATCAGCACGGTTTTCGCCCTACCCCAATCCATGCAAGCTCACCTCCGCCTCTCCCGGATCGACGGCCGCGCCCGGCACGCCTTCCGGCGAATCCGTCGCTCCCGGCGTTTCCGCCGGCGCGTTAGCCGCATCCGCGGTCTCGCCGCCCGTTTCCCCCGCCGCATCTCCGCCATCTTCGCCATCTTCGCCATCGCTGTCCTGGCCGGCGTCGTCCGGCTGCGTATTCTCCGTCTCCGGCGGCGTGTAGCCGGCCGGGTACGCCTCCATCAGCATCTGCTGCGTGCCGTCCTTCAGCCGAACCGCCCATACCGGCACGAAAGCGATCTTGCGGCCTTCCTGCAGCACCGCTTGAAACGCCGGATACAGCGACTGCACCTCGGCGCGCTTGTCGTAGGCGTCCAGGGCTGCCGCAAGCTCGTCGCCTCCGGGCAGCCAGCGCGTCGCCCGCTCGTCCGCCTTGTCGGAGAGCGTGATCAGGGACCGGTTGTATTCCGTCACCGCGCCCTGCTGCAGGGACAGCTGCAAGTACCCGTACGGCGCCGCGGAGGATGCGAGAACCGGATAGCTTTCCATATACTGCTGGAACCGGACCACGGTACCGTCCGCGCCGTTCGCCAGCTCCGAGAACCGGTAGCTGCCGTCCCAGCCGCCATGCTGGTTCACGAACTCGACGGCGGCGTAGAAGTTGTCGCTCAGCACATTTTGCCCGCTTTGCGGCGCGGCGGGATCGGTGTAGGATATCCACGTTCCGCCCTGCTGCACTTGAAGCCCTCTTTTGCCGTCGGTATAAATTTGCGAGCCGTTCCGTCCTTCGACCGCGCGCGTCGTGCCCGGATCGAAGAACAGGTTGCGCCGCATCAGCTCCGGCGCGAACGTCTCGTAAGCATATTTCACCTGCACGGAACGGATCGGCTTCACCGGCACGTACAGCCCGTCATCGGTGATCCGGTAACGCGTCTGGTACTTGCCGAAGTTCACGTAGTCCTGCACGTCCCGCACCGTCAAATCCGCCTGAACCGATTCATAGACGGCTTGGCCGTCGGCGCTGAAGAAGAATGTCCGCACCTGCTCCGTGTTCTGCATCTTGAAGATCCAGATCCGGTCGACCGTGTCGCCGAAAAACAACGTGTCCCCTTTCAGCTTCAGCAGCTTCTGCAGCAGCTCGACCGGCACGCCGACATCGTAGCGAAGCTCGACGCCTATCGCATTCTGCCGTATCGCATCCCAGTTCAGCAGATCGGCCGAAGTGCGCCGAAAATCTTTAAATTCCCGTCCTTGGATACGCTCCTTCAAGATCATGTCGTAGAACGACGTTCCGGGATATAGAACGGTATGCTCGTCGCCTCCGAAATGAAGCACCAGCCTATCCGGAAAAACAACGTTCTCCACGCTTAGTTCCGTGCCCATCGGCTCGGTATTGACATAGTCCTGGTCGCTGCTTACCGTAGCTCCGAGCGTCGGAGGGCTGTACATGAGAAAATACGACTGGATCAGGCTCAGCCCGACCAGCACGACGAGCGCAATCGATTTGGCTTTTTCTATCACGCCGATTCGCCCTCCTCTTCTTTCAGCGTAGGAAGCGTAAACGTGACCTTCGTGCCTTCGTTAAGCTCCGATTCCAGCGCGATCGTACCGCCGTGCGCCTTGACGATTTCCCGGGCAATGGAAAGGCCGAGTCCCGTCCCGCCCATATTGCGCGAGCGCGCCTTGTCCACCCGGTAGAACCGATCGAAAATGCGGCTCAAATCCTTCTTCGGGATGCCGATTCCCGTATCCCTTACGCTGATCGCGACGGAGCCCGGATCGGGCGCCGAGGCGCTCAGCTCGATCTCGCCGCCGTCCAGCGTATATTTGATCGCGTTGGATACGAGATTGTCGAGCACCTGATCGATCTGGTCGCGGTCGAGCCACGCGCTTTTCAAGCCGGGGGCCACCTTGACCGTCGCCCGGATCGACTTCTGCCGCAGCTGGAACGAGAACCGGTCCGACACTTCGTCCAGCATTTCCAGAATGTCGGTCTGGCGCCGCCGCAGCTGCGCCTGATTCGAATCGAGCCTGGATAAGTGAAGCAGGTCGGTGACGAGCCGGATCATCCGCTCCGTCTCGCTCTGGATGACGCCGACGAACCGTTCGGACAGCTCCCGCTCCTCCAGCGCCCCGCCGGCAAGCGCCTCCGCGTAGCTTTTGATCGTCGTCAGCGGCGTGCGAAGCTCATGCGACACGTTCGCCACGAACTGGCGGCGCGACTGCTCCAGCTTCTCCTGCTCGGTCACGTCCTGCAGCACCGCGATCATGCCGGTAATGCCCCGGTCTCTGCGGTGAATCGGCGAGAACGTCACCCGAAGCACGCTTTTGCCTTCCGGCAGCGCCTCGTCTTCGTCCCAGCCGCGGGACAGCACCGCCGTCTTCACAGGCCCCTTCAGCATCTCCTGGATCTGCTGCCCGCTTAAGCCGAGCAGCTCCGTCAGCTTGCAGCCTTCGCCGGTATCGAGCCCAAGCAGCTCCAGCGCCCGTCTGTTCCAGACGATGACGCGCCCGTTCTCGTCGGCCGCCAGCACGCCGTCGCTCATATTCGAGAGGACGGAGACGAGCTTCTCGTTCTCTTCCTCGTTGAGCGACAGCGCCTCGCGCAAGCGGGACGTCATATTGTTAAACGCCATGCTGAGCCGGCTGATCTCGTCGTCGCCGTGGACCGGCGCCTGCAGGTCGAACTTGCCCTCCGCCACCGCCGACGCATGGCGCGTCAGCCCTTTGATCGGGCTCGTGATCGTATGGGAAAGCACGACGCCCAGAACGCCGGTCAAGCCGAGCGCCATGAGCGTGCCCGACACGAAGATGCGGTTGACCCGCTCCACCGTGTCGTACATGTCGTTCATCGACGCCACCATGTACACCGCGCCCACCACCTTGTCGTTGTAGATGACGGGCTGGGCGATCATCTTTTTGCGCACGTTGTCGTCGTCGATAATTTCGTCCTCGTTGTCGGTTATGCCCTGAAGCGCGCGGCTGACGGCAAGCGACGTGTTTTTTTTGCCGATGTACGATTGGTTCACCTGCAGCGATGTGGCCACGATCTTGCCTGTCACGTCCAGCACCTGCACCTCCGTGCCGCTGATGCTGAACAGGTTCTGGACGACAAGGCTGAGATCGGCCGTCTGCTCGCTCGGCTCGCCGCCTTGCTCCGGCTTCACGGCGAGGCTTTGCGCGGACAGCTTCGACAGAATATCCGCCTGCTCCTTCAAGTTGTTCGTGAAGCTTTCGGTCAGCGAGCTTTTCACCGTGCCGATGAAATAAACGGCGATCAGCTGCATCGCCACGAGGATGAGCAGCAAATAAATGATGACGAGCTTGACCTGGATCGTACGGGCAAACCGCATCCCTCTCATGAGACGCCGAACCCTCCGGACTTGGCGCCCCGCATCATATAGCCGAGCCCTCGCCGCGTCATAATATATTCCGGACGGCTCGGGTCGTCCTCGATCTTCTCCCGCAGCCTTCTGATCGTCACGTCCACCGTCCGCACGTCGCCGAAATATTCGAAGCCCCATACCGCCTGCAGCAAATGCTCGCGGGTCATCACCTTGCCGCTGTTGCGCGCCATGTAATGGACAAGCTCGAATTCGCGGTGCGTCAGATCAAGCGGCTCCCCGTTTTTGTACACGACGTACATGTCGGTATCGATAAACAGGTTGAACAGATGAAGCCCCTGGCTTTCCCGCTCCTGGTCCTCCGCTTGGCCGTTCGTCTGGGTTGCCGCCTTCTGGCGCCTCAAATGCGCTTTCACCCGGGCCAGCAGCTCCCGCGTGCTGAACGGCTTCGTTACGTAATCGTCGGCGCCGAGCTCCAGCCCCAGCACCTTGTCGAGCTCCGTATCCTTCGCCGTCAGCATGATGATCGGCATTTGCAGCCGCTGCCTCACTTCCCGGCACACGTCCATGCCGTCCTTCACCGGCAGCATCAGGTCAAGAAGCATCAAGTCCGGCTGCTCCTCGAAGGCGAGGCGGACCGCCTCGCCGCCGTCGAAAGCGCATACGACCTCGTAGCCTTCCTTCTCCAAATTGAACTTCAAAATATCCGCAATAGGCTGTTCATCGTCGACCACCAGTATTTTGCCGTGCATCGTTTCACCGCCTGTTCTTGTCCTTGTTTACTGCCCCTATTTTACCATACCGAGCAGCCCGGTTCACAATGGAAGATTCCGATACGGAATCGATCTTCCGGTTCTTGTCAGCGGATAAACCGGGTTCGCCTGCGCTTCTTAGAAAAAAGCCCCGCCGGAGCAAGCGGTTGGGCATGCCGAGCGGAGCTTTATCGAGGTATTCAGCCTATAAATAATTCAGAGGATTCTTGATCGTGCCGTTCTCGTGGATTTCAAAATGCAGATGGACGCCGGTCGAGCGCCCCGTGCTTCCCATAACGGCGATCACGTCGCCCTTCTCGACGATGTCGCCCTCCTCCACGTTAAACGACTTCAAATGGCCGTACAGCGTTTCGTAGCCGTTCTTATGGTTGATGACGATGGTGTTGCCGTAGCCGCTTTTCGTTCCGACGAACTCGACGACGCCGTCGTCCGCGGCCATGATGCTCTTGTCGCCGGTAATGTCGATGCCTTTGTGCGTCCGGCCCCAGCGGCTGCCGTAGGAGCTCGAAATCGTCGCGTCGGATACCGGCCAAGCGAACGTACCCGTCCCTTCGCCGAGCACGACCTTCGTGCCTTTGACGACGATCTTCGAGACCGCTTCCTTGGTCACTTCCTGATCGATAACCTGCTCGCTGACGACCGTTCCGTTCTGCTTGACCACGCGGTACGTAATCGTCTTGGAGCCTTTCACGCCTTCGCGGATCACTTTCGATTCGCCTACGCGCATGGCGCTGTTCTTCTGTATTTCGACGGCCGGCTCGACGGCAACCGTCTCGGTTACTTCCTCCACCGTCTTGACGGTCAGCTCCGGCTGGCGCACCGTCAGGTCGAGCTGATCGCCTTCCTTGATCATATCGTTCTTGATCCACGGGTTGTTCTTATATATCACGTCGGAGGAAATATCGAATTTCTCCGCGATGCAGCCGACGCAATCGCCGGGCTGAACCGTATACGCCGTCGGCTTCACGCTGCCCACGACCAGCTTCTTGTACACGTCTTCGGCATCCATCATGTCGCCGGGATCGGTCTGCACCGGCTCCAGCGAGACGTCCTCGACGAACGACACGCTGTTCAGCGTCGTCCCGTTCTTAGGCTTCGCCGTGCCGCTCTCCTCCTTCTCCTTCGATTCGCCGGCGGTATAAGCGAGCGTCGTGACGGCCGCCGCCTTGTTCTGCTTGGCCGCAAGCTCCGGCGCGTATTTGGCCTGGATCCGTTCCAGAATGGCGTCCGCCGTCTCCTGATCCTTGACGGTGCCCATCGGCTTGCCGTCCACGATCAGCTGGACGCCCGCCGCCTTCGCTTCGATCAAGCCGTCGAGCTTGGCCAGCGTTTGTTCCGTAGCGGGCGCCTCTTTATATCCGCTGTCGCTGAAATAAGTAATCGTACCCGTATCCAGCACCATCGTCAGATCGGGGTTGTCTTTCCGTGCCGCTTCCGCTTTCTCCTTCAGAAGCTTGTCCACGTCGGCCGGGCTTGCGACCGTGCCGATCTCCGTACCGTTCCGGTATACGTGATAATAATCCACCGTGTTCGCATGCACGTATTGGATCGCGCCCACCGTTACCGACGCGAGCACGACGAGCGCTCCGCCCGCGAGCATCGCCGGCTTCTTGCGCCAGAAGGGCGCCGAAGCCGCGCCTGCTTCTTGCTCCGCCTTGCCTTTCAGTTGCGCGGGGAGCAGCTTGGCCATGCGCCCGGTCCATTTCGCCCAGACTTGCTTCCGCTGATCCTTGTCCCTGAAATCGGTCATGATGTACTCCTTTTCCTGTTGGATGTGCTGTATCGACATATATGGCTTGCTTTGCAATGCTTGTCCGGTCTCTGCCGCCGCGGCTCAATTAAACGCCTTCAAAGCGGGACTTTAGACCCTGCTCTTCTCATCATTAAACTAACAAAAAGCGACAATATCCGCCAAGCATCCACGCCAAAAAGGCGAAGATCCTGTCGGATTCATTCGCCTCTTACTGTACCATACCGCAAAATACGGGGGCAACTTTCCTGCCGCCCCCGCCGGATTAATATTTTTTCAGAATCTCCATCATTTGTTTATATTCCTCGGAACTGAGATGCTGTGCCATAATTTGTTCCACGTCCGTAAGCTCCTCGTCCGTCAGGCCGTTCTCCACATAAGCCGAAATGCTCTGCCACGCTTCTTGAGGCAATTTTTCCATCAGCAGGCCGAACAGTTTATTTTTGTCCGCGTCGCTCATCTGGTTTTTGATTTCGGTCATATTGTCCGTCGTAATCGCCACTTCCGTATCGTCGGCCGGAAGCGTCGACGCCGTACCTTCCTCAGGGCTGTCCGGCGACGCGTCCGGCGCGTCCGCCGACCCGTTCGCCGTTCCTCCCGGCGTCTCGCCGCCGAATGCCCCATCCGCAGCCCCCGCGCCGTCCTCCGGCGGCTCCGCGCCTGCCGATGCGCCGCTGCCTCCGCCGATGCCCGTCAGCGGCCCGGGAGACGGCGACGGTTCATTCCCCGCCGAAGAATCCCGCTCCCCGGCTCCCCCCTGCTTCCCGGCCGCGCCCTCTATCGTCCCTTCGGACGGAGAGTCCGGCGTTTCCCGTTCCGCGTCCGTATCGGAGTCCGTATCGGAGGGTGCCTCCGCCGTAACCGGGTCCGCGCCCCACAGCTTGCCCCATACGCCCGACAGCGCCATCGGCTGCGTCTCCAGCGGAATGTTGAACTGCTTCAGCAGCGTCTCCACATAACTGTTGACAACATAACCCGTCGTCCAAATCGACAGGAAGCTTATAATCAGTCCGGCAGCAACCAGCTTGGCCAACCACACCGTCATTCTCCGCATGCCAAATCTCCTTCGCCTATCGCCGCGCCCATACTTCTTCTTCCGAGAAAAGACGCGGCAACCCCGTATTGTTCTTGTTTACATTATGGGCGAAAAGAGACGGCCGTATTCCGAAACGATGGAAACTATTGCATGAAAGCGAAAAAATTGCACACGCTATTCGTGACCGATTGGAGGAGAGATGGGAATGTCTGGAAACGAAAATAGAGGAGACGGCCGCATGCCGGGGCCAATCGACTGGCCGGGCGTCCTTCCTCCCGCCTCTCAAGTTCAGCAAGTATTGGAGAGACAGCGGGAGCTGCTTGCCCGTCCGTTGACCGATAAGCTGGCCGACAATCTGGAGGGGCTTCGGGAGCTGTTTCGGAACGGGTCGGACGTCGTTATCCACGAGTTTTTCATTAAAGACGGCACGGTCGCCGCGCTGATCTATATTGACGGCATATCGGACATTCGCGAGATGGACATGCATATCCTGTCCCCGCTCCAGAACGCCGGCACCGGCGGAGCGACCGATTGGGTATCGGTGCTGGCGCGCGTATCCATCTCCTCGCATACGCAAGTCCGCACGCTGCAGGAAGCCGTCGACCAAGTGACGTTCGGCGACCCGGTTCTGCTGATGGACGGCGCGGAAGCAGGTTTTGCCTTCAGCTTGCAGCAATGGAATTCCCGGGCCATAGAGGAGCCGGAAGCCGAGACGGTCGTGCGAGGGCCGCGCGAAGGGTTCGTGGAGACGCTGCGCCTGAATACGGCGATGGTTCGCCGGCGCCTGCAGACGCCCGCGCTCAAGCTGAAGCCGATCAGCATCGGGCGGTACACGAAGACATCATGCGTCATCGCCTATCTCGAAGGCGTTACCGACCCGAAGCTCGTCGAGGAAATGGAAACCCGGCTTCGCCGCATCGATATCGACGGCGTTTACGACAGCAATGTGATCGAAGAGATGATCGAGGACAATCCGCTGTCCCCGTTTCCGCAGCTGCAAACGACGGAACGTCCGGACGTCGTCTGCGCCAACCTGCTGGAAGGCCGGGTCGCGCTCATGATCAACGGCACGCCCTTCACGCTGATCGCGCCGACGTCGCTGTTCAGCCTGATGCAGTCGCCGGAAGATTATTACCAGCGGTGGTTCGTATCCACGCCGATACGCTGGATCCGGATGATGTTCGCGTTCATCGCCGTGTTCATGCCGTCGATTTATATCGCGGTGCTGTCGTTCCATCAAGAGATGGTCCCGACGACGCTGCTGCTCACGATCGCCAAATCGCGCGAGCAAATTCCGTTTCCGGCGCTCGTCGAAGCGCTGCTGATGGAGGTCACCTTCGAGGCGCTCCGCGAAGCCGGCGTCAGGCTGCCGAAGCAGGTCGGCGCGGCCGTCAGCATCGTCGGCGCCCTCGTCATCGGGCAAGCGGCCATCGCCGCGGGCATCGTCTCTTCCCCCATGATTATGGTCGTGGCGATTACGGGGGTCGCATCGTTCCTTATTCCGAACTACTCGCTTGGGATTGCGCTGCGGCTAACGCGATTCCCGATCATGATCTGCGCGGGGGTGCTCGGCTTGTACGGCATCGTTCTTGCCGCTCTGCTCGTCCTTATTCATATGATGACGCTCCGTTCGTTCGGCGTCCCGTATCTATCGCCGGTCGCTCCGCTGCAAGCCGGACAACTGTCGGACACGCTGCTGCGAAAGCCGCGCTGGATGCTGAAGACCAGGCCGCATTTTACCAGAGCCTTCTGGAACCGCCGCCGGCTTGGGCCGTCCTATCCGGGCAAAAGGAATGATCAGCATTAGACGTTTACGTTTAATCCGAATCCTGCTATGTTGCGCCGCCGCCTCCGGCTCGGCCGTTCTTCTCGCCGGCTGCTGGGACCGCGTGGAGGTTAACGATCTGGCAATCGTCACTGCGGCGGGCTTCGACGCAGCCGAGAACAACCGGATCAAGCTGTCCGTTCAGCTCTTCGTGCCTACCGCCTCTTCGACCACCCAATCGATGGGAGAATCGACCTCGACGGGCGGCGGCACGCAAGTCATCGTCAAAAGCGCGGTCGGCATCAACACGGCCGATGCCGCGTCCAAGCTGCAGCAGCTGTTGTCCCGGCGTCTGTTCTGGGGCCAAGCGGATTCGTTCATATTCGGGGAGTCTCTGGCGCGAAGAGGCTTGAAAGACCCGTATGATTTTCTTATCCGCCACCCGCAGCCGCGCGAGCGGGCCGACCTGTACATCAGCAAAGGGGACGCCGAAAGCGTATTGGCCTGGCAGCCCGCAATCGAGCGAAACAGCTCGGAAGTGCTGCGGGAAATGTCCAATCTGAAGACGGCGGTCAACGTCACGCTGCTGCAATCCGTCGTTCAGTTGACCGACGAGGCGCACACGACGCTCATCCCTTTGGTTTCGATGAAAAAAGTGGGCCAAGAGAAACCGACCATATACATTAACGGCTCTGCAGCGATCAAAGACTTGAAGATGAAACATCTATTCAACACGTTCGAAATGAGGGGACTCATGTGGCTGCGCAACGAAGTCGAAACGACGACCTTGTCCGTGCGGGTGCCGGAGGAGGACGGCGTCGCATCGCTCCGTTTATTGAGCAGCCACACCAGGCTAAAGCCCGCCATCCGTAACGGGGAATGGATTATGCGGATTAAGATGGAAGCGGAAGGCAACATCGACGAGAACTCCACGACCGTCGACGTATCTTCCGCCGAGAAGCTGGAGGAATTCGAAACGTTGTTTGAAAACGAGCTGAAACGGCGCGTCGCCAAAGCCATCGAAAGCGCGCAGCAAGCCGGAACGGACGTAGTCGGGTTCGCGGAGCAATTCAATCACCGTTATCCGCATCAGTGGAAAGCCCATAAAGCGGATTGGGACCGGTTATTTCCGACCGTGAAGACCGAATACGACGTCACCGTCAACATTCTTCGCTCCGGGCTGATCGGCCGGAACGAGGTGTTAAAGCTGTCGGAGGAAGAACAATGACATATATCGATGTCGACTTGGGCGAGCTGCTCGCCATAACTTTGACGATTGCGGCCGTATGGCTGCTGGAGTGGCGCGGCATCAAGGACGGGAAGACGCGGGCGGTATTTGCGTTTCTGCTTATAACATTATGGGTGCTCGGGATGCTGATTTCGCTCATTCCTGATTTACCCGGGCCCCCGCAGTTGATCAAGGCCATGATTGAACCGTTCATGCGAACGGAAATTTGACGAAAGGAGCTGCCGCCATGGGACAAGCGAAGCCGCGCATAACCGGGTATCAGCTGTTTCTCACGGCGTACGTTTCGGCCAATGCCACAGGACTGCTCTCGCAACCGACGATGATGGCGAACGCGGCGGGCGAAGATTTATGGATTCCGCCGCTGCTCGGCTGCCTTGGCGGGTTGCTGCTTTCCTGGGCCGTTTACAAGCTGCATGCGCTATATCCCGGGCGCTCGCTCGTCCAGGCGGCGGAGCTCGCATTAGGCAAGGCGGCGGGGAAGCTCGCTTCCGCTTTCTATTTGTTGTTCATGCTTTATACGACGTCGCTCGTGCTAAGGCAGTTCAGCGATTTTATCAGCCAAAATTTCCTTGTCCAAACGCCGACGGTCGTCGTCGCGTCTAGCCTTCTTGCGGTGTGCGCCATCGCGTCGAAATCCGGGGTCGAGGTCATTTGCCGTATACCGGTCGTCTTTATTCCCGTCTTGTTCGGCTTATTGGCGCTTATATTCGTTCCGACTTTCTCCGCGCCTAACCACTACCCGATTTCCTGGCCGCACAACCCGGGAGGCTGGCTGCTCGGCGCCTACGTCATGCAAGTGTGGAACGCGGTTTTTGTATTCTCGACCTTCTACCTTCCGTTCGTGGCTAAAGACAGCAAGCCGTTTCTATGGACGATGCTGACGCCGGTCGCTTTCGCCGTCACGATGTCGGCCTTGAATTGGGTCGTGCTTCTCGCCATGGGTCAGGCAACCGCCATGTACAACTATCCGTTCATGACGATTTCCCGGAACGTCAGTTTTTTTGAATTTTTCGAGCATCTCGAATCGATCGTTATGATGGTATGGGTCGTTTGTATCTTTGTTCGATTTGCGTTTACGCTGTACGCCTTAGCGGTCGGACTCGCCCAGCTGTTTCAGCTGCCCAGCGAGAAACCGCTCATTTTTCCGGCGGCGCTGCTTCATATTCTGTTCGGCTTCTGGGGGATTAAGAACGTGCAGTTTGCTTCGAAGCTTAACCTGGCCGACCCGACGATTACGGTTCTGGCCGGAATGCTGCTGCCGCTTCTGATCTGGGCCGCCGCCCATGTCCGCAAAGCCGCCGGCTCGAAATCCCGGAAACCGAACCCTACCGCCTAGAAAGGAGCGTTTAGGCATGCGTTACTCGCCTGTATGGACCATCTTGGGGGTTGCCGGCGCGGCGGCCTTGATGCTTTGGGTCGACTATCGCGAATTAAAGGATCCCAAGCAAAAGACGGCCTATTCCATTCTTTATGCGGGAGCGCTGCTTCTCGCCGTCGCTTTGCTTCTGTATCCAAGCTTGCCGGGGCCCTCGCAATTCAATCGATTCCTCTTTAACCCGCTGTCCGAAATGCTGCTGCCGAAGAATGACCAATGAGGAGGGAGTGCCGATATGCAGGATCGGGGCAAAATTACAGCGACTCAAATGGCTTGCGCACTGTTCCTGTGCGTCATTGCCACAGCCGTTCTGGCCGCGCCCATCTTGACCTATAAGTGGGCCGGCAACGCCATGTGGATCTCCTCGATCGCAGCGTCGCTCGTCGCGCTTGCAATCGCCTACATTATGGTCGAGCTCCATCGGTTATTTCCGGGCAAATCGATCGTCGAATACAGCGTAGACCTGTTGGGACGGACGGTCGGCAAGCTGTTCGGCCTCTATTATCTTTTGGCTTGCCTGCAAATGTCCGGAAGCGCGCTGCGCCAATTCGGCGAATTTATGTCCATCTCTTTTCTGAGCCAAACGCCGTCGATCGTTCTGATTCTCAGCATCTCGATCGTAGGAGCGTGCATGGCCCGCTCCGGCATCGAAACGATCGGGCGCTGCGCCGTGCTGTTTACCCCCGTCATCGTCGGCATCTATCTTCTTCATTTGCTGCCGGTCTTTCCGCTGCTGAAGCCGGACCGCCTGCTTCCGCTGCTCGAGAACGGATGGACGGCCATGCTTCAAGGCGCGCTGCAGCTTCAGAACTGGTATCCGCTGTACATGATGCTTACCTTTCTGCTGCCTTTTGTGGCCGATAAGGAGAAGCCCGGAAAGTGGAGTTATGTCTCCGTCCTTTGGACGGCTTCCGCCGTAACGGGGATGATGCTGATTACGATTATGATGTTCGGAAAAGCGACGGGGCAGTTCAATTTCCCGATGCTCGTCATTAGCCGCTACGTGGTCGCTTTGGAATTTTTCGAGCATATCGAGTCTTTGATGATGTTCTTCTGGGTGCTTGACGTGTTCGTTCGCACGATCGTGAACCAATACATCATTTCCGTCGGCTTCGCCCAATGGTTCGGAGCGCCTTCCTTTAAGCCTTTGGTTCTGCCCGTATCGGCTCTGATCGTCTTGTTTACGTATTGGTCCACCCCGAATTATGCGGAGCTCGCGGACATATCTACGACCCATCAACCGATTTACTATATGGTCAATTTCATCCTCTTCCCCGCCCTGCTGCTCCTCATCGCCAAATTCCGCCGGGCGGCGAACGGAAAGCAGACGCAAGAAGCGCCCGCAAACGGATCGTAAGGTTCAATCCGCTGCGGGCGCTTAAATAGTGCCTTCGCTATTCGTTTATTCGCTTATTCGTAAATCGGGCGAACCTGGTTCGTCTGCTCGCGGTTGCGGCCGACGGAGAAGATCGCGATCGGGATACCCGTCAGCTCGGATACGCGCTCCACGTAGCGGCGCGTATTCGCCGGCAGATCGTCCAGCGTCTTCGCGCCGGAAATATCCTCGGACCAGCCCGGCAGCTCCTCATACACCGCTTCGCATTCCGCCAGCATCTTCAGGCTGGCCGGATAATGCTCGATCACTTCTCCGCGGTACTTGTACGCGGTGCAAATTTTGACCGTCTCAAGACCGGACAAGACGTCCAGCGAATTGAGCGACAGCCCGGTAATGCCGCTGACGCGGCGGGCATGCCGAACCACGACGGTGTCGAACCAGCCGACGCGGCGCGGACGGCCGGTTACGGTACCGTACTCGTGGCCTTTGTCGCGGATCAAATCGCCGATCTCATTGATTTGCTCGGTTGGGAACGGACCGTCGCCGACGCGGGTCGTATAAGCCTTCGCTACGCCGATAACCTGCTTGATTTTGGACGGGCCTACGCCGGAGCCGATGCACACGCCGCCGGCCGAAGGGTTCGAAGACGTGACGAACGGGTACGTACCTTGGTCGATGTCCAGCATGACGCCTTGCGCGCCCTCGAACAATACTTTCTTCCCTTCGTCGATCGCGTCGTTCAGCACGACGGACGTATCGGTCACGTATTTGCGGAGGAATTCCGCATATTCCAAGTATTCCTGCACGATTTGTTCGGCGTCCAGCGGCTCGCCGCCGTATACTTGGGCGATCATTTCGTTCTTGTCCGCCACGAGGCGGCGCGCTTTCTCGGCGAACTCTTCGGCGTCCATCAGATCGGCAATGCGAATGCCGCTCCGTGCCGCTTTATCCATGTAGCAAGGACCGATCCCTTTGCGCGTCGTGCCGATCTTGTTCTCGCCTTTCCGCTCTTCCTCCAGTCCGTCCAGGACAAGATGATACGGCATGATGACATGGGCGCGGTCGCTGATGCGCAGGTTGTCCGTCGAGAAGCCGTTTTCGTGAATGTATTTGATTTCCTCGATAAGCGCTTTCGGATTGATAACCATCCCGTTTCCGATTACGCAAGTTTTATTATTATTGAAAATCCCGGAAGGAATCATGGTCAGCTTGTATTTCTTATTATCGATCAGAATGGTGTGTCCGGCATTGTTTCCGCCTTGGTAACGAGCGACGACGTCGGCTCCTTCCGCCAAGTAATCGGTGATTTTGCCTTTTCCTTCGTCTCCCCATTGCGTACCGACAACAACTACCGTTGACATTATAAACATACCCCCATCCGGTGTATTGGCGCACACCGAAAATTACTGTTCTTCGGCAACCGTTCGCTGGAACCTTTACTTCACCGCGAAACGGAAGCTTTGCCGCATCAGCCGGCGACAGCCGTTTACGCTTGACTGCCGCGATAACGCAGCAAAGGAATAGCAGAAGACAGCAATTATAGTGTACCAGCCGCTCTATTAGAAGTCAAACGAAAAAACGAACAATTGCACGGCCGCCCATGCAATTGTTCGGATATTTTCACGTTTTAAATTATGAGGCCTGCGACGGATCGACATGCGTCCGATCCAAGCTTACGAATTTGTTGTAGTTTTTCAAGAACACCAGCTCGACCGTTCCGACCGGACCGTTACGCTGCTTGGCGATAATGATTTCGATAATATTCTTTTTCTCCGAATCCTGATTGTAATAATCGTCCCGGTACAGGAAAGATACGATATCGGCGTCCTGCTCGATCGAGCCGGATTCCCGCAGGTCGGACATCATCGGACGCTTGTCCTGACGCTGCTCGACGCCGCGGCTCAGCTGCGACAGCGCGATAACCGGCACTTCCAGCTCGCGCGCGATTTGCTTCAGCGTACGGGAAATTTCGGATACTTCCTGCTGGCGGTTCTCCCCGGGTTTGCCTCGGCCTTGAATGAGCTGAAGGTAATCGATCAGAATCATGCCGAGTCCGCGTTCTTTCTTCAGCCGCCGGCACTTGGCCCGGATGTCGGCGACGGTGATGCCCGGCGTATCGTCGATATAGATCTGCGCCTCGGACAACGCACCGATCGCCATCGTCAGCTTCTCCCAGTCGTCGCCTTCGAGCTGACCGGTTCTCATCCGGCCGGCATCCACGTTCGACTCCGCGCATATCATCCGCTGCACAAGCTGCGCCGCGCTCATCTCGAGGCTGAATATCGCGACCGTCTCGCGCGCCCGGACGCCTACGTTCTGAGCGATGTTCAGCGCGAACGCCGTTTTGCCGACGGAAGGACGGGCCGCCACAATGATAAGGTCGCTTCTCTGGAACCCCGACGTCATCCGGTCGAGATCGGTAAAGCCCGACGGAATGCCGGTTGTGCCGCCGCGGTTGGAATACAGATGCTCGACCTTCTCGAACACTTCCATCAGCACATCGCGGATGGAGATGAATCCGCTGCTCGAGCGGCGGTTGGCAATTTCCATAATCCGCTGCTCGGCTTCGCTAAGCAGAACGCTGACTTCCTCCGATCCGGCGTAGCCGTCGGTCACAATGTTGGTCGCCGCCCGAATGAGGCGTCTCATCATCGACTTCTCTTCGACGATTTGCGCGTAATAATCGACATTGGCCGCCGTAGGAACGGACGAGGCCAGCTTCGTTAAATAGCTGACGCCGCCGACCTCGTCCAGCAGCTGCCGGTCCTGCAGATGCGCCGTCAGCGTAACGAGATCGATCGGCTGGTTCGCTTCCGCGAGCTCGATCATCGCTTCATAGATGCGCTGATGCGCCGTGCTGTAAAAATCTTCGCTTCGCACCCGCTCCATCGCCGTAATGAGCGCTTCGGCCTGCAGCAGTACCGCACCGATGACCGCTTGCTCCGCCTCCAAATTTTGCGGCGGCACGCGGTCAAAGGCAAGGGCGTTCAGTTCGGTGCTCATTCTTCCTTCGCCTGCACGCTCAGTTTCGCTTTCACTTCCGGATGAAGCTTAACTTCAACCTGCGTCACGCCCAGCGCGCGGATCGGCTCTTCCAGCTCGATCTTCCGCTTATCGATCTTGATCCCTTCTTGCGCCGCAAGCGCTTCGGCGATCTGCTTGCTCGTAATCGCGCCGAACAGACGGCCGCCTTCGCCCGCTTTCGCCTTGATGACGACGGTCAGCTCCTCGAGGCGTTTCCCCAGCGCCTCGGCGTCTTCCTTCTCCTTCTGTTTCCGCTTCTTCTCCGACAAAGCTTGCTGTTCCAGCGTCTTCATATTGCCTTGCGAAGCTTCCTTGACAAGCCCTTTCGGAAGCAGGAAATTGCGAACGTAACCTTCGGACAAATCTTTGACTTCGCCTTTTTTCCCCTGTCCTTTAACATCCTGCAAAAAGATCACTTTCATTCAAATAACCCCTCTTCCTTTTCAATTTGCGCAAGCACTTGCTTCAGCTTCTCCGCCACTTCGTGGACGGTGCCCTCATACTGGCACGCAGCGTTCGTCAAATGCCCGCCTCCGCCGAGCCGCTCCATGACCACTTGCACGTTGATGTCGCCAAGCGAGCGCGCGCTTACGCCGATCAAGCCGTCAGGCCGCTCGGCTATGACGAACGAGGCGAGTATATCGGTCATGTTCAGCAGCGTATCGGCCGCCTGCGCGATCATGAGCTGCGGGTATTTGACGCCCGGCTCCGTCACCGCGATCGAAATATGGTTGTAGACCACTTCCGCATTTTTGATCATTTCGGCCTTGCGTACGTACTCGTCGAGATCTTCCTTCATCATCCGCTGCACGAGCGTTGAGTCCGCGCCGCTTCTTCTCAGGAAGGAAGCCGCTTCGAACGTTCTTGCTCCCGTCCGGAGCGAGAAGCTCTTCGTATCGACGGTAATGCCGGCCAGCAACGCGGTCGCTTCCCTGACGTCCAGCACAATGCGGTCGTGAATGTATTGCAACAGCTCGGTTACGAGCTCGCAAGCCGAAGAAGCGTACGGCTCCATATAGACCAGAACCGGATTGCTGATGAAATCCTCGCTGCGGCGATGGTGGTCGACAACGACGATGCGGTCTGTCAGCGTAAGGAGCTTCGGCTCCTTCACCATCGACGCCCGGTGCGTGTCGACGACGACCGCAAGCGTGGACGGATTGACCAGCTGGAGCGCCTGCTCCGGCGACACGAACCGTTTCATGAACTTCTCGTCTTCGCGGAACAGATCAAGCAGCTTCTCGATGGACGGGTTGTCGCCCTCGAGCACGATCCACGCTTCCTTGCCAAGCGACTGCACCGCCTTCATGACCCCGATCGCCGCCCCCAACGCGTCCATATCCGGCACCTTGTGCCCCATTATGACGACGTTGCCGCTCTCGCGGATCATATCGCGCAGCGCATGGGCGATGACGCGGGCGCGCACGCGGGTGCGCTTCTCCACCGCGCCCGACTTGCCGCCGTAGAACGTCTGCCGGCTGCCGACTTTAACGACCGCCTGATCTCCGCCTCGGCCTAGCGCCACATCGAGGCTCGTTTGCGCCCACGCGCCAAGCTCGACGAAGCTTTCGGCGCCGCAGGCGAAGCCGATGCTGAGGGTGATCGGGATTTTCAGATCGCTTGTCATCTCCCGCACCTCGTCGAGCAGCGTGAACCGGGTCTGCTCCAGCTCCCGGAGCGTCTTCTGGTTCGTAATGAGGAAGAAGCGGTCCGAATTGAGCCGCTTCAGATGAATGCGATGCTGCTGCGACCATTCGGTAATCTCCGTCGTAACCTTGGACAGAAGCGCAGCCCGGTGATTGTCGTCCATGCCTTGGGTCACTTCGTCCAGGCTGTCGATCATGACGATGCCCATCGCCGGCTTCTCTTCCTCTTGCGTCGTGCGAAGCTGCCACAGCTCGGTGATGTCGGTTATAAACAGAATCCGTTCCTTCGGCCGGAACTGAAATTGATACATGCGGCCGTCAATAGCCGCTTCGAAGCCGTTCTCTCGGTCTTTCGCCTGCTGCAGCGACGGGAACAGCTCCGCAAGCTGCATTCCGACGGCGGATTCGCGGCCCGTTATTTGCGCCACATACGGATTGTGCCACTCGACCTGCTTCTCCTCGTTATACAGCACAATGCCGAACGGGAGCTCGCCGATGACGCTTTCTCCCGATTTTTTGATCCGGTAATTGAGCGTCCCCAAGTAAGCTTTAAACTCCTTGCGGTACGTCCGCTCGGCAATGACCGTATACACCGCAAAAACGACGGCGAGCAGCAATCCGACCAGAGCGAGCCGCCATTCATACACCGCCAGAGCGGCCGTTAGAGCCGCGATCAATGCAAGCCCCCACCAACGCTGCATCCCATGCCAACGCTTTAGCAAATACTTCGGCATTTCCTATTCGCTCCCGTGTTATCGTTTCGTAATGGACTTCCGGATTGGAAACGCGGCATCGAGCACGCCCAGCAGACTAAGCGGCGGGAACAACAGCACGATGATGGAAAGAATGACCGGTACAGCCCGGTTCCAGCCGCGCTGATGGGCCAGGAAGAACATGAACCCGATCGCTTGGACGGAGAACGCGAACCGCAGGAGCGGCACCAGATTGAGCAGCGCAACGGCGATGAAGTTCGTGCTGTCGCCCGAAACGAACAGTTGAAGCACGTAAGCGATCAAATAGTACACGACCATAATCCGAGGCAGCTTCCACTCTCTTGCGGGAGCCGCCCCCGGAATGTCGAACCCGCTTCGGATAAGGGCACGGCGCGTCAAATAATGCGTAACGACGGCATATACGAACGAGCCGATCATAAGCGTAAGCGGGATCGAATTGATGGTCATCTGGACGAAATAATCGGTCAGCTCGTCGTCCCATTGTTCCGGCAGAAGCCTCTGCGCGTGGAGATCCGCGACGGTCGTCCGGATCATCTCGCCCATCTCGCCGATCAAGGAGACGCCGAACACAACCTGGAATCCAACCAGCATCAGTATGCTGACGGCCAGAACCGCAACGGTTCCCGTCACGAGAACCTTCGAAGCCGGCGCCCGCTTGCGGTACAAATGCCCCATAACAATAGCCGGTATTAAGAAAAAGATGGCTAGCATAAGCGCCGGCGTGCCGAGCAGCACAAGCGCGACGGCAAGCACGGGTATGACGTGCAGCGCGAACGCTTTCGCGGAAAGCGAGGCGTAGAGCACCGCGAACGGCACAATCATAAGCAGAATCGTCAATAAATTTATTCCGGGCAGAAGCAAGGAAAGCATCAGCAATAATGCAGCCGCGCTCCAAAGCACTGATTTTATACCGGGCTTCAAACTGTTCACCTCTTGTATGTTTTACATGGCTGCGAACGAGCCGCATATTTACAAAACATTATAGCATAAAAGCAATCGATATCATTACAAGCCCGATTCCTTCCTTCGCACCCCGCCCTGAGGCGCGATTAAACCCGACCCGGCCGGCGTCAGCGGCCCGACGGCATGTCGTTCGAGGATTCCTCCAATATAAGCTTCTCGCAATAGTCGATGATTTCGCTTCTTCTTACAATGCCGATAAACCGGTTCATGTCGTCGACGACCGGTACGAAGTTTTGCGACTTGGCCAAAGAAATCAGATCTTCCATATTCGAATTGATGCTGACGGAGCGGCTGTGGAGCCGCAGCGGAACTTCCGACAGCTTCACCTTGTTCGTCTGCTCGAAGCTAAGCCCTGTCCCCTTCATATACCATAACAAATCTCCTTCGGTCACGACGCCCGCGTAAGAGCCGTCGGGATGGATAATCGGAACGGCGGTATACCGGTGATGCTCCATCTTCTCCAGCGTCTGCCGGAGCGTCGCGTCGGAAGAAAGCGTAACGACCTCTTGCTTAGGAAGCAGAAAGAAAGCGATATTCATCATAGTCAAGCCTCCGTTTCATGGATTGAACGCATTCATTTCGGGAGCGCTTATCGTGCATAAACCTCCTTTGTCATTGTAAACGATTGTACGGTTCCGTGGGGTGCCAATTTTTTGCGCGGCCTAACACTTTATTACGGGGCGGAATAAGGAGCTGCTTATCGGAATACTCATGAAAGTGACAACTCAAGCGTAAACGGCTTGCGCCGTCCTCTGGCGGCGAAGCTTGCGTTTCACGGTGAAATATAAGCCAGGCGTTCTTTCGCGATGCGGCCGCGGCATGAACGAACAATAAAGAAAGGAGGTAATGGACTTGGCACCCTATTCCTTCAGGCCGGATCCTTCCTCGACGGGGATCGATCCGAAAACGGCGGGCCTGCTCTGTTATCTGTTCTGGTTCGTAACCGGAATCGTCTTCCTTATCGCCGAGAAGCAAAGCCGGTTCGTCAAATTTCATGCGCTTCAATCGATTGCGGCATCGTTTATTTTGATGGGCGTTCATTTTTTGTTCGGCTGGATTCCGCTGATCGGCGCTATCGTCAGCTTTATTTTGTGGCCGGTGACGGTCGTACTGTGGATTGCGCTTATGGCGCTGGCGCTTCAAGGCAAGGCGTACAAGCTTCCGATTATCGGCGAATGGTCCGAACAGCAAGTCGACAAATTCAATTGACCGATATTTTTGTGCAATAGACCGTGTCCTGCCGCCGCTTGCGGAAGAACCCGGTCTATTGTCGCATTGCCCGCGCCACGGCCCTTCGGAATAGATCGGCGAAGCCCTTTCCGCTGGCATGCGGTTACTTGCCGGACGGAACCTCCTCCGCGTCGGGAGCCTCGGGAGCCTCCGGCTCATAAAGCCGGGAACGCGCCTTAAACCATTCGAACAGGGATGTGACGATAACCTTGAGCACCGCATAGCCCGGCACGGCCAAAATAACGCCCACAATACCGAACAGATGCCCCGACGTCAAAATGACGAACAATATCGTAATGGGATGGACTTGAAGGCTTTTGCCCATAATTTGCGGCGAAATAAACTTCCCTTCGATCAGCTGCACGATCGTCCAGATGACGATCATCTTCAGCAGCATGACGGGCGACGTGACGACGGCCACGATAAGGGCGGGCGTGATCGCGATCGCCGGTCCCAAATAGGGAATAACCGCCGTAAATGCCGCGATGACCGCCAGCACAAGCGAGTATTTCAGCCCGATAATGACATAGCCGATGTAGAGCAGAACTCCAATGCAGAAGCTGACGATAATTTGCCCGCGGATATAAGTGCTGATTTGGTGGTTCATATCTTTCAGCACCCGCCCCGACCGGCCTCTCAGCTTCGTCGGCAGAAAACCGATCATATAGCCGGGAAGCCGCTTGCCGTCCTTCAGCAAATAAAACAAAATAAGCGGAACCGTTACGATCGACAGCACGATTTCCGTCACGGCGCCGACAAAGCCTCTGATCGTCGACCACGAGTTCTGAAGGATGTCGGTTACCTGCCTGCTGAAATCGCTCGTCAGTCCGGCCAGGTTCAGGTCGAATTGCGCCAGCAATTGGCCGAGCATTTGGCTGCCCAGCAGCGACTCGACAAGCTCCTCCAATTGCACCGTATAGACCGGTATATTATTGATGAGCTCCGTCACCTGATCGCCGATAAAAGGTACGACGGCGACGATAAGCAGTACAAGTACGGCCAATATAAGCAGGTACAGCGCCAGAATGGAATAGCCCCGCTTGATCCCCTTCCGCTCCATATAATCGACGACCGGGTTAAGCAAGTAATAACCGACCCCGCTTAGCAGCACCGGCAGCAGTACCGTCTTGAGCAGCACGATGAGCGGCGTAAAAATGAACTGGACTTTCGTAAAAACAAAAATGTTAATTCCGATCAGCAGCAGCACAAGCAAAAAGATGACGAATTTGTTGTTTAAGAAAAACAATTTGAAGCGCTCTGCTCCTGCACGAATGTTGTTCATGGCGCGCCGTTCCTTTCTTGTGATGAGCTTGAGCTTTCGTATGCCGGCCGGCTCCCGCGCCCGGGGGCCGGTTTTGCGAATGCGGCGCCGTCTAACGTTACCGTCGCATGTTTATCGCGTGCCCGGGCCCGTCAATAGCGGCTTGTACCCGTAGTTATACGGCTCTGTTCCGCCGAAGTTCCATTCGGCCGCATACAGCCGCACCGTACGACGGCTTTGCCCGCTTCCGTTCCATGAGGCGGCGGCAAGCCAAAACAAGCAGAGGAGCCTGCCGCATTACGGACAGCTTCTCTGCTTGCCGGGTAACGATTACTTCTTCTCTTGCTCTATTTCTTGCTGCGGCTCCTCGCTTTTCCACGTGCGGACTTCGTCGTCTTCGATGATGCCAAGCGTCACGTCCGTCACATCCGGGTTAGCCAGCAGCTTATCCCTGACCCGGAACTTGATGTCGTCGGCATCGGCGAGCATTAATCCTTTCCGCAGCTCCAAGTACGCATCGACGTGATAAGCCCGCCCTTCCTGAACGATCCTCATCTTGTTAATGTCGCGGACATCCGGATCGGCCAAAATCAGGTCGGCGATGGCCGTTTCCACCTCTTTCGGCGCCGCCACGCCGATTAAGCCCACCATGTTGTCGTAACCGACTTTGAAAGCCACGCCCACCATCAGAAAGCCGATCAGCATCGTCGAAATGCCGTCGAAGGCGGCAAAAGCCGTAAATTCTCCGATAATGACGGCGATCAGCGCAAGAACGGCGCCGCTGGTGGCGACAACGTCTTCGTAGAATACAAGCCGCGTCGGCGGCGCGGCGCGCCCTACGTTCCGGAGCGCGACTCCCCATACCGCCGGCCCTTTCGCTTCCGCCTTCGTTTCCTTCACGATCTCTTTCATCGCCTTGTACAAAATGGCGCCGTCCACGATGATCGCAATGGCAAGCACGATGAAATTGAGCCAAAAGTTCGTCGCATGCACCGGATGCCGAAGAAGATGATAGCCTTCCCGAATCGTTTCGTAAGCCATGATCGTGACGACGATGACGGCCACCATGCAAAAAATATTGACGACGCGGCCGAAGCCGGACGGAAACCGTTTCGTCGGCTGGCGCTCCGCGAGCACGCTGCCCGTAAAGACAAAACCTTGATTGACCGCGTCCGCCACGGAATGCATCGCGGAAGCGAACATTGGGCCGCTTCCGCTGAATGCTGCGGCTACGCCTTTCAATATCGCAATCAGCACGTTTCCCAGGGCTGCCATCCCTGAAGATACGTTACCCTTTTTGACTGCTTGCCAGAAACCGTTCAACCGTTCATCCCCCTCAACGAATCCATATAAACTCCATTTTAGTGTTCCGATCGGGGGTAGTCAAATATTGGATATTATGGCAAAACAACTGCTGCCCATTAGCGCGATTCCGATTCTTCGCAAAGAACGAAGACGCCGAAGCCTTCCAGCTTGATCTCCCCGCTCAGCGTCTCTCCCGTCAGCAAATCGCGCTGGGGCTTCGATAACGTAATGGCAGCCGGATCCTCGTTATAATTAAGCAGGAAGCGAATCTCTCTCCCTTGCTCGTCGCGGCGGATCGCCAGCTCCACCTGCTCGGGGAGGGCGGACGCCCATTCGGCGGCGGGACTTTGCATGCCGATCAGCCCCAACAGATGATCTGCGGCGCGCTCGCTGAACACCGCCCCGAAATACCACACCTGCCCCGCTCCGACGCGGCGTCTGGTCACCGCCGGTTTGCCGGCGTAATATTCTTCGTCGTATACCGCCATCGTATCGACGTCGTCCCGTTCCACGGCCAGCACTTCGTTAAATTCGCCCGCCATGAAGCCGGAAGCGTTATCGTTCCATTTCGCCCGCACCGGCTTCCTTGTCCCTTTGATCCGGGTGAATTCCTCGACGGTAATGCCGCACAGCTCGGCCGCCGCACCGGGGAACGGCTTCATGTAAGCATGGCCGTGCTCGTTCTTGTAGCCCGTTCTGCAGCCGAAGATTAAGATCCCTCCCTGCTCGGCATAAGCGGCAAGCAGCGCCGCCGTCTCGTCCCGCATGATCGCCGGATGCGGGTAGATCAGCGCTTTATAGCGCTGCAAATCTTGAAGCGTCGTCGTTCTCCGCAGGAAGAGATGGTCGTTCGGAATATGGCGGTATTGCAGCGCCTTCGTCCATTCGAGCTGGCTCTTATACGTGAACGGGCCGTGCCACATATCGTATTCCCCGTCCCATTCGTTCTCGTAGTCGCGCAAGATGGCGACCTCCGCTTGGTAACGCGATCCAATAATCCGGTTGCCGATCTCCTGCAGCTCCTTGCCGATGCGTCCCGCTTCCGCAATTCTGCGGTTCGGGCGGTTATGGTAATCGTTCAGGCCATGCCAATAGAGTTCCGTGCCTACCGTCGCCGTACGCCAGCGGAAGAACAGCACCATATCCGCCCCGTGCGCGATCGATTGATACGTCCATAGCCGCATCTGCCCGGGCTTCGGAGAAGGCATATCCATCCGGTTCACCCAGCCGCCCGGCCCGGACTGCTGCTCCATAATGCAGAAGTTCGGCGATACCGAACGGGTCGTCGCAAGCCCCATCACCCACTTCCGGTCCAGCAGCGGCTTCTCTTCCTGCTCGTCATGGAAAATGGTTGAGAACTGCGGATAGGAGTCGTAGCTGAAGAAATCAAGCAGTTCTTCCGTCATCCGATGATTGTCCAGCCTGCCGAAGATGCCGTTCGTCGTAATCCAGTGATGCGGCGCTACTTCCCGAATGATATCGGCCTGGATTCTCGCGAACGAAATCGTATTGTCGGACAGAAAACGCTTCTGATCGAGCACCTGGTGCGGATTGCATTGCCGGGGGGCCGGCGTCGGACGCGGCAGGAATACCTGCTCCCAATCGGTGTAGGTTTGATTCCAAAATCTCGTCCCCCAAGCGTCGTTCAAAGCGTCCAGCGAGCCGTCGTATTTGTTCTTCAACCAATTTCGGAATGCGAGATGATCGGCTTCGGCGTAAGACTCGCTTTTCTCGCAATGGAATTCGTTGTCGAGCTGCCAGCCGATAACCGCCGGATGGTCCTTGTAATGCTCCGCCATGCGGCGGGTAATACGGGCGCTGAATTCCCGGTAAACCGGGCTGCTGTAGTTCGTATGCTGCCGCATGCCCGGCTGCAGCGTAACGCCGTCGTAGGTTACCGCCAGCGTCTCCGGATACTTATGCGTCAGCCAGACCGGCGCCGTTGCGGTCGGCGTCCCGATGATGACCTTCAGTCCGTGCTTATGCGCCAGATCAATCGCTTTGTCGAACAGTTCGAAACGGAAGACGCCTTCTTCCGGCTCGAACACCGACCAAGCAAATTCCGCCACCCGGATCACGGACAGCCCAAGCTCGCGCATTCTTTGGAAGTCGTCTTCCCACATCGATTCCGGCCAATGCTCCGGGTAATAACAGGCTCCGAGCCGAAACGTATCGAGCCCTTTTAATTCGCGCATTTCCATCTTCGAATCCCTCCGTTACGTCCTTTAAGTATGATTTTTTTGCGATTTCGTTCCGTTATTGTTATTGTAAAAGGTGTCGAAACCGGCGTATATAACGCATTATTGCGATTTCTATCCTGATCTTGCGGCGCGGCGGAGGCGTTCGCCGGCTATACCCGTCCGATGAAAGCGAGGCGATTATAATTCTTACGCATTACGTTTTGCCGGCGCCGACGATGAACGGTTATTTGTATTACCCGGAATCCCTCGGCCGGTACGCGGATTTTCCCCGGCACCGCGAACGCCGCGACCACGGCATCCCGTACTATAATCTTCATCTGGTGATGGCCGGCAGCGGTTACGTCATTCACGGCGGGAACCGGATCGCGCTCGGCGAAGGAGACGGCTTCCTGTATCCGCCCGGCGCTAAGCAGCATTACGGCACTTATGCGAACCGGCCTTGGGATGTGCGCTGGATTCATTTCTACGCCGCGGCTTCCTTGCCGCTGACGCAAGCGGCCGACAGCTCCGCAGGCTATTTCTTTTCGTTCGGCGGACGGGAGCGGCTCGTCGAACTGTCGGATACGATGCTTACGCTATGCGAACGGTTCGAGACGCGTCACGAACCCCGGCTGTCCGCTCTCGTTTACGAAGCGCTTGCCGAGCTGTCCGTCAACTCCAAGCCTCTGGAAGGCTCCTTGCCGCTCAGCAAGCAAAGCGATATCCGCGCAATCGCCGACCAAATCCGGAGCCGTTGCGGCGAGCCGTGGTCGCTCGAAAGAATGGCCGCTTTATCGGGCTACAGCTCCTACCATTTTCTCCGGTTGTTCCAATCGGTTATCGGGAAGACGCCCAATCAATATTTGACGTTATGCCGCATCGCGGGGGCGAAACGCCTGCTCGTGACGACGAAGCTGCCGGTCAAAGCGATCGGCGGCATGGTCGGCTTCGCTCAAGCGAGCTATTTTATCCAATTGTTCAAACGGTCCGAAGGGCTGTCCCCGAAAGAATATCGGGATATGTACGGCTGATTGCCCGCGGCGTCTGCGGATATCTGAAATGGGTACGGCCATGACGGCAGATGAACGAACGGAAGTTTACTGGGGAACCGGCAAACCGGGATATAAAGGGTTGTCTGTCCGGAGAACAACGGAAATATTGTGGAGCCGTTACCGGCGGAGAAATTCAGCTTGGTTATAGCCTGGAGCGAAACTGCGGAGCAAAAACCTGATGCATAGTCCTGCATCCGTTCAAATAAAAAAAAGCATCCCGCCTCCCGATAAAGGAAGCAAGGATGCTTTTTTCCGCTTTGCGCCTAACGATTATTCCGTCGTGTAAGGCAGCAGAGCCACTTGACGAGCGCGTTTGATCGCGATCGTCAGAGCGCGTTGATACTTCGCGCTCGTGCCAGTTACACGGCGAGGCAGGATTTTACCGCGCTCGCTGATGAACTTTTTGAGCAGATCCGTATCTTTATAGTCAATGTGCGTGATTTTGTTCACCGTGAAGTAGCAAACTTTGCGACGCTTGTTGCGGCCGCCTTTACGGCTGAACTTGCGTTCTGGACGTTCGCCGCCTTCTTCTCTCGCTTTAAAGCTCATTCTTGTCCCATCCTTTCATTTAAAATGGCAAATCATCTTCGGAAATATCGATCGGTCGTCCATCATCCGAGAACGGATCACGGTTGTCGTTACGTGTTGAATTCCCGTATCGGCTTCCTTGGCCGCCAGCTCCGTAGGAAGAGCCGCCGCCTCCGAAAGAACCGCTGCCGCTGCCGCCGCCTCCATATGGAGCGCCGCCGCCATTGTCCTCGCGCGCGTTGTCGCGGTTGGATTCCAAGAATCGTACGTTATCGGCAATCACTTCGGTTACATACACGCGCTTGCCTTCGTTATTCTCGTAGTTGCGCACTTGAATGCGCCCCTCTACCGCCGTCAAACGCCCTTTGCGCAAGTAGTTGGCACAGGTCTCAGCCAACTGCCGCCATGTGACGATCGGTATGAAATCCGCTTCGCGTTCTCCGCCGCCGCTTGTAAATGGCCGGTCAACCGCCAGCGTAAATTGCGTTACCGCAACGCCGGCCGGAGTGTACCGCATCTCAGGGTCCCTCGTCAATCTGCCAATCAATATTACGCGGTTCAACATCGTTAGACCTCCCAATCAAGCCATACTGAGGAAAATTAAGCAACGTCTTTGACGATCAACGAACGGATAACTTCGTCCGAAATCTTCATGATACGGTCAAGCTCGTTGATAACTTCGGTCGTTGCCGTAAAGTTAACGAGAACATAATAACCGTCACGAATCTTGTTGATCTCATACGCAAGACGGCGTTTTCCGATCAGATCTTGCTTCGTGATCTCTCCGCCATTGGCGATGATGCCATTAAACTTGTCAACGGCTGCTTGAACCTGTTCTTGATCCAGCTCCGGACGCAGGATGTACATCACTTCGTATTTGCGCATTAGGGTTCACCTCCTTTTGGACTAACGGCCCCCTAAGTGGGAGCAAGGAGCGAGACAAACAGAAACGACATCGTCGTTAGTATCTAAATCTCGCATACTTATATACTATATCAAATCGGCATATGCCTTGGCAAGCGATTCGGACTTGTCCGGCTTGGGATTTTCCCCCTGCAGCCCGGTCGCGCTGAAGATCCGCTTCCACCTTTCCCTGCATTCCCCGATTATGAGCGGCAATCGCCCGGACCATACTACGTAAAAGGCGAACGAAGCGCGATCCGCGATGCGATCCCTTCGTTCACCCGACTACAAGCGGAGGTGAAGCGCATGGGCGAATGGACGATTTTCTCGCCGGGCGACAAAGCGCCAAACGACGGCACTTATATTGAAGAAGGCGTTAATTCTTATCATATGGGCATCGAGCATCCGAAAAAAGTACGTTTGCGCAAAGGGGAACGGTTCCCGGAGACGACGAACCACGAGCGAAAGTGGAAACGCCTCGGGAAGCGTTAACGCCTCGCAATTAAATTGATCGGATGCATGCATAACCCGGTCCATATACGGACATCATATTTATCGACGGTGATCCAAGAGAGGTGTGGTTCCATTGAACCAATTGGTGAAGGAAACACAGGAGGAAGTCATCCACTAGCTTGGAAGCGAGGGGTTGTGCTAAAGACACGCGTCTGTAACACACATCATTCGTAATTGCGAATGCCGAGATCGTTTTGTCAGCTATTGTGCGATAAACAGACTCTGACCATCAATCATCACCGTCGGGAGAGCTCGCAAGAGCTCTCTTTACGTTGGTCGCAAGCAGGAACGGCTTCTTTCCTTTGTGAATGAAGCCTTCGCGTGAAAAGAGTTAGGCTGGGTGAAACCAGCACCCTGCAAACGGATACTGATTTCACCCAGTCTTACTTGCGCAGCCAAGGTTTAGGCTTTCCGTTTTTTTTCTTGTTGATCTTGAAGGAGCTTTGTCCTCCCTGCTCATCATTCTTTTTACCGGCGATACCGCTTCTGCCATTACCGTTTGCAAACTGAGACTTCTTATTTTGAGTCCGGCCGAATATCGCGTTTTGCCCGCCTTGGGTAGCCGTAGCGCCTACATTCCGGTTAATTTGGCCGCCGCCTTCCGCGCGCTGCTCGTTAAAGTAAATAAAATTGTTTTTAAAAATAATGACATTGATGGTTGTCCCGTCTTTTTTTAACTTTTTGCTCATAATACTTCCTCCTTCCTGTTTTACACATTATGTTTTCGCTTCGATTCGTCTGCTTATGCGGTTGTCCATGATAGTGCCAAAATCCGCAAGCGCTAGCTTTAATCCTGGATCATACAACAAAAAAGCCGCCTGCATCTTCATGCAAACGGCTGAGTGGTTATGTATGGCGGAGAGGGTGGGATTCGAACCCACGCACGCTTTGACACGCCTAGCTGATTTCGAGTCAGCCCCCTTGGGCCTCTTGGGTACCTCTCCATATAATTTTCAAGACAAAATAGATCATATCATACGTAGGCGAGTTATGCAAGGGGATTGTCCAAAAAAAATTTCGGATCCCTTCGAGAGCGAACCTCGCCGCGTTTAAAAAGCGCCCTTTATCGGCATGAGAAATTTACAGCCGGTTGTCAATAAAAGGCCGAAGAGAGGATTCCCTCCCCTACCATCGGCCGTTCTGATCCGGGACGGCCAAGGCGTATATCCTAGCTTTGCAGCGCATTCCTATACCTTGACGGGACCCCGATAATCGCCGTTCCCGAGCGACGAGCCTTATGTTTCGGCCCTCGAAAGGAGCGCCATCGACAAGCCTGTCGCCCGAATTCGTCATTCCCCTTGCTGCTCCTGCTCCGCTTTGGAACGCAGCACTTTCTTCATGTTTTTCTCGAACTTCACGCGCGGAATAAGTACGCTATGCTTGCAGCCGACGCATTTGATCCGGATATCCATGCCCATTCGGATGATCTCCATTTCATTCGTACCGCACGGATGCGGCTTCTTCATTTGGACAATATCCCCCAGTTCAAACTGCTTACGCTCCACTTTTTATACCGCCCTTCTCCTTGCGCTGATACGATACCATACGCGTATACGGGAATTCGATGCCGTGCTCGTCCAGCGCCTTTTTCATCTCCGCATTGATTTTGCGGCTTACGACTGCGTTCATGGCCGGCAAGCATTCCGCCGTTATTCTAATCGTAACTTCCGAAAGGCCGATCGTTTGCACGCCAAGCACTTCCGGTTCTTTGACGAGATTTTCGTCCTTAAAGGAAGCAAGGCTTTCCCGCATGACCGCGATCGCCCGCTCGACATCTTCCTCGTTCGCAATCGCAATATCTACAACGGCCAGCGAATTTCTTAACGAGAAGTTCGTCACTTCGCTAATCATCCCGTTCGGAATGATATGAACCTCGCCTGTCCAGCTAAGGATGCGCGTGGCGCGAAGTCCGATCACTTCCACCGTTCCCCGGTACGTTCCCGTTTGGATGACATCCCCTACGGCGAATTGATCTTCCAAAATAATAAAAAATCCGGTTATGACGTCCTTAACCAGGCTTTGGGCGCCAAACGCTACCGCGAGTCCGATAACGCCCGCGCCGGCCAGCAGCGGCCCAAGCTGAATGCCAAACTCCGACAGAATGAGAAGTCCGCCGATGAAATAAACGAAATAACTGGTAACGTTCTTGAGCAGCTTGCCGACCGTGTTCATCCTTCGCGCATGGCTTTGCAATTGAACGAGCTCCCGCTGCAATATAAACCGGTCGATCGTTCGATGCACAAGCCATTTGACGAAAATGCCGATGATGACGATCAGCAAAATGCGAATCGCCGCTTCGCCGATGCCTGCCCATGTTTCGGGACTTGTCAGCGATTGAAACATGCTTTGAAACCAGTTTACTCCATCTTCGATCGTCTGAACATCCCCTACCGTTTGTCCCTCTGTTTGTTCATTCATGTTGTACACCTCTTTAGATTGCAACTTGCTCATAACCTTGCTCTGCAGGTTTGAATATACCTCGAATTTCGACCTGTTCGTCCCGTATGACTCGTACGACTTGTTCCAGGTCTTCTTCTCCGAAATGAATGGACAACGCGCAGCCGGCCGTAATTTCTTTCGGCGTCGGGCATATGTCGATGTCGATCTCGACATATTCGAGAAGCATCTCCGCCCGAAGCGCCTGCTGCGTCGAATCAAAAGCAATCAGCATACTGTTCCTCCGGCCCGACTTGCAGTCGGGAACGCATTTTTAACCTCTAAAACGGGAATGAAAATATCTTCTATCGAACTTCCCTCGCGGCTCGGCACCCCGTTTAACGGCTATTTTTTGCTCCAATAAAGATTTCGGTTTTCACGGTGCAATAGTCGCCAAGTTTTGATGAGATAAAAGAAAACTTCATTTTGGTGCAAGCTTCTATAAATGAATGCTAGTTTGCATGTATAAAGCGGCTATCCCATCCATATACTAGTACCATATCCGTTCAGTGGAGGGGTCGCTATGAAACTCTCTTTTTTAAAAGAAACGCCTCTGAAAGTTTTCTATTCGGAATCCAGCGCCGCTCAACTGTTAATTACCCGCCTGACGGCGATGCTGAATGAAATGGCCGGCGATCGGCCGATTGTCATCGTATGCGTAGGTACCGACCGTTCGACCGGCGATTCGCTGGGACCGCTTGTCGGGACATCGCTTATGAAAACCCGCAGCCCTCACTTCACGTTATATGGTACCCTGGAAGAGCCTGTTCATGCCATGAATTTGGAAAACACGCTGAACACGATCAACCGGCAGCACCGCAAACCGTTTGTCATCGGAGTAGACGCTTGTTTGGGACAAGTCGCCAGCGTAGGCTGCATACAGGTCGGCGTCGGCCCCGTCCGCCCCGGTGCAGGCGTTAACAAGGATCTGCCTCCCGTCGGCGATATTCATATTACGGGCATCGTTAACGTCGGAGGATTCATGGAATATTTCGTCCTGCAAAATACAAGACTTCATCTCGTCATGAAGCTGGCCGACCTAATCTCGACCTGTCTATTCAGCGCCATTGTCCAGAGCTGCGCCGTATCTTCGGACTCGCGAAGCCAAACGGCCGCCTCCGACACCGGTTATTAACCGCTGTTTATTTGGCATCCTCCATCGCTTTGCGTTCTTCCGGCGACAACGGATATACGGATTGCCCGTTTTCGATCGGCTTGGCATACACATAGGTGTTGTCCCGATTGTAAATGCCGGTCACGACATAACCGTCCTGCATCTCGTTTAATACCGCGATCGAAAAGCTTAAATTGTTCCCTTGCTCGGAAAAAGCGTTATACCGATGGATGCCGACTTTGCCTTTCGTTAACCGAAGCTTGTCGCGCAATGCTTTGATTTCTTCCTGCTGGCGTTCGATCGTCGCCTGCTGGGCCATCACAGAGCCTCTCAACGAAGCGATGACCTCTTCCATGTTGGATGTGCCGAAACTGCCCATAACCTCCACATACTGCTTGCGAAGCTTCTTCAATTTGCGTCCCAATGCCGCTACCCATGTGACCATCACGATAATTCCGATCCCGATGACGGCTGCTGCCCCTACTGCAGGGTCCGATACCCATTGTTCCATGTTGTTTAATCGCTCCAGACTCTAATGCAATTGGCTTATTATTCGTAATGTTTGCTTATTTCTTGAACTGCCGTTACAAGCGCATCGACATCCGCTTCGGTCGTGAAGCACCCGACGCTGGCCCGGATGGCACCGGTTCCCGTCGTTCCGGCACTCTCATGCGCCAACGGCGTACAATGAAAACCGGCCCGAACGGCTATGCCGTAATGTTGATCCAATATAAAGGACATTTCCGAAGGATCGACGCCCTTCAGCACGAACGATACGATGCCTGTGCGCGGTTTCCCGAGTCCGGGTCCAAGCAATCGGATTCCGTTTACCGCCGACAGCCCCTCCATCATCCGTTGGGTCAACGTCCATTCCTTTTCGTAAATGGCCGCGACCGTCTCCTCCAGCACATAGGTTACGCCTGCGCCAAGCCCCGCTATTCCAGGCGTATTCAGAGTGCCTGCTTCATAGCGGTCGGGGCGGACATCCGGCTGTTCCGGCGCTTCGGACTGGCTGCCCGTTCCGCCGTGCATATGCGGCTCCAGACGGATCGACGGATGAATATACAATCCCCCCGTCCCTTGCGGTCCAAGCAGCCCTTTATGCCCCGGGAAAGCCAGCATATCGATGCCCATCGCTTCCACGTCTATTGGCAGCAGCCCCGCGCTTTGCGCCGCGTCGACCAGCAGCTTCACGCCATGCTGGCGCATGAGCGCCGCAATCTCTTCGACCGGCTGTATCGTGCCTAACAAGTTCGAGCTGTGATTCACGATAGCAAGCCGCGTGTTCGGCCTAATCGCCTCGCGAATGTGGTCCAAGCTTACTTTGCCTTCCGCATCGGCTTCCACGTATGTCACCTGGACGTTCAAAACTCGTTTCAAATATTCGAGAGGTCTTCTGACGGCATTATGCTCCACGGCGGTTGCGATTACATGATCGCCGCTGTCTACAAATCCTTTGATCGCCAGATTTAAGGCCGCCGTCGTATTGGCAGCAAAAGCAATATCGTTCGGATTTTTAACTTGGAACAGCTTCGCCAATCCCTTCCGCGTTTGAAAGATGACACGGCTTGCCTGAACGGCCATCCGGTGGCTTCCCCTGCCCGGATTCGCCGATTCATAGAGCAGCGCGTGCTGTACCGCTTCAATGACCGGCTGCGGTTTAGGCCATGACGTCGCAGCATGATCCAAATAAATAACCGGTGGCTGTTGTTCCATCATTTATGCCCGCCCCTTCTTTACCCGATTAGATTTATCTCTCGCAGCTTAGAAAACTACATTCTTTAATGCGACAGCACTTGCTCTTTCGTTTTGAAAGCGAATTTGCTTTGCACGCATTCCATTCTTTCACCATGTAAGAGCTCCCGATGACGTTATCTTTCGTCGTTGACCGGACGATCGTATCCGTTTTGAATTGCGGTGCCGTAAGCTGCGAATAACAATAGCATACCTAAGTTTAATCCCTCGAATGGAAGATTACAACTTAAGTATGCTAGTTTTTGGACTGTTTTTTGAAACGTTACCGAGCGCTCTTTTTACAGCGGTTTAAAGTTCGGATTACCCGGTGAGATAACCTTCTTTCGAAGTGCTTCGAGGCAGTACGGCCTTGTTTCAGCGGTAGTTTTTATCGCCAATCGGAAAGCGAGTTTTTCGAGTTCAAAAACTTTATACGTTCCGATGCGGCAACAAAGACAAGCCTCCTTCATTCAATCCGTGTTTACGGCTCTGTTAGCCCAAGCTCTGCAACAGCTCCAACAGCCGTTCCAAGTCCTGCTTGCTGTAATATTGAAGCTCGATTTTCCCTTTATCCTTCTGCTGCGGCTTGATGCGCACCGTCGTTTTGAACCGTTCGCGAAGCGTATCCTCAAGACTTTCAATATAAGGATCCCGTTTTTTCAGTTTCGATTTGTCGGCCTTCTCTTCCTTCGGTCGCGAATCCAGCTTCTGAATCGCATCCTCCAGCTCGCGAACGCTCCACTCTTGCGCTATCACCAGTGCTGCAAGCTCTTTCTGAGTAGCCGCGTTTTTCACTCCCGCCAAAGCGCGTGCGTGACCCATCGATAATGTTCCACGTGAAACATAATCTTTGATTTCATCGGGCAAAGATAATAAACGAATAAAGTTCGCAATATGGGAACGGGACTTCCCGACTTTCATCGATAACTCTTCTTGCGTCAGCTTAAACTTCTCCATCAGCGATTGATAAGCGATCGCGACTTCGATCGCATTCAAATCTTCCCGCTGCAAGTTCTCGATCAACGCGATTTCCATGACCTGCTGATCCGAGAACGCCCGAACGACTGCCGGAATCGATGCGTTTCCGATCAACTGGGACGCCTTAAATCGCCGTTCGCCGGCAATAATCTCGTAACCTTTTAGAACCGATCTGACGATGATCGGCTGAATAACGCCATGCTGCTTAATCGATTCGGCGAGTTCCTTAATCGATTCGTCATCGAAATGTTTGCGTGGTTGATAAGGATTAGGCCTGAGCTGCGAAAGCGGAATTTCCACCACTTTATCGTCTTCGCTTACCGACAGCGAAGGAATAAGAGCATCCAATCCTCTACCTAGCCGCTTGCTCATACATAATCACTTCCTTCGCCAATTCAAGATATACTTCCGCCCCTTTGGATTTTGGATCATACGTAATAATGGCTTCGCCATGGGACGGCGCCTCGCTAAGCCGAACGTTTCTTGGAATAATCGTCTGATACACCTTGCTTTGGAAATACTTCTTCACTTCTTCGATCACTTGAATGCCCAGGTTCGTTCGCGCGTCAAGCATGGTCAGCAATACGCCTTCAATCTGCAGCGATGTATTCAAATGCTTTTGCACGAGCCTAACCGTATTCAACAGCTGGCTAAGCCCTTCAAGCGCGTAATATTCGCATTGAATCGGAATGATTACCGAGTCGGCCGCCGTTAACGAATTAATGGTGAGCAGTCCCAGCGACGGAGGACAATCGATCAGAATATAATCGAATTGATCCTTTACCAGATGAAGCGACTTCTTCAATCTTAATTCTCTTGAGATCGTCGATACGAGTTCAATTTCGGCACCCGCCAATTGGATCGTTGCGGGGATTACTTTCAAATTATCGATATTTGTATTCAGCATCGCATCCTTCGGATGCACTTCATTGATAAGTACATCATAAATGCAATTGTCAACATCCGCTTTATTAATGCCGATGCCGCTTGTCGTATTTCCTTGCGGATCGATATCGACCAGCAGAACTTTTTTACCGAGCGAAGCGAGACAGGCTCCTAAATTGACTGACGTCGTCGTCTTGCCGACACCGCCCTTCTGATTCGCAATAGCTATTATTTTTGACAAACCGCTCACCTCTATATGTAACAATCTTAATGAAGCGTAAAAATGAAGTCGTGATTCTGCTAAAGAGTTTTAAAATCGTAAGGCTCTCCCCTATCGCAAAAGAACCATCAAGTATCTAAAATCCAAACCTAAAATGACAGTCGGCGGCCGCCCAATCTCTATGCTCCGTACGTATCCTTATCTTCTGAACAAAAAGCAGAGATTAACGCGTGAACATCGTCGCAAAGCCGATCGCTCAAGCTGAAACACCGCGCAGACATCAAAAGGATGCGAATTCGGTCCGAGCATCCAAGTCTACCTTCTCATAATACGCCGGACATATCAGCAAACCCAAAGCGATTCCGCTTAGCATCCGAAAAGGATACCCGAACCTCAGAATGCCGGGTCGAAAATCATCCCGGCGGTGCTGGCGGTCATCTGAAAGCGAAGCCCGGAACCAAGGATTGCGACCAAAGCTGCATTAGTCATGAAGCTCCACGATCTCTTCCGTCCCGTAGTAGACGCGGAAACGGGAACCTCTGATCATAACGGATTGCGACCATACGTTCATTCTCGAAACAAGAAAGCGACGTTATGGATCGGCAACGCTGCTTCCGGATTGGGCCCAAGATGATCGATTTGAGACAAGCCATGCAAGTTCCCGGCATACTTATTGAACGGTGCTGATATCCTCCAAGGTGTCCATAAGCGAATTATTCTGCTCTTTACCTCTCGGAAGCCTTTGCATCGCACCCTCCATGCTTTCGCAAGACGTCACAAGCGCCGGCCTAAAACCGTGGAAACGGTTTAATTGCGACAAGTCATTCATGCTCCAATGACGTTGTCGGGACCCATTCCGTTTCAGATAGGAGTCCCGGCACTTCTCGAACAAGCCGTCCCTCAATCGGATTAATACACGATCGCTACCGGTTTATCGTCTCCGATCAAACCAAGTCGCAATCCATGTTATTCCGGACTTCTCGTTATCCGATTGCTTATCGCTTCAACATCCTTATCCGTAGCACCCACTCAACAATGCTTCCGTTGGAATCCTCTTCGGATCGTCACCTTCAGCTCGCCATTCTCCGAACGCAAACGGAATAGAATTGCCCCTCTATAGCGATCTACCATTTCGATTTGGGTATATTCCTATATTAGCAGAAAAAAGGTATCGCCGTCTCCCTAATGGAAGACGGCGACCGAAGATTTATCGATTAAATTTTGTTTACTATATAAGAAACGATAAGTTTTCGCTAATCGGAAACCCGGAATTTTTATTGGCGATATAACTTGTCTGGTTACCGAAGCGATTCTGCTCCGCAAACATTACCGGTCGTGGATTTATGTATCGTTTATGAGTCCTTCTTAACGTTTCGGAATTTGAATGACGATCTCGTAGTGATCGTCGTAGTCCTGCTCGTTGGTCTTGATTTGCAGGCCCGATCCCGCAACCATATTGATCGACTGACGAATCGTGTTGATCGCAAGCCTCGTGTCTTTCGTAAACGAAAACCGTTTAGGCTTCTTCGTTTCCTTCGCCGCCTCTTTTAAGAAAGCGATTCGCGCTTCGGTTTGCTTTACGTTTAACTCCTTGGTTATGATTTCTTCCAGCACCTTAACCTGCTGTTCCCCTGTCTCTAAGCCAAGAAGCGCGCGGGCATGGCGTTCGGTTATTTTACGCTCGATCAGCGCATTTTTCACTTGATCGCATAAGCCCAATAACCGAAGCTTATTGGCAATAGTCGATTGGCTTTTTCCCAATCGCTGTGCCAAGCTTTCTTGCGTCAATTGATGCAATTCAATTAGCTTCTGATAGGCAATGGCTTCTTCAATGGCCGTCAAATTTTCGCGTTGCAAATTTTCGATCAGCGCAATCGAAGCCGTCTGCGAATCGTTGAATTCGCGGACGATCGCCGGAATGGTTTCCATCCCCAGCTTCGTGACGGCACGCCAGCGCCGTTCTCCGGCAATAAGCTCATATCGGCCGTTGCGGATACGCACCACAATCGGCTGGATGACGCCATGCGTCCTAATGGTTTGGCAAAGCTCATCGATACGCTCATCATCAAATACCGTACGTGGCTGATAAGGACTGGAATCAATTTCATGTACCGGTATTTGCTTTACCTCTTCTTGTCCGCTGCGCGAATCCGAAAGGCCAAACAAACGTGAAAATTGTTCTTTCATACGTTTTCCATACCACCCGATCCGGAAGCTTCTGCTTGCGCATTCCGCTTCAAAGATGTGTTGTTGCAATTCCGATGATCTGCTAATAACTCACAAATTTGTCCAAAAACAAGCTGCATACCTGCAAACGAAACGGCGGCTACGACTTCATTCATACTGGCCGATTAATGACATTCGTTGTCCTTGCGTGAAAGACGAATAGGTTTTACGAGAACGATATGGCGATTTATAATGACGAACCTTATAACTTTTTGATAGTTAAACGACAGCTTTTATCTCTAATCATTATGCCGCTAAGCGACCTAACCGTTCCCCATAAAACGGGATTGGCACGCCGAATTTCATTTCTTTCTTAAGGAAGATTTCCTTCTGCCCCTCGGCCGTGTCGCTCCAGCCGGTCACGCCGCAATCTGCGACAGTGTCTCGATTCGGACCAACCTCAAGCCTGGATTTCCTTTTCTGTTCGGCTAATCCGCCTTCCTATCAATTCGACCAGCAAGCATAAATTTCCTGCTTGACAACAAGCCGTTCCACGCAAAAAAAGTAAGCACGACTCCTATCTGATTCACTCAAAGAAGGCGGACCAATAGGTTTCGTAACAAACTCGCTTTCACGTCAATTCGAATTGGAGTTCGGAAACTTATAAATTGTTATGTAGTGACCATAATGTTTCACGTGAAACATTATGGTCTTCGAATATTCCGCTTCCGCTCCCGCAATGAGTCCATCGACCGATTCCTCCGCCTCCACGTTATACGATCGGCTGTTTTAGAGGCGTTCCCGCCTTGCGCGGATAAGCGCGGGGCGTTCTGTCCAGCTTCGAAACGAGAATGATATGCCGTTCGCTTTGCTCAAACGGAAGCTTCAGCTCATGCTGAGCGACAACCTTCCCTTTCAGCAACCGAAAGCTTGCAGCCGCTTCGGCAACCTCTTCATCGCTTTTCGCACCCTTCATCGCCGCAAACAAGCCTCCTTGCTTGACGAACGGAAGACAAAATTCATTCAACACGTTCAATCGTGCAACGGCCCTCGCCGTTACAACGTCGTAAGAGTCTCGATGCTCCGGCAAACGAGCGATATCCTCGGCACGACCGTGCACGCAATGAACATCCTTCAGCTTTAACTGTTCGGACAGATGCTTCAGGAACGTAATCCGTTTGTTTAACGAATCGACAATCGTAACCTTTAAGTGCGGAAACATAATTTTCAGCGGTACGCTTGGAAACCCCGCTCCCGAGCCGATGTCGGCCAACGAATTGATCTTCGCCGGATCGACGTAAAATGCGAGCGATACCGAATCGAAAAAGTGCTTCTCGTAAACGGCATCCTTTTCGGTAATGCCCGTTAAATTCATTTTTTCGTTCCATTCGACGAGAAGCTCATAATAACGTTCGAATTGCTCGAGCTGTTCGGGGCTGACCGGCAGCCCCTTCTGCTCCAGCAGCGATTGAAACCAATCCCATGTTTTATCCATCTATGCTCTAGCCGCCGTTACCCGATTATAATGTTCCAAATAGACAAGCAATATCGAAATGTCGGCCGGCGTAACGCCGCCGATCCGGGACGCTTGCCCGATCGTCAAAGGCCGAACGACATCAAGCTTCTGCTTCGCTTCCGAAGCAAGCCCTTTGACGTCCGCATAGACAATATCGTCCGGAATCCGCTTTTTCTCCATCTTGTTCAGCCGTTCCACCTGGAGAAGCTGCTTCTCGATATAACCCGCGTATTTGATTTGAATTTCCACCTGTTCCTTCATTTCATCCGTTAATTCAACCGGAGACGGAACAAGCTTCTCGATCATGCCGTAGCTGATTTCCGGACGGCGAAGCAGCGTAAGCGCGTCTACCGTGTTGGATATCGGAGCCGATTCGGCGGCCGCAAGCATTTCGTTCGCATCGTCCGGACGAATTTTCGTCACGCGCAGCCGTTCGATTTCATCCGCTACCAATTGTTTTTTCCTCAGGAAAGCCTCGTACCGGTCGTCGCTGATCAGGCCGATTTCGCGGCCGATCGGCGTAAGGCGCAGGTCGGCATTGTCATGGCGAAGCAGCAGACGGTATTCCGCGCGGGAAGTGAGCAAACGATACGGATCGTTTGTTCCCTTCGTCACCAGATCGTCAATCATGACGCCAATGTAGCCTTGCTCCCGTCCGATAATGACCGGCTCTTTCCCTTGCACCTTGCGGGCAGCGTTAATGCCGGCCATAATGCCTTGGCCCGCCGCCTCCTCGTAACCTGAAGTTCCGTTGATTTGACCGGCGGTAAACAAGTTTTTGATCACCTTCGTTTCCAGCGAAGGCCACAGCTGCGTAGGCACGACCGCATCGTATTCGATCGCGTAGCCGTTTCGCATCACTTCCGCCTTTTCCAGTCCCGGAATCGACCGCAAAATTTGAAGCTGTACGTCTTCCGGCATGCTGGTCGACAGCCCTTGCACATAATATTCCGACGTATGCATGCCTTCCGGCTCCAGGAAGATTTGATGCTTCGGCTTATCCGCGAAACGAACGACTTTATCCTCGATCGAAGGACAATAGCGCGGCCCCGTCCCTTCGATGGCGCCCGAGAACATCGGCGCGCGATGCAAATTGTCGTTAATAATTTGATGCGTCGTTTCCGACGTATAGGTCAACCAGCAAGGAAGCTGCTCGTTGTCCGAAGAAACCGTCTCGTAGGAGAAAAACTTCGGCTGGTCGTCTCCCGGCTGTATTTCCGTCTTGGAGAAATCGATCGAATCTTTATGAACGCGCGGCGGCGTTCCGGTTTTGAACCGCACAAGCTTCAAGCCGAGCTCCTTCAAGTTTTCGGCGAGCTTCAGAGACGGCTGCTGGTTGTTCGGGCCGCTTTCGTACATCAGCTCGCCCATAATGATTTTGCCGCGCAGATACGTTCCGGTTGTCACGACGACCGCTTTCGCGCGATAGATCGCTCCCGTCTTCGTAACGACCCCTTTGCATTGTCCGTCTTCGACGACAAGCTCCTCCACCATGCCTTGGCGAAGCGTCAGCCGCTCCGTCTCTTCGAGCGTCTTCTTCATCTGATGCTGATAAGCGAATTTATCCGCCTGAGCCCGCAGCGCATGGACGGCAGGCCCTTTCCCGGTGTTCAGCATCCTCATTTGGATAAACGTCTTGTCAATATTGCGGCCCATTTCGCCGCCAAGCGCATCGATCTCCCGAACGACATGGCCTTTGGCCGGGCCGCCGATCGACGGATTGCAAGGCATGAAGGCGACCATATCCAGGTTTATCGTAAGAATCAGCGTTTCGCAGCCCATCCGTGCCGCCGCAAGCGCCGCTTCAACTCCAGCGTGCCCCGCGCCGACGACGATCACGTCGAATTGTCCCGCTTCGTAACCCATCTCGATTTCCCTCCTTGAAATGAAACGACTTCTACTGCCCATCTATTAAGTTGAAATTCACCACGATCGCCTGCCAATCCATTCCGAAAGGGGTGCCCTTATCCATTTCATTCGGTTTGGCCGGGAAGTTCCATTGTTCAACTAAAATAACATGGGTCATAACATAATGTCGCTTCTTGATACTTTTGTTGCCAATCTCTATATCATTTGAACTAAAAGCTTGTTATGCCGCCGTTTCCGCCGGCTCTGCCCGTAATTTTATTTTCCTAAGCAGAACTGGGAGAAAATTTGGTCGATCAACGAATCGCCCGCGGTATCGCCCGTAATTTCGCCAAGCGCTTCCCATGCCGACCGGACGTCGATCTGAATGACATCGATCGGAATTCCCGCGTCGGACGCCTCGATCGCATCCAGCAGCGATTGCTTCGCCTGCTTCAGCAGCGCGATATGCCGGACGTTGCTGACATAGGTCAAATCGCCCGAATCGAGTTCGCCTTCAAAGAACATCCGGCTAATCGCTTCCTCCAGCCGGTCCATTCCTTCCTCGGCGACGACGGACATCCGAACAATCGTCTCTTTTCCGAAACGTTCCTCAATCTCGCTCATGTCCAGGCGGCCGGGCAAGTCGGTTTTATTGACGATGACGATAACCGGTCGGCCTTCCACCAGCTCCATCAGCTTCCGGTCGTCCTCATGCAGCGGCTCGTTATAATTGAGCACGAACAGGACAAGATCCGCTTCTTCCAGCGCGTTCCGGGAACGCTCCACGCCGATCCGCTCGACCACGTCCTCCGTTTCCCGAATGCCCGCCGTATCCATCAGCTTTAGCGGTATGCCGTTTAACGAGACATATTCCTCAATGACATCGCGGGTCGTACCGGGAATATCGGTTACGATCGCCTTATTCTCCTGCGTAAGCACGTTCATAAGCGACGACTTGCCGACGTTCGGCCGGCCCACGATGGCCGTCATAATGCCTTCTCGTAATATTTTGCCTTCATTCGCCGTTTTTAGCAGACGATCGATCTCTTCTATTGCGTTGCCGCATTGCTCCCGAATATAACGGGCGGTCATTTCGGCGACGTCGTGCTCCGGATAATCGATATTGACCTCGATATGCGCAAGCAGCTCGATAACGGTCTGCCTGAGCGCCTTAATCCGCTTGGACAACGTCCCTTCCGCTTGTTTCCGGGCAATCGAGAAGGCTCGGTCCGACTTCGAGCGAATAAGGTCAATGACCGCTTCCGCCTGCATCAAGTCGATTCTGCCGTTCAGAAAAGCGCGCTTCGTAAACTCGCCGGGCTCTGCAATCCGTATCCCGTCCAGCTGCAGCACGGCGTCGAGCACTTTCTTCACCGCGATCACGCCGCCGTGCGTGTTGATTTCGACCACGTCTTCCGCCGTAAACGAACGCGGTCCGCGCATAAGCGTAACGATCACTTCTTCTATTTTATCACCCGAATGCGGGTCCACGATATGCCCGTAATGCAGCGTATGCGAATCGGCATCCTGAAGCGGCGGTTTGGAGCGGAATATGCGGCCGATGCCGGCAATGGCGTCCGGGCCGCTTACGCGGATAATGGCGATGCCGCCTTCCCCGACGGCGGTTGCGATCGCCGCAATCGTATCGTTATTCATGTCGTATTTCACACCTCTCTAAATCGAAAAACAGCAATGACTGCGAGAGCCATTGCTGCAACTATTCGAATCCTCCCGCCGCTCCAGGACTAGCCTTCCGGCTGCGGTTACGACTTCAGCGTAATGACCACATGCCGATTCGGCTCAACGCCTTTACTGTACGTTTTCACCCTCGGATGATTCTGAAGCTGCGAGTGAATCAGCTTTCTTTCATGCGCAGACATCGGCTCCAGCACGATTTCCTGCTTCGTGCGGACAACCCGTCCGGCTAGCCTTTCGGACATTTCCTCCAATGTCCTGCGCCGTCTCTCGCGGAAATCTTCTGCATCAAGCTCAATACGAATATGACTGTCCGAATAGCGATTAGCAACAATATTGACCAAGTATTGCAAAGAGTCCAGCGTCTGACCTCGTCGTCCGATCAGCATCCCCATATCGCCGATGCCGGTTAACGATAAGTAATAGCCTTCCTTCGTCTGCTTCCGATGAACATTAACAGTTAATCCCATCGTACCGGCCACATCCCGGAGGAACCGTTCCGCCTCTTCGAGCGGATCGGGTATAAGCTCAAGCTCCACCTTGGCTTCCTTGACGCCGATCAGGCCGAACAGCAGTCCTTTGGAGGGCTGCTCCAGCACCTTCACCTTTACGCGTTCCTCGGGTACGTTCCATTGCGACAATCCATGACGAACAGCATCGTCTATCGTTTTGCCTGAAGCAACGATTTTCCTCATTTATTCGCAGGGGCTCCCTTCTTTTTGCCACTGTTACTTTTACCCGTATTCGCTTTTTGGCCTGCCGGTTTCTTGTTGCCTTTATTGCCATTGCCGCCTTGCGCGTTGCCTTCGCCGGTCTTCTTGTCTTTCCGGTTAGGGAAAATGTACAGGAAATAGTTTTGGACGATCGTGTACAAGTTGCTGAACACCCAGTAAAGCGGCAGCGCCGCCGGGAAGTTGATCGCCATAACGAAAATCATGACCGGCATGATGAGCAGCATCGCACCCATGCCCGGCATCGGTTGCGTTTGCGTTTTTTGCATCATTTTCGACTGTACGAAAGTCGTAATTGCCGCAATGATCGGCAAAATATAAGTAGGATCCTTCTCTCCGAGCTTCAGCCACAGGAACGAGTGATCCCGGATATCGGGATTCCAATAAATCGCATTGTAAAGCGCGATGAAAATCGGCATTTGAACGATAAGCGGTAAGCAGCCGGCCATCGGGTTCACCTGATGGGTCTGATACAGCTTCATCATTTCTTCCTGCATTTTTTGAGGGTTATCTTTGTATTTCTCTCTAACCTTCATAATTTCAGGCTGAATCGCCTGCATCGCCTTGGAGCTCTTGTACTGCTTAATCGTAAGCGGCAATATAATCGTCCGAACCACGATCGTCAGCAGCAAAATCGCCAAGCCGTATTCTCCGCCCATCCATTCGGCGAACTTGTCCAATGTTAAGGCAAAATAATAAACGACGTTCTTTTCCCAGAAGTTCCCTTCCGTTCGCAGCTGCTCCGTGGTCGCCGTATGATCAACCGGCGCGCCGCACCCGGCCAGCACCAGCATCATGATGGCTAACCCGGCAACGACCAGCCATTTCCGATTCCATTTCTTTCGAAAAAACACGCGAAAACTCCTCTCTGAGAGCCATTACATACCAATCCTAACTATACCACAAACGGGGGACAATAAACAATTATCCACACCCGCTTCATTGCACTTCCGGCTTCGCCTTAACCGCTTTCGCGGACCCGTCCTTCAGCAGCCCGGCCTTCTTCAGCACATGCAGGACGCTTCGCTCGAGCTCCTTCGTTTTCATGTCCGCCGCAGGCTTTCTTACTATTAATATAAAATCGACGTTCGGAACGATCCGCTCCGCGTTCAGCCGGACGATTTCCTTGACGACGCGCCTCATCCGGTTGCGGACGACGGCGTTTCCGATTTTTTTGCTGGCCGATACGCCAAGCCGGAAAGGGTCCGCAATCTTTTGCTTGGACCAATAAACGACAAACTGCCCGTTGGCAAACGATTTGCCGCTCCGGTAAATCCGGTTGAAGTCGCTGCGGTTTCTCAAACGCAGTTTCCTATGCATGTTCAACGCCCACCGTTCTTCTCATCCTGTCTCCCAGTATTGCCTATAAACCGCCGGCTTAACAGGCTTTCCTCCTCTAATTCGCACCGCAAAGCCGATTGTTGGTATAAAAAAAGACCACCTGACGTGGTCTTCACAATTACGCGCTAAGAACTTTTCTTCCTTTTTGACGGCGTGCCGCCAGCACTTTGCGTCCGTTCTTCGTGCTCATCCGCTTGCGGAATCCATGCACTTTCTTGCGTTTGCTCACATTCGGTTTGAATGTAGGTCTCATTCGTATGCACCTCCTCTTTCTGCCATACTCCTCCTCGGAACGACCCCGTCCCCTGGAGGACGTACCGGTTCCATAGAAAAAAAGCCTTTTTCAATTAAACCACGCAAGCGACCAAAAGTCAATGCCGAACGGCCTTCTCCAAATATTGCAGATTCCCCGCATACGGTTCGGCTTGCCGTCCCCTTGTGGACAACCGGCTCAAGGAGCTTTTCCGGCAAAAACTAATAACATGTGAATAATTTCGAGGCCGTTCGGATCGAACCGTGTCGAAACTTAACAAGTTATAAACAATATGTAGTGTTGTCGATAAGTTTTATGCACAACCTATTGACATTGTGGATAAATTCTGGAGACTCGTTGAAATACAAGGGATCTTTTGCTATGATAAATATGTTTTCGGTGTGGATGGAAGGTCATTTCCGCACAGTTTATCAACATCCTGTGGATAACAATGTGAACAAAATTGTTCCCCTATTAATAACTCATCCTGTTGAACGTCTTCATATTGTGGATGATTTTCGGTATATCCTGTTGTTTTTCGACAATACCTCTAGCATTCAGCCTTTTTTTTGAAATATAAGCAAGGGTAAGTTTTAATCTTATGCTGGCTTATATTTTTGACGAAACGCTTTGTCCTTTGACCAAGGACGAGATAAGTCGTTTCTTCTCAAGCAATCGGATAGGAGTGAAAGTCTGTGGACAGCCATACTTACGATATATGGCAGCAAGTGTTGTCGATCATCCAGACGAAGCTGAGCAAACCGAGCTTCGACACCTGGTTTAAAGCGACCAAAGCTTCCTTCGTGAACGAATCGCTTCTGGAAGTGACGGCGCCGACGACATTTGCGGCGGAATGGCTGGAAGGCCGCTATACGAAGCTGATACGAACGACCCTGTTTGAATTTCTAGGCAGGCAGGTGGACGTTCGTTTTTCAATTGAAGAGAACCGGAGTATCGAGCCGGCTCCGCAGGCGATGCCGCAGATCGAGCTGCCAACCGTTCAGGAAGAGCCTTTTGCGAATATGCTGAACCCGAAATATACGTTCGATTCGTTCGTCATCGGGGTCAACAACCGCTTTGCGCACGCGGCGTCCTTGGCCGTGGCGGAAGCGCCGGCGAAAGCGTACAATCCGCTGTTCCTGTACGGGGGCGTAGGGCTCGGGAAGACGCATCTGATGCATGCGATCGGCCATTACATTAAAGAGCACAACCCGCGGACGAAGATCATGTATATCTCGTCGGAGAAATTCACGAACGAATTCATCAACGCCATCCGGGATAACCGCGGGGAGAGCTTCCGCAACAAATACCGGAATATCGACGTGCTGCTTATTGACGATATCCAATTTCTCGCCGGCAAGGACGGGACGCAGGAGGAGTTTTTCCATACCTTCAACGCCTTGCACGAGGAACGGAAGCAGATCGTCATCTCCAGCGACCGGACGCCGAAGGAAATTCCGACGCTGGAAGAAAGGCTTCGCTCCCGCTTCGAATGGGGACTGATAACCGATATCCAGGCGCCGGACCTGGAAACGCGGATCGCCATATTGCGAAAGAAGGCCAAGGCCGAAAATCTCGATATTCCGAACGAAGCGATGATCTACATCGCCAGCCAGATCGATACGAACATCCGCGAGCTGGAAGGCGCGCTGATCCGCGTCGTGGCGTACTCTTCGCTCATCAACGAGGACATTACGTCCCACTTGGCGGCCGAAGCGCTGAAGGACATCATTCCGACAAGCCGGCCGAAAATGATTACGATTCAGGACATTCAACAGAAGGTCGGCGAGTTCTACGGCCTGCGGCTAGAGGAATTCAAAGCGCGCAAACGGACGAAAGCGGTCGCCTTTCCCCGCCAGATCGCGATGTATCTGTCGCGGGAGCTGACGGACAGCTCGCTTCCGAAAATCGGCGAGGCTTTCGGCGGCCGGGACCATACGACCGTCATTCATGCGCACGAGAAAATTACGCAGCAAATAAGCCAAGACCCCGATTTGTACAAGATCATTCAGAACTTGACGGAAAAAATCCGGAATCATACGTGAGATATCGAGACTTTTCAAAGGTAAAAATTCTATTGCGGCAAAAAAGCAATTGTTGAATCATACGAACAACGAAGCAAGCCTATGCACACGCTATTCACATGTGGATAGGCTTGCTTTATCCGTGTTCTTGCGACTTATCCACATATCCGGCGCACCTACTGCTACTACTACTGTTTTTTTTAAATAAACATCATCATAAGCGGAAACGACTTCGTCGTCCCGGATAAAGGACGAACCGTTTTTTCGCCGAACGCGACGAACTTATAGGACATTTATTCGCTATCAAGGAATTAGGAGTGAATCAACCGATGAAATTAACGATTTCCAAAAACGAATTAAACGAAGCGATCCAGCATGTCGCCAAAGCCGCATCCCCCAGACCGACCATTCCGATCCTCGGCGGCATCAAAATCGAAGTCACCTATCAAGGCATTACCTTAACGGCCAGCGATACCGATATATCTATTCAAAGCTTTGTTCCGATAGAACACGAAGATACCGTTTATGCACATGTGGAAAAGCCGGGGAGCGTCGTTTTGCCGGCGAAGTTTTTTGTGGAGATCGTAAAAAAGCTTCCTTCGGACCAAGTGGAAATCGAAGTCAACTCCCAGTTCCAAACGCAAATCCGCTCCGGCTCCACCGACATTCAAATGGTCGGGCTCGATCCGGAGGAGTTTCCGGTGCTGCCGTCGATTAGCGGAAACGAGTCGTTTTCGATTCCGGGCGATTTGCTGAAAGCGATGATTCGCCAAACGGTGCTGGCCGCTTCGACGAACGAGCAAATGGCGATTCTGACCGGCGTGCTTTGGACGCTGAACGAAGGCAATTTGAAATTCGTTTCGACCGACCGCCATCGCCTGGCCAGCCGGAACGCCGTCGTAAACGCGCCGCAAGACATGCGCTTCCACAATGTGGTCATTTCGGCCAAGACGCTCGTCGAGCTGTCCAAGCTCGTTCCCGAGCATCACGGCGAAGTCGAAATCGTCGTTGCCGACAACCAGGTTTTGTTCAAAATCGACAACATTCTGTTTTTTACCCGCGTGCTGGACGGAACCTATCCGGATACTTCCAAGATTATTCCGCAGACGTACAAAACAGAACTTGTTCTCGATACGAAAAAATTGACCGACGCGATCGACCGCGCCTACTTGATGAGCCGCGAAGAAAAAACGAACATCGTACGGATCGTCACGCTCGAAGACGAGTCGATCGAAATATCGTCGAGCTCGACGGAGCTCGGCCGCGTTACCGAACAGCTTGAAGTCGGCCGCATGAGCGGCGATCCGCTGCGCATCGCGTTCAACTCCAAATATATGCTGGACGTGCTTAAAGTCATCGACAGCGAGCAAATTCTGATCGGCTTTACGGGCGCTATGAGCCCGATCGTCATCAAGCCGACCGATCACGACCACAGCACGTATATCATTTTGCCGTACCGGACGACCGGCTGACGCAAGTCAAGCGAAATAACGAAAGGAACGGGACTGACTGTGAAAGAGATACAGATTCGAACCGACTATATTCAGCTCGGCCAGTTTTTGAAGCTGGCCGATTGCATCCAGACAGGCGGACATGCTAAGTTTTTTTTGCAGGAGAACGAAGTGCGCATCAACGGGGAGCCGGACGACCGGCGCGGCAGGAAGCTGTACGCCGGCGACCTTGTTGAAGTTGAAGGCTGCGGCGTCTTTAAGATCACGAAATCGTAAGGCGCTCGGCATCGGGAGGTCCAAATGTGTTTTTAAAGCAAATCCATCTGCGCAATTACCGCAACTATAAACAGCTTGAGCTGCAGACGGAAAATCAGGTTAACTTGTTTGTGGGGCCCAACGCGCAAGGCAAAACGAATCTGCTGGAATCCATCTTCGTGCTCGCTTTGACCAAATCCCACCGCACGTCGAAGGATAAGGAGCTGATCGGCTGGCAGTCGGACGCGGCCGGCGTGCACGGCGAGGTGGACAAGCGTTACGGCACGGTCAAGCTGGATTTGTCCTTGTCTTCGCAAGGGAAAAAGGCCAAGATTAACGGCCTGGAGCAACGCAAGTTAAGCGATTTCGTCGGCTCGCTGAACGTGGTCATGTTTGCGCCGGAGGATCTCGAAATCGTAAAAGGAACGCCGGGCGTACGGAGACGGTTTCTCGATATGGAAATCGGCCAAGTACAGCCCGGTTATTTGCATACGCTGCAGCAATACGGCAAGGTGCTGGTTCAACGGAACAACTATTTGAAGACGTCGGGCCCCGGCGGTTACCAGCAAGCGATGATGGATGTATGGAACATGCAGCTGGCCGAGTTCGGTGTTAAAATTATGAAAAAAAGGAAACACTTTATTCATAAACTGCAAGGCTGGGCCGAACAGATTCATGCCGGCATAACCGGAGGCATGGAGCAGCTGCGCATTGATTACAGGCCGTCGCTTGACGCCGGCGAAACCGAAGATGAAACTGTTTTATTCGATCAATTTATGTTAAAGTTATCACAGGTGAAAGATCAGGAGACCCGCAGAGGAATTACGCTGGTCGGGCCTCATCGGGACGATCTTGCTTTTTATATAAACGATAAGGAAGCGCATGTGTACGGCTCCCAGGGCCAGCAGCGCACGACGGCCTTATCTCTTAAGCTTGCGGAAATCGAGCTGATTCGCGAGGAGATCGGCGAATATCCGCTTCTTCTGCTGGACGATGTGCTGTCCGAGCTGGACCAGCACCGGCAGACGCAGCTTATTGAGACTTTCCAGAGCAAGGTTCAGACATTCATAACGACGACCGGGATCGAAAGCGTCAATATCAACAAGCTGCACGATGCCGGTATTTATCATGTGCGGGAAGGCCAAGTGACACGCTAGGACACTTCCTTAAGATGCGGAGGCGGATGCTATGTATATTCATTTAGGCGGAGAGAAAATCATTCGCGCTGCCGAACTGGTGGCGATTTTCGATATATCGATCGAGCAATCCTCCAAGCTGTCCAAGCAATTTGTCGCGGAATCCCGCAAACGCAAGACGGTGGAGACGATCGGCGAAGAAGATCCGAAATCGATCGTCGTTACCGAAAACAAAATTTATTATTCGCCGATATCTTCTTCCACATTGAAGAAAAGAGCCAACCATTTTGCGGCCAACGGATAGAATCGAAACTTACGATCAGGAAGAGCAGTCGAGAGGAGCAGTGAGCAGGCATGTCTTTGAATCAAAACACGTACGACGAGAGCCAGATCCAGGTGCTCGAGGGGCTGGAAGCCGTTCGCAAGCGGCCGGGGATGTATATTGGCTCCACTAGCGCCAAGGGCCTTCACCATCTCGTATGGGAAGTTGTCGACAATAGTATTGACGAGGCTTTGGCCGGCTATTGCAACAAAATCCAGATCATTATTCACGAAGACAACAGCATTACCGTTATCGATAACGGCCGGGGCATTCCGGTTGGGGAACATCCGAAGCTGAAAAAATCGACGCTTGAGGTCGTCATGACCGTTCTTCATGCCGGCGGCAAGTTCGGCGGGGAAGGCTACAAAGTGTCCGGCGGCCTGCACGGCGTCGGCATTTCGGTCGTAAACGCGCTGTCCGAGAAGGTCGTCGTCAAAGTCAAGCGCGACGGCCATATTTTCCAGCAGGAATATCGCCGCGGCACGCCGCAATACGACATTCAAATCGTCGGCGATACGGAAGAGACGGGCACGACGACGACGTTTCTGCCGGACCCGGAAATTTTTACGGATACGACCGTTTACGACTACGACGTGCTGCAATCGCGCGTGCGGGAACTCGCTTTCCTGAACAAAGGGATCGAGCTTTCGCTAACCGACGAGCGCACGGGCGTTTCCAATACGTTCAAATACGACGGCGGCATTATCGAATTCGTGGAGCATCTGAACCGGAACCGCGAAGCGCTGCACGAATCGCCGATTTACGTGGAAGGCACGAAGGACAATATTCAAGTCGAGGTGGCGCTGCAGTACAACGACAGCTACAGCGAAAACATCTATTCCTTCGCCAACAACATTCATACGCACGAGGGCGGCACGCACGAATCCGGCTTCAAGAGCGCTTTGACCCGGATCATTAACGATTATGCCCGCAAGACGGGCGCCATCAAGGACAGCAACTCGAACTTGACCGGCGACGACGTGCGCGAAGGACTGACGGCGATTATTTCCGTCAAAATTCCGGAGCCGCAGTTCGAAGGCCAAACGAAGACGAAGCTGGGCAACAGCGAGGTGCGCGGCATCGTCGAGTCGCTGTTTGCCGAGAAGCTGCAGGAGTTTCTGGACGAGAACCCGTCGATCTCCAAAAAAATCGTGGAGAAGGGCTTGTCCGCTTCCAGGGCGCGCGAAGCTGCGCGCAAAGCCCGCGAGCTGACGCGCCGGAAGAGTGCTCTGGAAGTAAGCTCGCTTCCCGGCAAGCTGGCCGACTGCTCCTCCAAGGACGCGTCGATCAGCGAGCTGTATATCGTCGAAGGGGATTCGGCCGGCGGCTCGGCCAAGCAAGGACGCGACCGGCACTTCCAGGCGATTTTGCCGCTGCGCGGGAAAATATTGAACGTGGAGAAAGCGCGCCTCGACCGCATTCTGTCGAATGCCGAGATTCGCGCGATCATTACCGCGCTCGGCACCGGTATAAGCGACGATTTCGATCTGTCGAAGGCGCGCTACCACAAAATCGTCATCATGACCGACGCCGACGTCGACGGCGCCCATATCCGCACGCTGCTTCTGACGTTCTTCTTCCGCTACATGCGGAAAATCGTCGAAGCGGGTTATATTTACATCGCGCAGCCGCCGCTTTTCAAGATCGAGCGCAATAAAGTGATCCGCTACGCGCAAACGGAGAAGGAAAAGGACGAAATTATCGCCGGCTTCGGCGAGGGCGCGAAATATACGGTGCAGCGGTATAAAGGCTTGGGCGAGATGAATCCGGAGCAGCTGTGGGAAACGACGATGGATCCGGAAAGCCGTACGATGCTGCAGGTCACGATTGAAGACGCCATGGCCGCGGATCTTCTGTTCGACACGCTGATGGGCGACAACGTCGAGCCGCGCCGCGAATTCATTCATCAATACGCCAAAAACGTCAAAAATTTGGACATTTGATTGTTTTCAAGCCGAAAACGACTTCGTCGTCTTATCGAGGGACGGATCGTTACAGCGAGAAATATAAGGCGATTTATAAGCGCAAACGAGCCGCCGTTATCGGGCGGCTTTTCTTTTGCGGAAGCGGCCGTAAGCGGCGGCGTAACGATAAATTTTGGAGAATACCGCTTTGTCTTTCAGCTTTCTAAAGATGAACGGGTCAGGCAGCGTGTTGACCTCGAGAATCCACGGCTTTCTGCCGGTATCCACGGCGATGTCGATGCCGATTTCTTTCAAACCGGGATATGCGGCTTGCAGCTGCTCCGCGACGAGGACGCCAAGCTTTCTTAGCTTCGAATCGAAATCGAGCTGTTCGGCTTCGGATAAATGACCGCTCATCAAGATATGGTGGTCCATCGGCGTTCCTCCGCTGTGATAGTTGGTGACGATGCGCCGCGGATGGGCCAACCTGCCGATAATGCCGGTCGTCTCCCATTGGGAGCCGTTCTTTTGAACCATGACCCGCAGATCAAAGCGGCGGCCCGCGTGACGCAGCAGCTCGATGCCTTGCTGGACAAGGAAGGGCCTCCCTTGTATCCGGCGCCTCAGCTCGCGGTACAGCTCTTCGAACGAACGGCAGGCGACAAGACGGGTTCCTTCCTGAAACGTAAAGGAGCGGCCCGTGTCCGGATTGTGCTGTTCCACGCGAATGACATGTTTGCCGAAGGTGCCGTTAACGGGTTTTACGTAAATCATGCCGAATTGGTTAAGCGCCGTTTGCAGAGACGATTCGCTGAATTTTTTCGTAACCGGAATATAGCCGCGCAGCTGCTCCGATTGCAGCAGCACGACCGTTTTTGCCCATTTGCTGCGAACGCGTTGAATGGCCACGCCTTGCTCTCCTTTCGACAGACTTCGCCCTGTTCGGGCGTACGAAGATTAAGCCTTGCAGGAGACAGAGTTTGGAATGAGTGGTATAATGAAAGTTGGGTCTGTTTATCTTATGCGCCGTTTGAGCAAAGGAAAGAGATAGAGGCCCATTGGTTTTTCGATTAGATTTTCGATAGGTTTCACCCGAAGCCGGTAGTCCTTAAGTCATAAGCGTCTTAAGTGGCTGCGGCTTGGAAATGAATATAATGGACGATCGCGTCCTGCATCGGCTGTTCGGCCGGTTAAAGCATGCTGCAGAAGACGTCAGGGAGGTAGAACATGGCGGAAGAACAACAACATTCGCAAATAATAGATCGGGATATAAGCACAGAGATGCGCGACTCCTTCATGGATTACGCAATGAGCATTATCGTGAGCCGCGCTCTTCCGGACGTACGGGACGGGCTTAAGCCGGTGCACCGCCGCATCTTGTATTCCATGTCGGAGCTCGGCATGTCGCCGGACAAACCTTACAAGAAATCGGCGAGGATCGTCGGCGACGTCATCGGTAAATACCATCCGCACGGCGACAGCGCCGTTTACGAGACGATGGTCCGCCTTGCGCAAGATTTCTCGATGCGCTATATGCTCGTCGACGGCCACGGCAATTTCGGCTCGATCGACGGCGACGGAGCGGCGGCGATGCGTTATACGGAATCCCGTCTGGCGAAGATCGCGATGGAAATGCTGCGCGATTTGAACAAAGAGACGGTCGATTTCGTGCCGAACTACGACGGCGAAGAGAAGGAACCGGCTGTATTGCCCGCGCGTTTCCCCAACTTGCTTGTCAACGGTGTAACAGGGATTGCCGTCGGTATGGCGACCAATATTCCTCCGCACAATTTGGGGGAAGTCATTGACGGCGTTCAGGCGTTGATCGACAATCCGGACATTACTCCGGTTGAATTGATGGAATACGTGAAAGGCCCGGACTTTCCGACAGCCGGCTTCCTGCTCGGGCGCAGCGGCATTCGCCAGGCGTATTTGACCGGACGGGGCACCGTTACGATGCGTGCCCGCGCCGTAATCGAAGAAAACGGCGGCAAAGCGCGCATTATCGTCAACGAGCTTCCGTATCAGGTCATTAAAGCGCGGCTCGTAGAGAAAATCGCCGAGCTTGTGCGCGACAAAAAAATCGACGGCATCACCGATCTTCGCGACGAGTCCGACCGGAATGGCATGCGGATCGTCATCGAGCTGCGCCGCGACGTGAATCCGAGCGTCGTACTCAATAATTTGTACAAGCAAACGCAAATGCAATACAACTTCGGCATCAACATGCTCGCTCTTGTGAACGGAGAGCCGAAAGTTCTCAACTTGCGCGACATTCTTTATTATTACTTGCAGCATCAGATTGAAGTTATCCGCCGTCGTACGGAATTCGATCTGAAAAAAGCGGAAGCGCGCGCGCATATTTTGGAAGGCTTGCGGATTGCGCTTGATCATCTGGACGAAGTGATCGCGCTGATCCGTTCGTCGCAGACGACGGATATCGCAAGAGAAGGTTTGATTGAGCGTTTTGCGCTCAGCTACGATCAGGCGCAAGCGATTCTCGATATGCGTCTGCAACGGCTCACCGGTTTGGAGCGGGAGAAGATCGAAGCCGAATATCAGGAGCTGCAGCGCAAAATCGCGGAATACAAAGCGATACTGGCCGATGAGCGTCTCGTATTGAACATCATTAGCGAAGAATTGAGCGAAATCAAAGAAAAATTCAACGACGAGCGGCGTACGGAAATTACGCTGAGCGACGAGGAAATTATGGATGAAGACCTCATTCCGCGCGAAGATGTCATTATTACGATTACCCATACCGGTTATATTAAACGGCTGCCGGTTTCCACTTACCGCGCCCAGAAGCGGGGAGGCAAAGGCGTCGTCGGGATGGATACGAAGGAAGACGATTTCGTCGAGCATCTGTTCGTCTCCAACACGCATCATAACCTTCTGTTCTTCACGAACAAGGGCAAGGTGTACAAGCTGAAGGCTTACGAAATACCGGATCTTAGCCGTACGGCCCGGGGAACGCCGGTCATCAACCTGATTCAGATCGAACAGGGCGAGACGATCCATGCGGTCATCCCGGTCGAGAGCCTTGACCCGGATAAATATTTGTTCTTTGCGACCCGCCAAGGCATAGTCAAGAAAACGTCCCTTGAGGAGTTCAGCAATATCCGCAAAGTCGGCCTCATTGCCATTTCGCTTCGGGAAGATGACGATCTGATCGGCGTCAAGCTGACGGACGGCACGAAGGAAATCATTATGGGCACGGCGCAAGGGATGTCCATCCGGTTCCCGGAACAGGACGTTCGCACGATGGGCCGCCCGGCAACGGGGGTCAAAGGCATTCAGCTCGACGAAGGCGATATCGTCATCGACATGGATATCGTCGATCCGGCGAACGACGTGCTGATCGTAACGGCCAAAGGATACGGCAAGCGGACCCCGGTCTCGGAGTACAGGACGCAAAGCCGGGGCGGCAAAGGCATCAAAACGATGAACATTACCGAAAAGAACGGTCCGGTCGTCAGTCTTAAAGTTGTTGTAAACGACGAGGATTTGATGATTATGACCGCTTCGGGCACGATGATTCGGACAAGCATGGAGGGCATCTCCACCATGGGCCGTAATACGCAAGGCGTGAAGCTGATCAATACGCGCGAAGACGATACGGTTGCAACGGTTACCCGTGTAGCCCGCAGCGATGATTCGAGCGAAGAAGGCGCGGCGGAGGAGAACGATTCGCAAGACGACTCGGCCGGGGGCACGGAAACGGAGTAGAATAGATTTACGCTAGACCGGGATATCGCCAATGTCCAACCATCAGGAGAAGGCGATGTTCCGGTTCTTCTTATAATCATCCTAATGAAACGGGGAAACTTAAAGTGGGAGCTGTGACATTATCTCAATTAAAGCTTGGCGATAAGCTTGCGGAAGACGTTCTGACTCCGCTCGGCAGCGTTTTGTTTCATAAAGGACATATTATACAGTCACGTGAGCTTGATATTTTACAGGCATTTCTGATCCGGCAAGTCGAGGTTAGCGACCCTCCGGGCAAACAGGACGCGGCGAAGCCTGCCGCGAAGAGTGCGGCCGATAAAGCCGGGGCTGCGGTAGCGCAGCCGAAAGAAGCGGCCGGAGCCGCTGTTACGTCGTTCGAAGCGGAGTACGACCGGCTTGTTCTGTTATTGAAGAAGTCTTTTCAATCCGTGTCCGCCGCTTCGGCATTGCCTGTATTGGATTTGCGCAAACAGCTCGAAATCGTGCTAAGCCTTATTTCGCAATACAATCCGCTTACGTTTGTGCCGAGAAGCTTTCAAGAATCCGATTATTGGTACCACAATAGCGCCGCTTCCGCTTTGACGTCCTATCTGATTGCGCAATGGAGCGGTATACCGCAAAAGGATTGGATGCAGCTTGCGCTCGCCGGACTGCTTCACGATATCGGCAACGTCAAGCTCGACCCGAGCATTCTTCACAAGCCGTCGAAGCTTACCGCGGAAGAAACGGAAGAAATGATGCGCCATACAAAGATGGGTTATCAGCTTCTCAAAAACGTAGCGGCTTTAAACGAAGGGGTTAAATTGACGGCTCTGCAACATCATGAGCGCGAAGACGGAACCGGTTATCCGCTTAATATTATGGCGGAAAGCATTCATCCTTATGCCAAAATCGTGGCCATAGCCGACATATTCCATGCCATGACGATGAGCAAAGCATACCGGAAAGGGCAATCGCCTTATTTGGTGCTGGAACAGATCAAGAGCGACGCGTTCGGCAAGCTCGATCCCGGCTTCGTGACGGTATTCGTGGACAAGGTGACGCAATTCGTGAATGGAACGAAGGTACGTTTAAGCGACGGCAGAGTGGGGGAAATCATCTTCTCCGATCGCGTATATCCGACGAGACCATGGGTTTCCGTAGGAGGGACCATCGTAAACCTGACGGTTGAGAGACAGCTTTATATATTAGAGGTATTGAAATAATGATGTTATAAGCGACGAACCTGCCTGAATGAGGGGGTTCGTTTCTTTTTTATATAAAAGCTTATAGTAGTTCCGTTTATATACGACTTATGTTTCACCGCAAAACATCAGTTTGCGTGCCGCCAGAGGACGGCGAAAGCCGTTTAAGCTAAGGTCGCAAACTTTTTTTAAAAAAAAGACTTGCAATAGCCTATATGTCTATGATATATTATAAAAGTCGCCGATGAGAGACGTGGTGATAACGAAAGAAACGATTGTTCTTTGAAAACTGAACAACGAGCGAAACTGCCCCGTTAATCCTCGGATTAATGGAAAAGCGATAAAACAAATGAGCAAGTCA
>NZ_JBHUMY010000024.1:0-969 GCF_042685365.1 Paenibacillus thailandensis | reverse complement strand
TGCGCTTTGCTAGACGAAAAGTTGACGAAGCAATAACGGAACTTTCCGCGATTAGGTTTCCGAGTTTAAGGCAACGGCGCGAACACGCAAAGTTTATCGAGGGACTCCGGCAATTCCGGAGAGCGGTCGATATCGTAATCGACGGTACTGAACGCATCGATCCGAGTAAGTTCGGAAAGGCGACTGCATTGCAGGCGCGCTCTACGGAAGCAGTTCGAAGATATGTCCACTTTATATTTAAAACTCGATTGGCTGTCCAATAACGGGCAGCCTTTTATTTTTTCAGAAAGGAGAGCGATTAAATGTCCGGTTTAAACCTCGAATACATCATCTCCGCGACAGATGACTTTACGAAAACATTTTCGAAATTCGAGAGCGGCCTTAAGGGACTCGAAAAGACTGCTAGTTCGTTTACTGCGGTCGGCGCCGGTTTAACCGCTTTTGGCGTAGGCGTTGCGGGCGGCTTGGGAGCCGCGATCAAAACGGGCGCTGAGTTTGATGCGCAGATGTCGAAGGTAAAAGCAATAAGCGGAGCTACCGCGGAAGAATTTGAAGCCATGCGTAACCAAGCGCTAGAGCTCGGGAGTTCAACTTCCAAATCAGCGAGTGAAATTGCGTCAGGATTCCAGGAAATGGCGGCGATGGGCTTTAACGCGACCGAAGTTATGGGCGCGATGCCGGGGATTATTGCGGCGTCCGAGGCGTCGGGAGCGGATATGGCGCAGGTCGCTTCCGTTATGGCCTCAACGTTGAACTCGTTCAGCATGGAGGCAACCGAAGCAACACGAGTAGCCGATATTCTTGCAAAAACGGCCAACATATCCGCGGCGGACATTACTGATATGCAATATGCCTTAAAGTATGCCGCACCGTCAGCAAATGCACTCGGTATCTCACTCGAAGAGCTTTCTGCAGCCATCGGCACGATTGTAAATAGTGGCATGCAGGGCGAACAGGCTGGTACAACGC
>NZ_JBHUMY010000023.1:0-198772 GCF_042685365.1 Paenibacillus thailandensis | reverse complement strand
CCCGCAAGCCGCTCCGCCGCCGGAGCGAGCGCCGCCTCGGCGCGCGCAAGCAGCTCGCGCGCTTGCGCGGCCAGCGCGTCCAGCGGGCGTTGCGCCGCGGACGAGCCCCCGTTCGGGGCGGCTTCCTCCCCGCCGCCCGAGAAGGCTGCGGCCGCGCCGGCCTCGTCGAAGCCGGCGAAGCCCGGCGTCGGGTCGAACGGCACCCAGCCCGAGCCCGGGAAGTACACTTCCACCCACGCATGCGCGTCGGACGCCCGTACGGTGTACGAGGTCAAGGACGCCGCTTCCGCTGCGGCCCCCGAACCGACGCCGGCGGAAGCAAGAGGGCTGCTGTCGCCGGTTGACGGCTCTCCCGGCGCGAATCCCTTCACCCATCTCGCCGGAATGCCGACCGCACGCAGCATGACGACCATCGACGACGAAAAATGAACGCAATAGCCTTGCCGCTGCTCAAACAGAAAATAGTCGACGAAATCGGCCCCTTCCGGCGGCAAGCTCGTTTGCTCCAGCGTATAACGGTAGCTGCTCTGGAGAAACGTCTCGACCGCTTTCACTTGATCGTACCGGTTCGTCAAGCCCCCGCCCGCCACCTCCGAGGCGAGCGCCTTCACCCGGCCGGGCAGCGAATCGGGCAGCTGCAAATATTCGGACATATCCGCGGCCGGCTTTTCCGCTTCGGCCTGAAGCCCGCTTGCCGGCGCCGCCGTCAGCCCGCTCCGGAAGCTGCGCAGCATGCCGCTGCCTTCCAGCGGAGCGATCCCCTCCCCCGCCGGGTAAGGCACGCCTTCCCGACCCGGATCGGCCGGCTCTTCCCCGGCTGTTCCCGGGGCCGTTCCCGTTACGGCGACGGCAGCGGCTGCCGGCGTCTCCCTCTCGAGCGCCGCGGCAGTCTCATCTCCGTAGACGCCGAGCCCCCGGAGCGTATCCGGGTCGGTCACCGGCAGCGTGCTGCGGACCGTATAACGCTTGACCGCAGCTTCGCTCGAGAACGGGAACATCGCTCCCGTCGTGCTCGACCGGACATAATGATCCAGATTCAGCTCCGGATCGCCTGCGACGAGCTCAACGATATGCCCGTCGTAGCCGCCGGCGAACAAAGGCCATCCCCGCTTCGGGGTTTGCATGATAACCGTCTGCGTAACGGAACGAGGATCGGACGATCCCGATCCGGCAACGGCGGGAACCGCTTCTCCGGAACGGCCGTCGGCTCCCGCCCCAGCCTCGCCTCCCATTTCGGCTCCATTCCCGGCAAGGCCGGTTCCCGTGCTCCCAAGACTCTCCCCGGCTCCCGGCGCTCCCGCGCTTACCATTTCGGCTCCATTCCCGGCAAGGCCGGTTGCCGTGCTCCCGAAACTTCCCCCGGCTTCCGGCGCTATCGCGTCTGCCCTTTCTGTCACGCTTCCCGATCCGAGGGATGCCGTTTCGCCTGGAGTCGCATCCGTTCCAGGCGCCATTCCGACGCCCGTTTCGGGCGTATCGCCCATTTCGGCTGTGCCCGTTTCGGCAGCATCCCCCGTACCGGCGGCGCCCGCTTGCCCGGACCCTTCTACCGGCTTCGCTCCGCTTTCGGCTTCCGCAGCGCCGCCTTCCCCAAACGCAACTAGCCGCTTTTCCGTCTCCATCAGCATCGTCGCGCCCGAGCCTTCGGTCCAGCCTTTGCCCGTATAGACCGATTTGGCTTCGCCTCGCCAATAAGCGCGAACCGGCGATTGCCCGACAAATACGACGGAATCGTCCCGGCGTATCGGACCGCCAAGCAAGCTGTCGTCAAAACCGTAGCCGGTCGAGCCGGCGGTTCCGCGAACGGCGGCAGCCTGCCGGACCGATCCGCCGCGCTCCGCCATCGTCCGGATCGACTGCTCCACCCGCTCGGACAAAGAAACGGTCCATGCGGCCGGCTCCCCGGACACCGCCCTGCCGTGCGACAGCAGCGCCGCTCCCAAAGCCAGCAGGCAAACGGCTACCAAAGAGGATGCAAGCCAAGAAGAGACCGCTTTGTTTCCGTAACCTTGCCCCGCTTCCCGAACCGTCTGCTCCGCGGCCGCATTCGAGTTTCCTTCCTCCAGCCGCTTCAGGCGCGGCAGCGCGACCGCCGCCGCAAGCAGCAAGCCTTCGGCGGATACGCGGATCAGGGCGCCCAGCACATCCGTGCCGGCAAAAGCGTGCAGAAGCAGCAAATAAGCCGCCGTCACCGCCGCAAAGCCAAGCGCAAGCTGACGCAGCCAGACCAGCGACTGAAGCGACGGAACGAGCATAGCGCAGCCGGCAAAAAGCAGCGCCGTCCGCAGCTCTCCGGAAGCCGCTCCCAAGCCTTGGGCCTGAAAATGGACAAGCTGCTCCCGCAAAGCGCCGGCGAACCGGAGCAGCCAATCCGCCGCCGACTCTCCTTCTCCGCGGAAGATCGTCATGATGCAGAGCAATACCGCAACCGTATGGCCCGTTAAAGCGGCCGGCCAAGGCAGCCGGAACACGCCGACCAGCAAGCAGCAGCCGATAACGGCCAGAAGCGGCCGCAAGCCGTAGAAAGCTCCCCATTCCCCGTCCAGCCAAGGCAGCAGCCATTCCGCCAGCAAGCCGAACAGAAGCGCCGAAGTGTACAGGCGATACAACAAGCTTCGCGAATCGGCCGTCATGTCAAGCGCCTCCTTTCGTATGCGGCATGCCCCCGGCAATCTCCGCGGACAGCCATTCCCATCGGATGCCGAATCGTTCCATGCTCCGCTGCCTTTCGCGTTTCGCCCAAGCTTCAGGTTCGCGGCTCACCACGCATGCTTGAAGCTCCGCTCCCGATCCGGCCATCGCCCCGGCCAGCTCTTTCAGCCTTTCGTCCGTTTGCCCTTCTCCGGTAATGCATACCAATACCGACCCGCCGGCCGCGGCCGCAGATCGCCAAGCGCCATCCGGTTCCAAAATCGCCCCTTGTCCGTCCGCCTTCCATTCGGCCAACCGCTGCAGCAGCGGTTCGATGCCGGCAAACGAGCCGGACCGTACAATGGCCGGTGCCGATGAGCCGCCCGGCGGCCGCAGCTCGGTGCCGCTTACCGATTGTCCGCCTGCGATCAACGACACGGACGCCCCGGCAGCGGCGGCGCGATCGATCATTAACGCAGCCCAGGCCGCCGCGGCGTCGAACAACCGGCTGTCTCCCGCATATGCTTCGGCCGACGTATCAAGCACGACGACCGCGTCCGCTTCCCGCTCCAGTCCTTGCACCTTCGTGCGCAGCCCTCTGCCTTTGGCCGCGCTGCGCCAATCGATAGCGCGAACCGGATCCCCGGCAGCGTAAGGCCGGCTGTCGGGCCCTTTGCCCGGCAGCTTGCGGGCGCTTGCGCGCCATGCATCCTCGGCGGGCTCGGCCTCCGGCGCAATCGAGACGATACGCAGCGCTGAGCCGTCTTTCTTCCGAACGGCCATGCCGGCGAAGGAAGAGGAGTCTGCCCGTAACAAAGCAGGCCATACCGCAGCTTCTCCCGGGCACGGAATCGTCCGGCGCACCGCCGTCAAGCCAAACAAATCCCCCGCTGCGACTTCGACCGCGGAGAAACGGTAAACGCCCCGCCGCACAGGAATGGCGTATCCCCATTCCATAACGCGGCTTGCGATGGGAATGGGCGATATACGGACCGGCAGGCTGCCTTCCTCCGCAGGTACGCTGACATTGACGATATCCTCGCTTACGGCAAGCCAGACGAACGGGAACGGCCATGCCGGCGACAGCTTAAGGCGCACGGGCAACTGCTCCCCGTCGCGGACCGGCACGGCCGGCAGCGCCCGCTCCGCTTGTATCCCCGATAAGGCCATCCTTGGACCCGCTCCGCTTAACAACATGACTCCGCCCAATACAACCGACAAGAAGACGGGGATCGCCCCGCCCGTCGTCGCCGCAGCAGCGACAGACCCGGCAAAAGCCGCTGCAAGCAACACCCATGCGCCGATGCGCGTTCTATAAGCGTGGCTGCCGGGACGGTCTCCGACGCCTTTTCTCTCGCGGCTGCCGCTATCGGTACCGTGTCTTACTGTGCGTCCATCTTCGGCTCCACTGCTCCCGGAACGTCCGCCTCCCGCGCCATTTCTCCCGGGACGACCGTTTTCACTCCCGTTCTTGGGTTGGGTTCCGTTTGCTGTGGGGCGTCCTTCGACGCTCCTTCTGCCGGGCCCGCTCATCGGCCTCTTCCTCCCGCAGCAGCGTCCGATGCAGCTTGCTCCGGCCAAGGCGTCTCCCGCAATATCCGCCGCAATACGGCGGATGCTCCTCCCGCCGCCGCGGAACTGTGCCTTGCGGCAAGGCGATGCGCCAGCACCGGCTCGGCCACGCCAAGCAAATCGTCGGGAATGACATACCCTCTGCCTTCGATGTACGCTCTCGCTTTCGCCGCCCGCAGCCAATCGCGTCCCGCCCGGGGACTTAGGCCAAGCGTTAGCTCCGGATGGCTGCGCGACGCTTCGGCAACGCGGGCGATATATTCGAGAAGCCCGGGATGAACGTGGGCGCCCGCGGCTTCGCGCTGCATGCCCTGCCATTCCTCGAGGGCGATAACGGCCCGGATGTTATGCGGCTCCATCCTTCTGTCCTCCGCATATTGCTCCAGCATGCGGACTTCGTCGCGCAATGACGGATAGCCGATCGATATGCGCATCATGAACCGGTCCAGCTGCGCCTCCGGCAGCCTGCTCGTCCCTTCATAAGGAACCGGGTTTTGCGTGGCGATCAGCATAAAAGGCTCGGGCAGCCGCCTCGTAACGCCGTCCAGCGTCACGTTCCGCTCCTCCATCGCTTCCAGCAGCGCGGATTGCGTCCGGGGCGATGTCCGGTTCATTTCGTCGGCGAGCACAACGTTGGCCATGATCGGGCCCGGGCGGAACACGAATTCCCCGGTCCGCCCGTCCCATACATTGCCCCCCGTCACGTCCGCCGGGAGCATGTCCGACGTAAACTGAATCCGGCTGAACGACCCTCCTATCGCGCGCGCGCATGCATGCGCCAATATCGTTTTGCCTACGCCAGGCACGTCCTCCAGCAGCACATGGCCGCCGGCGAGCATCGCCGTCATCGTATGGCGGATCGCGTCCTTTTTGCCCAGCAGCACCGCCTCTATTCGGTTCGCCATGCGGGCTAACAGAACCGTGCTTTCTTCTCCGTGCTCACCGGGTTCGACCGGCGTTACCGTATGGAATTTGGAAAAGATCATCTTATAACGACCTCCGGAACGATAGATTCTATTCTATCTTCCAGTGTCGCCAGCTTCCTTTCGATTTAGACCTGCTAGAATCGCGCTCATTTAAGCGACGCGGCATTCTTGGCCCGGAACGCCGGCCGATTGCCCCGCGACCGTCCGCTGCAGAACGGTTTCCTCCCCGTCCGCGTTAAGCGGCCTCCTGCGGCTTGGCCCAGACGTTCCGCTCTTTCCCGTTGAACGAAATTTGATAGATTTGCAGGCCATAACGATCCAGCGCTTTGCGCAGCGGCACATAGGCGGCGCCAGCCCCGTCATCTTGAGGCCGTGCCTCCGCTTCTTGTTCGGGCAAGCCGAGCTCGTCGCCGGAAAAGCGGTACGTCCCGCCGTCCAGCGCGGCTTCATAACCGCTTCCGTCCGGCAGCGGGGCGACGCTTCCTCCCAGACCTTCCGTCAATACGTCCAGCGGCACGTACAATACGCCTTTCGCGAGCCTGTAATCAGATGCTTCAAATCGCACATCCTTATCGGCTGCATGTATAACGAGTACCGGCTCGTCCTTGGTCTGGCTGCGCCGCTGCGCATAAGCCGCTTCTTTGAACGCCGCGATTTGCCCGTCCGTAACGGGGGGCCTGGTCCATTTCAGCTTCGCCGCTTGGGCGAAACGGACCGGCTCGGTATCGCCGTTCAAGACGCCAAACGCGTATCCGAGCTTGTTGTAATAGTCGATGATCGCGGGAAGCGCTTGAACCGTAGCTTGGCGATCCCCGCCGTCATGAAGCAATACGACCAGCTTGTCCTTCAGCGGCGAAGCTTTGATATTCCCCATAATTTCCTCGGCGGTTACCTCCTTGCCCTTCGAATCGCCGCTGTCGACGTTCCAGTCGTGCAGCCGGAAGCCGGCTTCGTCCATCGCCCGAAAAATAACCTTCGTCGAAGTTGCCGAACGTCCCGCCGGGAGCCCGCACCAGCTCCGTCCGCACGCCCGCGGCCGCATAAATCGCATCCTCCGTCGCCAGCACCTGCTCCGCAAACGCGTCGAAGCCGCCGTACAGCTTGTCGTAGACATGATCGTAAGTATGGTTTCCGACGCCGTGCCCTTCTTTGACGATGCGCCTCACGATATCCGGATGCAGCTCCACGTATTTCCCCAGCATAAAAAACGTCCCTTTCACCCCGGCCGCCTGCAGCACGTCCAGCACTTCCGGCGTATGCTTTCCGGGCCCGTCGTCAAAGGTCAAATACACCGTCCGCTCCGGCTGCTCGACCGGCTGCTTGCCCGGCTTGTCCGGTTGGGCCGCTCCCGCCCGCTCCCCGCTCGTCCCGCCCCTCTGCTCCTCTCCCGACCGATCGCCGCTTAACGCGGCCTTCTCCAGCTCTGCGGTCCGGCCGCTTCGCCCCGCCGTTTGCGCTTCTCCCGCCTGCCCGCCGCTTAGTCTCCCGTTGCCGCCCGCACCATCCGCGAACTTCAGCAGCGGGAAGGAATGGCCGGCTGCCGCGTAAGCTTGTCCCGCTGCCGCCTCGGCTCCCTCTCCTTGCGCCCGCTCGACCTTCGCCAAGCCGTGCCCTTCGCCTATCGATACCGCCGCCGACAACAACACCGCGCAAAGGAACGTTTTCCCCATACGAATCATTTCTTAACGGCCACCTTTCTATCAATCCGCCTCATTTGCAAGAGTATATGATAGAAACGAAGGAGACATGACAACAGCCGCGCGGCCCCGCTCCCCATGAAACGGCCCTAAACGCAAAAAAACCGCCGCATCAGCAACCCGGGTTGCTGATGCGGCGGCCTAAAAACGCGGTACTTTTCGATAGCTTACAAATATCCTTCACACGAACATTAGCGGCCGGCCTATTGCATGGTCCGCACCGCCTCCAGCACGGTTTGCACGTGTCCTTTCACGCGGACGCCGCGCCACTCCTTCACAAGCACGCCGTTCTCGTCGATGAGAAACGTCGAGCGGACGATGCCCATATATTCCCGGCCGTACAGCTTCTTCAGCTGCCATACGCCAAACAGCTCGCACACTTTATGCTCCTCGTCCGTGAGCAGCACGAAAGGAAGCCGCTGCTTGTCGGCAAACCGCTTGTGGCTTTTGGCATTGTCCATGCTGATGCCGATGACCGCCGCACCGCTTGCCGCCAGCGCTTCGTAGCTGTCGCGGAAATCGCAAGCCTCCTGCGTGCAGGCCGGCGTCGCGTCCTTCGGATAAAAATAAACGATCACTTTCCGTCCCCGGTAATCGCTCAGCGCCACGCCGCGTCCGTCCGCGTCGGGCAGCTTAAAATCGGGGACCGGCCGACCCAATTGCACCTGTTCCATTACTCCCCCTCCTTTCCATCAAGACGGCACCGCAAGTCAGCTTCCCGCTCCGCGGTACCGCTTAACCCCGTAATTCCAGAGCGACAACCCAAGCCCGAAAACGACAAGCCCCATTACCGGCGTAAGCCAAGCAAGTCTGGACATACCGTCACCTTTATCCTCCAAAAAGTAAGAAGCCGGAATGACGCCGGCAAAAGCGAACGGCAGCAGCCAGGTCAGCAGAAAACGGATCGCTTTATTGTAAATGTTAACGGGATAACGGCCGTAATTCTGTATATTGTACATAAGCGGCATAATGCCCGTCGGCGAGTCCGAGAAGAACGAAATCGCCGCGAGCGCGGTATAGATGCCCGCGTATACAAGCACCGCGCCGATGACGAACAAGGCGATCAGAAGCAAGTCGTACAGATGGAACGGCAAGCCAAGCTCCGCCCAGCACGACGCCATAATGACGGCGCCTACCGCCGAGCCGACAAGCGCGGGCGGATCGACATTTTCGAGCAGCACTTGAAGCAGGCTGTGGGCGGGACGCGTCAGAATCCGGTCCATTTCCCCTTTGACGATATATCTTTCGCCGAAATTCCAGACGTTGAAGATCATGCCGAAAATACCGTAAGGAATCATAAAAAAGCCGTATACGAATATGACTTCCGCCTGCGACCAGCCGCCGAGCGACGACGTATGGCGGAACACGACCCATATGAAAATCAGGTTCAAAGCTTGCGACAGCAGATCCGACATCACTTCGATCCAGAAGTCCGAACGGTAAGCGAGCCTCGTTTTGGCGTAGTTTTTCAAGTATTCCCAGAACAAAACCAAATTTCTCATCTCGACTCACCCCCCCTGCACGAACAGCCGCTTGCGGGCGGACCGCCACATGAACGTAATCGGAAGGAGCAGCGCAACAAACCAGAGAAGCTGCAAGCCAAGGGCAGAACCCGCTTCGCCAAGCGGCGTGCGCCCGGTAAAGAAGGCGCTTGGCAAATAAGTGATCGCCTGGAAGGGCAGCCATTGCATCGCGGCCGACAGCCACCCCGGAAGGAACGCAATCGGCACGATCACCCCCGAAAACAGATCGACCAGCACTCGCTTCATGCGGATCATGCCGTCGATGTTTTCGATAAAAAAGGCGCACAGTCCCGTCAATATATTAAGCTGCGAATTGATCAGAAAGCTGAAAAACAGCATGACCAGATAAACGGCCCACGCCTTCGGATCGGTCGGCAGCTTCACCGGGAACAGCAAGCAAGCGATGACCATGCCCGGCACCATAAAAAGCAGCAGCCGGAACAAGCCTTCGCCGAAGCCTTGCATCATTTTGACCATCAAATACGAATAAGGCCGGGTCATCTGGACGGCGACGCTGCCGTCGCGCACCTCGCTTGCGATCTCGCGGTCGAGGTTGTTGAAATAAAACGCCCGCGCCATCCACGATACCGCCACATAGGTCGTCATTTGCGCCGCCGTGAATCCGGCAAGAGACGGCTGATCGCCGTATATCGCCTTCCACAGGAAATAATACGCGCCGATATTAATGGCATAAATGATAATACCCGAATAATAATTAACGCGGTAAGCCAGCATCGTCAAAAACCGGATGCGGATAAACTCCAGGCAAGTGCTTACGCTCATCATCGCAATACCGGCTCCTTCTTCTCTTCCGTATGTCCGGAAGCGGAAACGGCCGGGGACGCCGCCGAGCCCGACGAATAAATTTCCCGGACGATGTCGTCCGTGTTCGTTTCGAATATTTTAATATCCCGAATGTCCGCTCCGCCGACCACTCTGGCCAGCGCCTCGGACACGTTCACCTCGTTCGGCACCCACATCGTGGCCGTTACCTCGTTTTCGGCTTTCCATTCCACGCCGATGCCTGCGGTCAACCCTTGCAGCAGCGGCAGCGGCGTAGGCTTGCCGAACTGGAACTGAATTTCTTTCCCTTTGCTCCATCGCTGCTTCAGCTCGTCCAACCCGCCGTCGTAGATGACTTTGCCGTCGTCCAGCATAATGACGCGCGAGCATAACGCCTCGATATCCTGCAAATCGTGCGTGGTCAGCAGGATGGTCGTGCCGTGCTCCCGGTTCATGTCCTTCAGAAAGTCGCGGATTTCCGACTTCACGACAATGTCGAGACCGATCGTAGGCTCGTCCAGAAACAAAATCGACGGGCGGTGAAGCAGCGACGCCACAAGCTCGCACCTCATGCGCTGGCCGAGGCTAAGCTTGCGGACCGGGCGGCTCAGCAAATCGCCGAGACGAAGCCGCTCCACAAGCTCGTCCAGCCGGCTGCGGAATTCCCGCTCCGGCACGCGGTATACTTTTTTCAGCAGCTGGAACGACTCGATGACGCCGATATCCCACCATAGCTGGGAACGTTGGCCGAACACGACGCCGATTCCTTGCACGAACCGTTCCCGGTCCTTGAAAGGGATGAACCCGTTAACCCGGATATGGCCGGACGTCGGCATCAGGATGCCGGTAAGCATTTTGATGGTCGTCGACTTTCCCGCGCCGTTCTCTCCGATATAGCCGCATATTTCCCCTTGCGGAATTTGAAACGAAATCGATTTGACCGCTTCGATTTCCCGGTATTCCCGATGAAACAAATCTTTCAGGGCGCCGGACAAGCCTTCCCTGTTTTTGGAGACCCGAAACGTCTTCGTTAATTGTTGTACGTCAATGGCTTGCATCATTTTGTATAAATTTCCTCCCATGCTGAATCGGCCTTCCGTCCCGTTCGCCAATCGATAATGGCCGTAATGGCGCGCTTTCCGGCCATAAGCCGGGCTTCGGGCCGCCCGTGAAAACGTTCGACATTTCCCGGGCAATTGCGATAATATTCCATGGAATTGTATAAAACTTGCTTCCACTCGACCTTGAGCTTTATAATTTTATGATATGTAATATTACAATACGAATTACAAAAGGAAAAGCGACTGTTGAAAGGAGCACTTTTAAACCGATGCGGAAAAATCCGACGAAAAAGAAACCATGGAAATGGGTGCTTATAACCGTCCTGGTGCTGTTATGCGCCGGCATTGCGGGCGCAACGGTATGGGGAGTTGGCGTTTATAAAGCGCTGGACGATTTCAGCAAAGAGCCCGGAGAGTCGCGTTTCGACGGGTTTGTCGACCAGCCGGAACTGGAACCTCCGAAATGGGAAGGCACCGAGCGCGTCAATATTTTGCTGCTTGGCGGCGACGCCCGCGGATTGGACGAAGATCAGGTTCCCCGCTCCGACTCGATGCTGATCGCTTCGCTTGATCCGGTCACCAAAAAAGCCCACTTGTTCTCCGTCCTTCGCGATACGTACGTCGATATCGAAGGCCATGGCCGGGGACGCATCAATACGGCTTTTTCGCTGGGCGGTCCGGAGCTGGCGATGAAGACGATCGGCGATTTGCTTGGAATCGATATCCAGTATTATGTTTATACCGATTTTGAAGGATTTAAAGCGCTTGTCGATGCGATAGGCGGAGTCGACTTCGAGGTCGAAAAGGATATGCACTATACGGACAACGCCGACGGCAACCGTTACGATATCGACTTGGAAGCCGGCTATCAGCATCTGGACGGCGACAAGGCGCTGCAATACGTGCGGTTCCGCCACGACGCGATGAGCGACTTCACGCGGACCGAACGCCAGCGCAATTTCTTGATGGCCGTAGCGAAAAAGATGCAATCCACTTGGAACATCGTTCAGATGAAAAAAATATTGGACAGCGTCTCGCCGTATATCGAAACGAACCTGGAAGTGTCGGATATGCTGAAGCTTGGCCAGCTTGGCGTCGAAAGCCATGTTGCCGGCACGGCCCAGGTTCCGCCGATGGAGCTGATCGGCGAGGACAACGTGGCCGGCGCATCCGTTATCGCCGTCAAGGATTTGGACGAGCTCAAAGAGTTCGTTCAAGAGGAGCTGGCCAGCGACGATACGATGCCAGGCGCGGACCCGTCCGCTTCTCCGGGCGCTGAAGGCACGGAGACGAACGGCTTGGACGCGGATGGCACGGAAGCCGACGGCACATAAACCGGCGGCTCCGGAGGCGAACAGCCCGGCCGCCACGCGAACAGCCAGACCGTCACGCGAGCCGCGCGATAGCGGGCGGCATGAAGGCTAGCGCGGCATCGTCTCCCCTTGACCGGGAATGCAGAACAACAGCACAATCCAATACGAGCTTTCGGGCAACTCCAAGCCGCCTCTCAAACGGCGGCTTGGAGTTGCTTTTTTCAAGCTCCGTACAAGGGACAGCTGATCTAAACGCGTACATAGGTGCAATAACGAAAAAACCGCCCTTTAGCGGTGAATGTCCATTTTTTGGGCCGTTACTGCTGGAGTTGCATGGAATGTGCGCGGCTTAACTGCAATAATGCAGTTAGTAAAGGCAACGCATACAGCAATCGCTAAAATAACTGCTAAAATGCAGTTAGAGACCGACATTTCACCTAAACCAGGCGAGATGAATAAGGTTTTTACTGTATTTTCGCTGTTAATCAGCAGTTTGAGCCCATAATGGCCAGATTTAACTGTATTTTTACAACTAACGTTGCCGGCTAACCGGCGGCAGGATTTTGGCAGCTAACGATGCCGGCTAGCCGGCGGCAGGTCGCATTTACGGCAGGCCCATGCTTCCGAAGCTCGGTTTATCTCAAAGCCTGCTCAAGAAACCTTGCTCACAAAACTTTAGGAGGGACACGAATGATGTCAACGAAACGCAACCGCTCGAATGAGCTTTACGAAGAAGCGCTTAAGCATATTGTCGGAGGCGTCAACAGCCCGTCCCGTTCGTTCAAGGCGGTCGGCGGCGGAGCCCCCGTCTTTATGGAGCGGGCGCAAGGCGCTTATTTCTGGGATGTCGACGGCAACAAATATATCGATTACCTTGCCGCTTACGGCCCGATCATTACCGGTCACGCCCACCCGCACATTACGGAGGCGATCACCCGCGCCGCGCAGAACGGCACGCTTTACGGCACGCCGACCGAGCTTGAAATCCATATGGCCCGCATGCTGAAGGAAGCCGTCCCGTCGCTCGACAAAGTACGGTTCGTCAACTCCGGCACCGAAGCGGTCATGAGTACGATCCGCGTGGCGCGCGCCTATACGGGCCGCAATAAAATTATCAAGTTCGCCGGCTGCTACCACGGCCACTCCGATCTCGTGCTCGTCGCAGCGGGCTCCGGGCCGTCCACGCTTGGCATTCCGGACAGCGCCGGCATCCCTGGCAGCATTGCGCAAGAAGTCATTACCGTTCCGTTCAACGATCTGGACGGTCTTGCGCAAGCGCTGGAACGGTGGGGCGCCGAGACCGCCGCAGTCATGGTGGAGCCGATCGTCGGCAACTTCGGCATGGTTATGCCGAAGCCGGGCTTCCTGGAAGGATTGTGCCGGATGGCCCGCGAATACGGGGCGCTGGTCATTTACGACGAGGTCATTACCGGCTTCCGCTTTCATTACGGCCTGGCCCAAACTTACGAAGCGTTCCCGGATCGTGCGGCGGTCGAGCCCGATCTGACGGCGATGGGCAAAGTTATCGGCGGAGGTTTGCCGATCGGCGCCTACGGCGGCCGGAAGCAAATCATGGATCAAGTCGCTCCGCTTGGCCCGGCGTACCAAGCCGGTACGATGGCCGGCAACCCGGCTTCGATCGCGTCCGGCATCGCGTGTCTTGAAGTGCTGCAGGAGGAAGGCGTATACGACCGGATGAACGCGCTGGCGGTCAAGCTGGCGGACGGATTGCAATCCGCTGCCGAACGCCACGGCGTGCCGCTTACGATTAACCGCATCCGCGGCTCGCTGTCGACTCACTTCTGCGACCATCCGGTTACGAACTATGAAGAGTCCCAGAATACGGACGGCGAAATGTTCGGCCGCTTCTTCAACCTGATGCTGGATCAAGGCATCTGCCTCGCCCCGTCCAAATACGAGGCTTGGTTCATTACGACGGCCCATACCGAAGCGGACATCGACGCTACGGTTGCCGCGGCCGAGTACGCTTTCTCGAAGCTGTAACGCAGCATAAGGCTCTTAATCGGTATCGCGCAAAACAAATTCATCCACAGCAAAACGGCTGTCCGCTGCGTTAGCAGCGGCAGCCGTTTTGATTAAATCCGCTTATCATTGTTCCGATCATGACAGGCTCCTTACTTATTTGCGCGAGAAGCGCCTCCCTTCGGTTGGTTGCGCGAAGCTCCGGGCCACAGATGACGCGGAACGAACTGCGACATCGCGTTAAAAATCCCGCCCCACTGAACCTCGGACAACATCGACACGGGCGTTTCCGGATCGAGGCCGATGTTTCTTCTCAGCTGCTTAAGCTGAGGCCGCGTGAACAAGCCCCTTAATGCAGCCTCGAAGGCCGCCGCGGGATCGCGCAGCGCCCATTCGGCCAGTCCCCTGAACGCCGCGCATTACTTGTACGGGACGATCGGCGCGGTTTTCCGGCTGATGACGACGATGGCCGACTCCACGCGGGGCGGAGGCGAGAAGCATTCCCTTGGAACGGTTTTGACATATCGCAATTCAAACCACATCTTCCAACATAAAACGTAATCGTTCCGGATCGCTTTGGACGTAAATCTGCGGGCGGCGCCTTTCTCCATCACGATGACCCCTTTTTGAAATCCCGAGGACGGGCGGTCCAGCAGCATTTTCATAATAGGCGTCGTAAGAGCATACGGAATATTCGATACGACGGCGAATTTCCCTTGCGGCAGCCTGATCTTCATGATGTCCTGCCGAATGATCTTGACGTTCGAATGCGACGACGTTTTCTGCGCCAGATGATCGACAAGCTTCGCGTCGTATTCAACCGCGAGCACGCTGCCGGCTTTTTGCATCAGTCTGGTCGTCAGCGCCCCTTTTCCGGCTCCGAGCTCAAGAACCGTATCTTCGCCTCCTAGATGTACGCAATTCACAATCTCATCGAGAATCCCCGGATGGTGCAAGAAGTGCTGCCCGGAGAAATTGGGAGGCTCTCCCCGGTATGTCTTCTTGTCAAATTTCACGCGCTTTGTTCTGGTCAACTTTATCGCTCCCTTTCCGAAAAACGAAAAAAATCACGGACAATCTGCCCGTGATTCGAGAAAGCGGAAAGAGACCGCCCATTTACAACCAATGTGCGGGGGTTATGGGTCAGCGCAAAGAAACGTTATCTTATGTCTCCATAAGAAAACATAAAAAAAGAAAGGCAGAACAATTCCGCCTTTCATTTCATTTCAATTGCATGAACGAAGATGATTAAAAATGGGCAGACTGATCCCGTTCTCTCTACTCAGCAGGCAGAGAAATATGCAATTTTCATTGCATAGAACGGAAACGAATAAACATAGCACCCATTTTTAACAACCCTCCATTCGTATGATCATAGCTTACCTTACCATAGTCTTACAAACCTTTCAAGTTATTGGATCAGCCCCCCGATAAATCAAAAAGGCGCCGGATGCCGGCGCCTTTTTGATTTATTCATATGATCGCCCGCTACGCTTGGGCTTCCGCCTGCTTCAGCGCGCCGATAAACTCATCGTGGATTTTGCCGTTCGACGCGGCGACGTTTCGTACGCCGAGATGATACGGATTGCCGTTCGTATCCGTTACGACGCCGCCGGATTCCTGGATAAGCAGCGCTCCCGCCGCCAAATCCCAGCTGTTCAGCCCGATTTCCCAGAAGCCCGTCAAACGCCCGGCGGCCGTATAGGCCATATGAAGCGCGGCCGAGCCGCCCGAGCGGATATTGCGCACTTGCGGCGCCAACGCCTGCAGCCCTTTCATATTAAGCGGCAGCGCATATTGCTGATCGGCCGAAAAGCCGGTGGCGATCAAGCTCGACGCCAACGTTTCTTCCCCGGATACGCTCATTCGCTTGCCGTGCACGTATGCCCCTTTGCCGCGTTCGGCAAGGAACAATTCATCCCTCATCGGGTCGTAGACAACGCCGACAATCACTTCGCCGCGATGGGCGAGCGCAATCGATACCGAGAAGAACGGAAATCCGTGAACGAAATTCGTCGTGCCGTCTACCGGATCCACGATCCACAAATATTCCGCGTCTTTAACGTCTTCAAGCGCCTTCGCGGAAGCTGCCGGCCCCGGCTCCACGCCTTCCTCCCCGAGGAAAGAATGATGGGGGAAATGAGTCAAAATCAAGCTGCGGATCAGCTTCTCCGAGCCTTTGTCGACCTCCGTCACGAGATCTTGCGGCGAATATTTTATGTCGAGGCGGGAATAATTGCCGAGTTTCGTTTTAATCCATTCTCCTGCTTTCGCCGCGCAATTGATGGCGACCGCAGTAAAGCTTTTGCCGCCGATTACGGCCGCTTGTGGCTTATCGTCACTCACAGTTATCACTCTGCTCTCTTCTTTATTTCATAAATTTAAATGCAAAGACCCAGCTATTGTTATATACGCGATAAAAAGATTTAAAGTTTCGCGAATCCGCACGATTTCGGCTACAGCTCAAGCCAGCCTTCGACGATGAGCTTGCCGGCCACGACCAGCAAAGTCACCCGAAGGAGCCACAATAACGCCTTGCCGCTCATGCGGGCGGCCAAATACGCGCCAAGCTTGCCCCCGATCCATGCTCCCGGCGCAAGCGCCAGCACGAACGGCCAATTCATCTCGCCCAGCGCCGCATGCATGCCCGTTCCGAGTATCGACGACAGGAAAATGACGAACATCGACGTCGCCGTAGCAAGATGGGGCGGATAGCGGAACAGCAGTACCATGATCGGAACGAACAGCGACCCTCCCCCGATGCCGAACAAGCCGGAAACAAGCCCTGTCCCGAAGCCCGCAATCAGCATCGGCGTCAGCCCGTAGCCGTAGGAATGCGCCCGGCCGGCGGCATCCGTAAAGGTACGCTCAATCGGCCAGCTTCGAGAAATCGGTTTCATATAATCCTTGGCGACGAGAAGCGCCGCCATAAGCAGCATGAAGACGCCGAAGGACAACTGGAAAGCCGCGCCTTGCAGCCGGCCCGTGAGCGCCGACCCCAGAACGGAGGCCGGTCCGCTTGTTATAAAGAGCATCCATGCGCTGCGGTAGTCGACAAGCTTTTTTTTCGAATAGGTCAAGGAAGAAGCCAGCGCCGTAACGACAAGCACCGCGAGCGAGGTGCCCACCGCCGCCGCATGGGCGACCTCTTCCCCGGTTAAGCCGGGACCGAGCAGCAGCAGCGCAGGAACTATAATAATGCCTCCCCCAAGCCCGACCAGGCTGCCGAACGCGGCAGCGACGATTCCGACGAGGGCAAGCAGCAACCATTCCATCATTTCAAGCAACACCGGATTTCTATATAAAAATTTTGCGGGGTCACTTATCCCCGATTTGAATGGTAGAGCGGTTAAGAACCGTTACCGGGCCGCCGTTTTGCTCGATCGCGCGCATGTCGTCCATAAGCCGGAACAACGCCTTGTCCTTCGCTTTCGCTTCCAGCATGCAGTCGAGACGGGGCGTGTGATCTGCGATCGCAAGCAGGACAGCGACAAGCGGCTCCGCCTCGACATAGTCGGCGTGCCCGCGCGGATCGGAAGCGCTTTTCGGGCTGGAAGCGTGGATTTTGGGAGGAAGCTCCTCGGCGGTCTTCAAGCCAAGCCGCTTCCTCTCCCGCTCCCAGGTCGCGTCAATGCGGGGCCATAGCTCGCGAACGAGCGTCATGTCCGAATCCCCGCCGTCGTTGACCGCGTGGTGGTGAATATCGAGCACCATCGGCACCTGCAGCGCTTCCGCGGCTTCGAGCGTTTCCCTTACGGTAAACGTCTTGTCGTCGTTCTCCAGCGTGACGCGGTTTCTGAGCCGGGCCGGCAGCGCGCCGAATTGGCGGACGAACCTCTCTCCCGACGCCGCTTTGTCTCCGTAAGCGCCGCCGACGTGGATGTTGCATTTCGCCGTTTCCCCGAGCTTCATCGCCTCCAGCATGCGGACGTGAAACGCGAGATCCCGCTCCGACTTCTCAAGCACTTCCGGGCGCGGCGTGCTGAACACGCAGAAGTGATCGGGATGGAACGACACCCTTAGGCGCCGGTCCGTCGCGTATCGCCCGACCTCCTCGAACGACGGGCGGACCGCCTCCACCGCATCCCAATCGCTTAGCGCCTCGTGAGTAGCCAGCGGGACCAGCTTGGATGAGAAGCGGTAGACCTCGATTTCTTCCATGACGCAATGTTTAAGCAAACGAAGCGTATTATGCAGATTTTGCTCCGCAAGACGCTCCAGCTTTCGGATGCCCGCTTCCCGGTCGCCGAGTTTCGCGAAAGCCGTATATGTCATCGTGCGGGAGGGGGAAGCTTGATCGAGCACCATGCTCATCGCGACAAACCCGAAACGGACAATCATTTTCTTATGCCTGCTCTCCAAAAAACATTTCGTATGCCAAAGCCGTCTGCACGCGCGATTCCTCTTCGTTCAATTTGCGCACGAGCACCATCTCCACTTCCGTCACTTCTTCTCCTTGGAAATTGATTTCCGCGATCGAGCTCATAATTTTGACAATCGCAATCGCCCGGTTATCGGGCGTGTAAGCGATCACCTTCTGGCCCGTCGGAAAGACGCGGAAGCCGCTTTTCACCATTTTGCCCCGTCCGTATTCCAATAATTCGTAAAGCTCCTGCTCCGATTTAAACTTGCACACGGAGTTGAATTCCGTTTGAAATCCCATGTCGTCTCTCCTTCCTATGTAAGGGTTATATCTTCACCCGATTTGTTCCCCTACAGAATACCATAGAGAAGCCGTTTGGAAAAATTTCATTCGCAGCGGAGAGATCGTGAACGCCTTTACGGCAAAACGAAAAAGGCCCTCTTTCCGCCCGCGGAAATAAGGCCTTCAGCTCTTATGGCTACATATAATCGGCAATATGGAAAAACCGGTACTTCGTCTGCTCCGTCCAGGCGTAGGAATCGCGATAATCCCAATAGCGATGCCGGCTCGGCACCGTATTGGCGTTCACGAGCGGCATGCCGTTCGCGTCGAAAGCGGTGACGATGGCGCTATGCTGAAACCGGTTGTCTCCGTTCCAATCGTACGTGATGACGTCCCCAAGCTCAAGCAATTCCGGATCGTACACGATTTCGGCCCGCAGCCCGGACTTTCTCGGCAGCGACAAATATTGCGTGAGCGCATTCGACACCGCCCAGCTGTAGCTCCACCATTCCCGGCCGCCGGTACGGCCCTTGTACCACCACCCGCTTTCCCGCCTTCCGGTATAGTCAAGCGGAGCGTTGCCCGCATAAAGACATTGAGAAATATAGTTCGTGCAATTCACCTCGAACAGCTCGAAGTTCGGGTTCGCCGCATTCCACCATCTGTCGGCGTAAGCGACCGCCAGATCGCGCCGATAAGGAATTGCGGCCGTACGGATTTTGAATTGCGGGAAAAGGTCATAATTTAAATAAGGAGTCGTTCCGCCGCCCCTTCCAGGCCGGTTATAGCCGCGTTGATCGGCTTCGATGTCCGCGATCCAGGCATCCGCCATGGAGCCGTAACGGGGCCTCCGCTCTCCGATGACGGGCTCGATCCGGTTGATGGCCCATTCGCCGTCCTTGCGGTCCAGCCAAAGCCGTTCGTATTCGGCTCTCTCTTCCGTGTAGCCTGTGCCGTTTTGCTCCATTTTGCGGCGAATATGCAGCTTGAGCAGAACGGCAACCTCGGAAGGAGACTCGTTGACGCGCGCCAGCTCGGCCTTCGTCTCGCTGTACAACGACACCGCGCCGCGGTACAGGTCCCGGTCGCGAAGCCGCTGCAGCCGGCTGCCCAGCCGCGCGCAATGGTCCGAATCTTTCACGAAGCTTCTGACGCCTTCGGCATGCTGTTCGGTTTCGGCCTGATTGTACAAGCTTATATAACGCTGCACGACTTCCTTCCAGCCGCTTGACCCGGCTTTGTCCGGGCCAAGCGCCGGGGAATCCGTGGATGTAAGCGAAATCGCAGGCGCCGGAACGCGCGGCGCCTGCCGCGGCTTCGGCTTTCTCTGCTGCGAGCCGACCGGAGCCAATCTGTACATGACCGGTTTTTTCCCGCGCTTGCTTGCGTTTTTGCCCGATTTTTGTCCGACCGTACGTGACGGCATCGCAATCCCTCCTACGCGGATAACTGATTCATTATATGAACCTATTGGCGGTTTCATGTGAGTTGTTACGGAAAGGCGTTTCGATGGACGCGCAAATTCGGCGTTCAGCCGCTAATGCCTGCCCGAAATTTAATGAAGGAGGACAAACTCCCGCTTATGTCTACACACCCTTATGCCTCCTTGCGGCGCAAGCTGCAGGCAGGCGGACGATCTTACGCGTATTACGATTTGTCATTGCTTGAAGAGCAAGGATTCGGCGGCGTCGGCAAGCTGCCTTATACGATCAAGGTGCTGCTCGAATCCGCGATTCGGCATTACGACGGCCGGGCCATAACGGACGAGCATATCCGGCTTCTCGGCCGCTGGGCGGAAGGACGGGAAACGAAGGAAATCCCGTTCATCCCGGCGCGTATCGTGCTGCAGGATTTTACCGGCGTTCCGGTCGTGGTCGATCTGGCGGCGATGCGCGATACGGTCAAAAAGGCCGGCGGCGACCCGAAGCGCATCAACCCGCTGGTGCCCGTCGATCTCGTCATCGACCATTCCGTCATGATCGACGATTACGGCAACCCCGGCGCTCTGGAGTACAACATGAAGCTGGAGTTCAAGCGGAACGAGGAGCGCTACCGTTTTTTGCGCTGGGCGCAAACCGCTTTCGACAATTTCCGGGCGGTCCCTCCGGGCACGGGCATCGTTCACCAGGTGAATCTCGAGTATCTCGCTTCGGTCGCCGCAACCCGAACGGCCGACGGAGAGTTGTACGTCTATCCGGACTCCCTCGTCGGCACCGACTCCCATACGACGATGATCAACGGTCTCGGCGTCGTCGGCTGGGGAGTCGGCGGCATTGAAGCGGAAGCCGGGATGCTCGGGCAGCCGCTTTATTTTGTCATGCCCGAAGTGATCGGCTTCAAGCTGACGGGGTCGCTGGCCGAAGGAGCGACGGCAACCGACTTTGCGCTTACCGTTACCCAAATGCTGCGGGCGAAAGGCGTCGTCGGCAAGTTCGTGGAGTTTTACGGCCCGGGCCTGACCAATATCAGCCTGGCCGACCGCGCCACAGTCGCCAATATGTCCCCGGAATACGGGGCGACCGTCGGGTATTTTCCCGTGGACCGCGAGACGCTCAATTACTTGCGCCAGACCGGGCGAAGCGAAGAGCAGATCGAGCTCGTCGAAGCCTATTACAAGGCGCAAGGCATGTTCCGCACGGACGATACGCCGGATCCGGTCTTTACGGACACGATCGAGCTGGACTTATCGACGGTGGTCCCTTCGCTTGCCGGGCCGAAACGGCCGCAAGACCGCGTCGAGCTGTCCGAGATGAAGGACAAGTTCCGCGAGGTGCTGCGTTTGCCCATCGAAAAAGGAGGGTACGGGCTTACGGATGAGGATATCGCGCGGAATGCCGAGGTGACCTTTAAAGGCGGCGTCACCGGCCGGATCCGAACGGGAGCCGTCGTCATCGCGGCGATTACGAGCTGCACGAACACGTCGAACCCAAGCGTCATGCTGGGAGCCGGGCTTGTCGCCAAAAAAGCGGCGGAACGGGGACTGAAGAGGCCGCCTTATGTCAAAACCTCGCTGACGCCGGGCTCCCTGGTCGTCACCGATTATTTGAAAAAAGCCGGACTGCTGGAGCCGCTGGAGCAGTACGGCTTCCACCTGACCGGCTACGGCTGCGGCACTTGCATCGGCAACTCCGGTCCGCTGCCGGACGAGGTCAGCCAGGCCATCGCGGACCGCGACTTGACCGTAGTGTCCGTATTGTCCGGCAACCGGAACTTCGAGGGGCGGATCCACGCGCAGGTGAAAGCCAACTATTTGGCCTCTCCGCCGCTTGTTGTCGCCTACGCCATCGCCGGTACCGTCGACATCGATCTGACGAGCGAGCCGATCGGGTACGACCCGGACGATAAGCCGGTCTATCTGCGGGATATATGGCCGACGTCCAAGGAGATCGCCGAAGCCGAGGAGGCAGCGCTCAGCCCGGATATGTTCCGCGACAAATACGCCAACGTTTATACGCAGAACGAGCGCTGGAACGCCATCGATGTGCCGAAGGGCGAAAGCTACGCCTGGGATCCGGATTCGACCTATATTCAAAATCCGCCGTTTTTTGAGGGGCTTGGTTCGGAACCGGAGGATATCCGCGATATTCAAGACGCGAGCGTGCTGGCGCTGCTTGGCGATTCGGTCACGACCGACCATATTTCGCCGGCGGGGAATATTAAAGTGGACAGCCCCGCCGGCCGCTACCTGCTCGACCATAACGTAGAGCGTCAGGACTTCAACTCCTACGGTTCCCGCCGCGGCAACCACGAAGTGATGATGCGGGGGACGTTCGCCAACATTCGCATCCGGAACCAGGTTGCCCCCGGCACGGAAGGCGGCGTTACGACGTATCTGCCGACCGGCGAGGTGATGACCATCTACGAAGCGTCCATGAAGTACCAGGAGCAGGGGCGCAATCTGATCGTCATCGCCGGCAAGGAATACGGCACCGGCAGCTCCCGCGACTGGGCGGCCAAGGGCACGTACCTGCTCGGCGTCAAAGCCGTCCTCGCCGAAAGCTTCGAGCGGATTCACCGTTCCAACCTGGTCGGCATGGGCGTCCTGCCGCTGCAGTTTGAGGAAGGGCAAAGCTGGCGTTCGCTTGGCATAACCGGGCGCGAGACGTTCAGCATTACCGGCTTGTCGAACGACGTGAAGCCCGGGGACGCCGTCACGGTAACGGCCGTCCGGGAGGACGGCAGCTCGTTCGAGTTCAAAGCGAACGTGCGCCTCGATTCGATGGTGGACGTCGACTACTACCGCAACGGCGGCATTCTTCAGACGGTGCTGCGCCAAATGATCGCCGAAATGAAGTAGCTCCGGCTCGGCCGATACGCGATCTATTAAAGGGGCCCTTCGTCATCCAAGATGACGCGGGCCCCTTTTGTCATGCCTAAATACAAGAAAAAAGGTGCAGCTTTCTTTACAAATTCGCTTTACTTTTTTGTTGCCGTTTTTTACGGCGTCGGATTCGCGGCTGTCGATCTGTAAAGCCGGCTAAGTCGTCTATCTGAGCGAGGTGCAAAAATGCGCCACATGCTCGCGGCACTGGCGCCGGGAGCGCCGCATGAGGTGCAAAAAGTAGAACCGCGCCAAGCTTGAAGCTGTCACGCTACCGTTAAACGAAAAACGCAGGCGAACGGCGCTTCCTCCCGCTTTTCCATGGCCGGCAAGGCGACGCGAATCCCCCCGCCGTTGCGCTCGAACGGCAGCCTCTCCCCGCCGTCCATCCATTCCGCCAGGACGACCTCGCCCGCATACGGGATGTCGACGACTGTCTCCGCCCGCCCGATACAAGCATTCTTGGACAGCAGTTTAAAGGCATATACGCGATTGTCTTTCTGCGTGAGGGCGAAACCGTCCTTGAAATATGGAGCAACCGGACGGGTGCCGTATACGCCTTCTCCGTAACGGGCGAGCCACTCTCCCATTTCCTTCAGGCGCTTGACGGCGCGGCTCGGCAGTCTGCCGTCGGGCTGCGGACCGACGTTCAGCGCCAGGTTGCCGCCTTTGGCGACGATCTCCAGCAGCAGATGTACGACCTCCCGGGCCGATTTGTAGTCATCCTCGAACTTGTAGGAGAACTGCGTGCCCAGCGTCATGCAGCTTTCCCACGGGATCGCCATCGGTTTCGCCGGAACGGTCTGTTCCGGGGTCACGATATTTTCGTACGGCCGGCCTACGGTCCGGTCCGCCGTCAGCAGCCACGGCTGGCGCTCCTTCCGAATGCGGTCGACCAGCTCGCCGAGACGGATGTCCTGCGCGTTCTTCCGGTTATCCGCCCGCACCCAGCCCGCGTCCAGCCACAAAATATCGATGCGGCCGTAGTCCGTCAGAAGCTCCTCCAGCTGACGGTGCGTAAATTGAACGAATCGCTCCCACAGCTCCGGGTACCGCTTCGTATCGTAGGACGGTCCACGCGAGGTCAAGCCGTCCTCCGACATACCCGGCGCCCAATAAAACGGCGTATGCCAGTCGGCCTTCGAGAAATAGGCGGAAACCGCCATTCCTTTGTCGCGGAACGCGTCGAACAGATGTCTGCACACATCGGCGTACCGGTGGCCCGAGAAAGGCGTATCGGCACCCGTGATTTTATAGTCCGTCGTCTTCGTGTCCCACATGCAAAAGCCGTCGTGATGCTTCGTCGTGAAGGTCAAATACTTGAATCCGCTTTGCGCCGCGATGTCCGCCCATTGCTCCGGCATGAAGCGGATCGGATGAAACGTCCGGTTCAAGCCGAAATATTCGCGCTTGAAGCGGTCCATATCGTCCGTCCAGTCGACGTCATGGCGCGACCAGTCGCCGTCGGCATCGCTCAGCGCCCAGGACTCGACGAGGCCGAGCTGCGAATACGGGCCCCAGTGCATCATCATGCCGAGCTTCTGGTCCTTGAACCATTCCAGGCGCTCCAGCAGAAGAGGATCGTCCGGCTTCACCCACTCCGATTCCTTGCTATAGTTATGTACCCCCGCTTCCACCTCATGGCCGTTTCCCGGCAGCTCCCGCTCAAGCTCTCCCATCGCGTTTGCCTCCCCTTCTCGAATTCGAATTTATCACCGCGGCTTCTCACGTTAGGTTTATTATGATAACGAATTTTCGATAATAGTCTATTCTCTTTTTATCCATGCGTCAACGTCTTTGCAGGATATGTCGTTCGCGGCCGATAAATCAATAATAGCAGTTGACTTGATCGACCAAAAAGCGGCATAATGAAAGCACAAAACGTTAGGTTTTTTATTAGTTTCGTTAGGATAAGGAGCAGCCATGGCGCGTAAAATCTCCATCAAGACCATCGCTTCACAACTCGGAATATCCACTTATGCCGTATCCCGCGCCTTAAGCGGCAAGCCGGGCGTCAGTCCGGCCACCCGCAGCAGAGTCGTCGAGCTGGCCCGCTCGCTCGGCTACCAGCAGCACGATTCGGCTCCGCAGGCGCAGGAACATTCGGAACGTTCACCGTCGTTCGTATTGATCTGCATGAACGGCGCGAACGCCGGCGATCCGTTCTACTGGCAGCGGCTGCTGAACGGCATGCTTGACGGCTGCGCTAAGCACGGCCTGCAGCACGTCATCATTACCCCGGACCCGCAGCGCCTCTCCGCCGCCAAGTCGCCGCAGGAAGCGATCGCCCCCCATATCGATTGGAGCCGCTGCGGCGGAATCGTCATTATGGGCGTTTTCCCCCAAGAGACGATGCAGCTGTTGACGAGGACGGGAAAACCGTACATTCTCGTCGATCATGCCGACCCTCTGCTCGTCTGCGACAAAGTGAACAACGACAACGCGGAAGCGGGCATGTCCATCGCCCGGCATATGCTTTCCCTGAAATGCCGGAGAATCGCATTCCTGCAAGATATCGCCCGGCCGGCCAGCTTCCTGGACCGCTATGCGGGCGCGCGGTTCACCGTCGATAGCGCCGGCCTTGCCGGGGCGGAGCTGACGGAGTGGCCGATCGATTACGCAAGCGGGGATTGGCCGGCGGACGCCTACGCGAAGCTTGCGGCGATGACTGCGGCGGAGCGGCCCGACGCCTGGATCGGCGCCAATGACGATATCGCCGTCCGCTGGATGCGCAAGCTGCAGGAGCAAGGCTTCGACATTCCCGCCGACTGCCGCATCGCCGGCATCGACAACGTCGAAGCGGCCGCGATCGTTACGCCGCCGCTGACAACGGTGAATTTATGCAAGGAGGAGCTCGGCCTCCGCGCGATCGAGGCGCTGCACCGCCGGATGGAGCGGCCGGGCGCGCCATTCGAGAAAATTATGTTGTCCACCAATCTCGTCGTCCGGTCGTCCACTTGACGGCCTTATTAGACCCTACAGACTGGGAGGAACTTATGCCATGACAACGACCCGGCCGGCTTTGCCCCCATCGGTCCAAAGCATGCTTCGTACAGCGGAAAAGAAGCTCGAGGGACGCCCCAAGCTGCTGCAAATGTACAAAAATTGTTTTCCGAACACGCTGGAGACGACAACTAGGCTGCTGGACGACGGCACCGCCTTCGTCTTCACCGGAGACATCCCCGCCATGTGGCTTCGCGATTCCAGCGCCCAGGTCAAGCAGTACCTCCCTTTTGCCAAAGAGGACGCCGAGCTGCAGCGCATACTCGAAGGGCTTATTTTGCGCCAGATGAAATATATCTGCATCGACCCGTACGCCAACGCCTTCAACGAGTCCGCAAACGGCAAACGTTGGGACGACGACAACACCGAGCTTAATCCGTGGGTCTGGGAACGGAAATACGAGCTGGACTCGCTGTGCTACCCGCTGCAGCTCGGCTACCTGTATTGGAAGGCGACGGGCCGTACCGCCGTGTTCGGCGAGACGTTCGAAGCGGCCGCCCGGGCGATTTTGCGCCTTCTCGAAACCGAACAGCATCATACGGAAAAATCGAATTACCGGTTTACCCGCCCGCAAGGGCCAAAAAGCGACACGCTCCGCAACGGCGGCAAAGGAATGCCGGTCGGCTATACCGGCATGACCTGGAGCGGCTTCCGCCCAAGCGACGACGCCTGCACGTTCGGTTATCTGATTCCGAGCAATATGTTCGCGGCCGTTGCGCTCGGCTATTTGGAGGAGATCGCCCGCGACGTGCTGAAGGACGATTATTTAGCCGCCTGGGCAAGCCGTTTGGAAGAAGAAATCCGTTACGGCATTGAGACGTACGGCGTGTACCGCCATCCGGAATTCGGCGACATCTACGCCTACGAAACAGACGGCTTCGGCCATTACAACCTGATGGACGACGCGAACGTGCCGAGCCTCCTCTCGATTCCGTACCTCGGCTACGCCGGCCGAGACAACCCCGTCTACCGCAATACCCGCAAATTCATTTTGAGCGAACATAATCCATATTTCTTTAAAGGAACGGCCGCGCAAGGCATCGGAAGCCCGCACACGCCCCGCGGCTACATTTGGCACATCAGCCTGACGATGCAGGCGCTCACCTCGGACGATGCGGAGGAAATCGCCTCGATCGTCGAACTGCTGGAACGGACGGATGCCGGAACCGGCTTTATGCACGAAGGCTTCCACGCGGACGATCCATCGCGCTTTACGCGCCCTTGGTTCGCTTGGGCGAACAGCCTGTTCAGCGAACTGGTCACGAAGCTGATTCTCGAAGACATAACCGGAGGTGTAAGCGCTTAATCTCTGAATACCGCGTTTTCATTTGAAGGAGGAGGCTGCGGATGATGGGAACCTTTAAGTCCAGACTTTTGCTGAACTATATTCTGTCCTACCTGTCTATCTTCCTTATTCCGTTATTAATCGTAACCTACTTTATTTATCAGAACGCCGTAAACGATCTTCGGACGGAGATCGAACAATCCAGCATCAATCAGTTGAATCAAGCCAAGACCGTCATCGACGACAGAATCAAGGAGCTGCAGGATATCGCCGCCCGCATTTCGTACGACGAGCAGTTAACGGCTTACCGGTCTCATCATCCTTATTACAGCAGAGAAGCGATTGGCGCTCTCGACAAATATAAAGCGACGAGCTCCATCATCGACGGACTGTTCCTTTACTTCCGCAAAGACGACCGCATCTACTCGTCGGACGGGATGAGCGGGCTTGACGTCTTCGGCGAGTCGTACGCCTTTGACAACTGGAGTCCGGAGCAGCAGGCCATCGATTTGAACGGCGTGCAATTCCCGACCATGCGCCGCGCAGAGCCGGCCAATCCCGGCAGCTTAACGACAACGCTCGCTTATCTTGTGCCGATAAAGCCGAACAACCCGGATCCTTATGCGACCGTGCTTTATTTCATCGACGAATCGAAGCTGACGGAGCTGATCAATTCCATCCTCGTCAACTTCGAAGGAATAACGTATATTTTCGACCATGACGGCAACGTTCTGGCCGCCGACCGGAACGGAGAGAAGCTGACGGAGGAGGACGAAGGTTACTTGTCCCGCCTCGGTCCGGGGATCCACAACAAGGTGCTGGACGGCGAAAAGCATTCCGTCGTTTCGGTCCGATCCGAGACGAACGGCTGGACGTACGTCACCTCGATGCCGAGCGATCAGTTTTTTAACCGGGTCGTTCATATCGACCTGCTCATCACGGTTATATTGTCCGTCGTCATCGCAACGGGCTCCGTCGCGGCGATCTGGATGGCGGTCCGTCAATACGGCCCGATCCGCGCGCTCTCCAACATCGCCGGCCGCAAAAGCTCCGCCGTCCCCGGCCGTTCCCGCGCAAGCAACGAGCTGGAATGGATCGGAACGACATTGCGGGAATACAGCTCGCGGATCTGCCTGCAGGAGCCCTATGCCCGAAATCACTGCCTGCTTATGCTGCTCAAGCGCGGGAACGCGGCCGAGCTGACGCCGGAGCTGATGAGCACGCTGGACATCCGCTTCGAACGCACCCATTATTTCGTCATGGTCATGATGCAGGATAAAACGGCTCTGGACGACCGGTTCCGGCTGACGATGAACAGGCTGCCTTCCCGCTTCGAGCTTGCGGGCTCCGGCGTCCGCGTTTACGGCGTCGAACCCCCGCAGTCCGGGCAATTCGTCTTCATCGTCAATTTCACTCCGGATTCAGACCGGCCGTTAAGGGATCAGACCAAAGCGATTGCGGAGCATATCCGGGAAACGGCGGCGAACGAGCTGGGCGTTTCTCCTTCCGCGATCGGCGTCGGCAATTGCTGCGACAGCGCCGGCCGGCTGAACGCTTCCTTCATCGAAGCGTCGTCCGCGCTTGAAACGGTCGTCGGCGCCGGCGGGCAAGGCCAAATCGTTTATTTCGACACGCTTGCGGAGCCGGCCTCCGGCGGGTCGTTCTGGGTGTCGAAGGAAATATTGCTGAAGCTGGCGCAAAGCTTGAAGCAGGGCAACGAGATCGTCGCCGCGGAGATGATCCGGACGGCGGTGGACGAGTTGCGCGAAGCGCGTCCGGCCGCGCCGATGCTGCAGGCGATCGGCTACGACATTTACAACACGATGCTCAAGACGGCGGATGAGCTGAACGTCGAAGCGGCGCACCATCATCTTTCGAACCGCGTTTCCTTTCATTCGCTGCCGGAAACGGAACGAATCCTGCTGCGGCTCGCCGGGGACATATGCGCCCATGTGGAGACCGAAGCCATAGCGGAGGATCTGTCGCTCATCGACCGGATCATCCCGTACATCAACGAGCATTACACCGACTATTCGCTTAGCCTGGAAAGCATATCGGCTGAGTACCCGATCTCCCCTTCCTACTTCAGCCGCCTGTTCAAGGAGAAGACGGGCATTAACTTTTCCCAGTATATTTGGCAGCTTCGCTTCGACGAGTTCACGCGCCGGCTCGTGATGACGGAGGAACCGATCAAAAACATCATTGTCGGCATCGGCTATCAGGACGCCGCCAATTTCATCCGCAAGTTCAAAAAAGCAACCGGCCTGACGCCGGGACAATACCGAAAGCAATATGCCCGCCCGGCAGCGGCGATCGAGGCTTACGAGCAAACGAGCTGGCCGCAGCTTCGCCTTCGGGACCGATAAAAGGCCGATCCGTCGCAACTTCGGATCGGCCTTTGGCCCGCTTCTATTGCCGGATCTTCCGACGCGCCAGCTTAACTGTTCTGACTTCGTACGGTTTGAAGGTCAGGCTGAACGTGCCGTTCGGCGATTCGATCTCCCTGTTGCCCTCCTCCAGCAAATTAACCTCCGCCGCCTCTATGTCCCCGTCCGGCCACCGCACGGTCACCGTCTCTCTTCCTCCCGCCGACTCGTAGAACCGGAGGATCGTCGCTTCGCCGTCCTCCGATCGTTTGACCGTCTCCAGCACGACATTCCTTCCGGCAAAGCCGATAAGCGCATGCTTGGCGGGCAGATCTCCTTGCCGAAGGGAAGCCTCAAGCAGCCGCACGGGGTCATTAAGCCCGGCCGCTTCCCGCACGACGCCCGCCTCCCGCCAGTCGCCTTTATGCGGATATAACGAATACGTAAACGCATGCTCTCCTTGATCCGCCCCGCTGTCCGGCCATTTCGGCGCCCTCAGCAGGGACAGGCGCATGACGCCGTTTTTGATGTCGTAGCCGTATTTGCAATCGTTGAGCAGACTCGCGCCGTAGCCCGCTTCGGACAGGTCGGCAAAGCGGTGTCCGCACACCTCGAATTGCGCTTGCTCCCAGCTTGTATTCCGGTGCGCAGGACGCTCCAGCGACCCGAACGGAATTTCGTAAGTCGCTTTGGCCGACATCATTTCGACGGGAAAGGCGACCTTCAGCAGCTTATGGCTTTCGTTCCACTTCACCGCCGTTTTAAAATCGACGCGGCGGCGATGATGGTATAGGACGATGTCCTGCTTAATCTCCGATTCGTTCAGCCGCCAGCGGAAGCGCAAAATATCGAACAGCCCCGCTTGTCGGATCGCTTCGCTTCCTATCAGCACCGCTTCGCCGGCGCGCTGCTCCTCAAAGCGCGGATCGATATCCCAAGCGTCCCAATACGTCGGCCGGTCATGGAACAGCTGCAGCTCGTTCGCCTTGCCTTCCGCCGGAATAAGCTCGCGGCTCTCCTGCTTGTCGAACCAGCCGACAATCTCGCCTTTCCCGTTAAACCTCAGCGTATAAAACGGCGTTTCCCAGCAAGCCGGAACTGCCGGCCGTTCTTGCCCCGGCCGATCGACGGCAGTCGAAGCTTCGGCGGCCGACTCCATGCCGGTCCCGATGGCGGATGTCGGCCTTGCGGCGCCGGCTTCGCCGCCTGCCTGTCTGGCGGCGGCAAGCTCGGCGGCGGCCCGTTCGGCCGCTCCGCCTTCCCCCGTGCCGGGTTCGGCGGGAACGGCTTCGCGGAGCCAGATCGTCTTCCAGCCGAACGCCGGAATGGCCGGAACCCGGACCGAGAGGACGCACGCGCCCTCCTCTCCCGGTACGGCCGCGCAGGTTAACGGTCCGAGCTCGTCGTAAGCGGCAAGGCCAATTAACTCGCCCCCTCCTTCGATCGAAACGATTTCGTCCCGCTCCCAGCCCAGGCTGTTGAAGACGAGATAAGGCTTGCCATCTCCCGCGTCCGTCGAAATCCGGGAAGCGAGCGACCGCAGCGCATGATGCAGCACATCTTCGCCCAGGTTGAATATTTCCGCGTATTGCTCTCCCGAAGTAACGTAAACTTCCGGAATGGACGTACCCGGAATAATGTCGTGGAACTGGTTCAGCAGCAACAGCTTCCATCCGTCCCGAAGCTCTTCCTCCCGGCCGCCTTCGCCGTCCGGGAAAGCGAGCCGGCTCCAGAGCTCCGCCTCGCGGAAAAGCACTTCCGCTTTGCGGTTGCTTCGCTTGTTGCGCGCATGGGTCGTATACGTGCCGCGATGCAGCTCCAAATACAGATCGCCGTGCCACTCCGGCAGCTTCGGCTTTCTTCGGCCGATTTCCCCAAAGAAATCGGCCGCCGCAGCGAAACGCGCGGCAGGCAGCCCCGGCATGAGATCGGCCCGCCGGACATATTCGATCATCTCGTGCGTGACCCCGCCGCCTCCGTCGCCGTGCCCGTACAGGAGCATCAGCTCGTCATGGACGTCCTTTTGCCCGAACGACGCCCAATGCTCGTGAATGTCTTTCGGCCGGGCATGCTCGTTCAAGCCGTGATTCTGATAGGCGATAATCGACGTCCCGTCGATGCCGACCCAGCGGAACAAATCGTACGGAAACTTGTTCGTATCGTTCCAGCCCAGCTTGGTCGTCATGAAATATTCGATGCCGGCCTGCTTCAGCAGCTGCGGGAGCGACGCGCAATAGCCGAACGTGTCGGGCAGCCATTCGATATACGACCGTTTGCCGAACTCTTCCAGATAAAAGCGCTGGCCGTACAGCATCTGGCGGACGAGCGACTCGCCGTTCGGAATGTTCAGGTCGGGCTCGACCCACATCCCTCCGACCAGCTCCCAGCGCCCTTCCGCGACGCGCGCTTTGATTTTATCGAACAGCTCAGGGTAGTGCTCCTTGACGAAAGCATACAGCTGCGGCTGGCTTTGCGAATATTTAAAATCGGGATACCGTTCCATCAGCGTCATGACGGTGGAGAACGTCCGGCTTACCTTGCGCACCGTCTCGCGAACCGGCCATAACCAAGCGACGTCGATATGCGATTGGCCGACCATATGCATCGTGCCGGCGAAGCCGTCCCGCGCCGCTTCCCGGACCGCATCGGCGAGCCGCCGTTCGGCTGCGGCAACGGCTTCGCCGTCCTTCAGCAGCTCCGGCGAGCCGCCGTACAAGGCGTCCATCGCGGCCGCCAGCGCCCGCTCCGTCCGAATGCGGCGCATATCGCCCTCCGGCAGCAGCCTTGCCGCCTGATCGGCCGCCTGAGTGGCGTGCAGCAGGCTTTGCACCGGCTTGTTCACCCGCGCCAGACGGCTCTCGATGCCGCCGATCGGCGGCTGAATAACCGCTTGCCGGTTGAGCGGATCCAACGGCTCCGGAATCGGGTCGAACAGCTCGATATCGAGAGCAAGGCGCCTGCCAAGCCGCTCCACTGCCAGCGGAACGAACCAATGGTTCCGGTCCAAGCCGTGATAAGGCTCGCCGTTAACGCGGAGCAGCCCCTCCCCCGCGCCGGCCCGGAATACGAACGCTACCTCGTCCGGGCCCCATTCGTCCGGAATCTCGATAGGCCTGCTCATAAAATACGTCGTCCCTTGCGTACTCGTCATCCGTTCAACGTTCCGCCATTCCGCCTCGGGCATCGTAAATTCGTACAACCCGGGCTTGACGTAACGGGCCGTGCGGACGCTCCATTCCCGGATATCGACCGTTTCGAGCCATTGATGCTCCTGTAAATAGGCGACAAATCTTCCGATGCGGCTCATCGCTTCCCCTCCCGTTCGATCACCTTTAGGCGAGCCGTTTCAACTTGGGCGGCATTCGGCCCGACCATCACCACAAAATCCCCTTCTTCGACGACGGGCTTTAAATCCTTGGCGATCAAGGCGAGCTGCTCCCGCCCGACCGTAAACGTAACCGTCTTCGTTTCGCCCGGCTCCAGCGCGACCTTCTCGAAGCCCTTTAATAAACGCTCCGGCCGCGTGACGGAGGCTACCGGATCGGAAATGTACAGCTGGACGACTTCCGCTCCGCTGCGGTCGCCGACGTTCGATACGCGGACCGACACCGCGGCTTGTTCGTCCGGGCCGATTACTCCCGGTTCGACCGTCGGCTTCCCGTAACGGAATTCGGTATAGCTAAGGCCGTACCCGAACGGGTATGCCGGAGACAGATCCGTCTCCAAGTACCGTTTGCCTCTCGTTCTTCTTCCGTAATAATAAACCGGCAGCTGTCCGACATGCTTCGGCAGCGACAGGGTCAGACGCCCTGACGGGTTCACGTCGCCGAACAAAATGTCGGCAATCGCTTCTCCCCCTTCCTGGCCCGGGTACCAAGCCTCCAATATGGCGTGGGCGTGCTCGTCGATCCACGGCTCGGTTATCGGCCTACCGTTTATATAGACCACAACGAGCGGCTTGCCCAGCTTATAAATTTCCTTCGCCAGCTCCAATTGCGCCCCAAGCAAATGAAGCGTCGACCGGTCGATGCCTTCCCCGCAGTCCATCTCGCTCCAAGCGCGGTCCGTTACGACGGAAGCGCCGGTACTGAGATCGATCGTACCTTCCCCAAAATCCCGCGCGCTGGAGCCGCCAAGCGCCAGCACGACGACATCGGCCCGTTCCGCGCAAGCCAGCGCTCGGGCGAAGCCTTCCTTCGAGTCGTCACGGATGCGGCACCCCGGCGCGTACAGCACCCTGTCCCCGCCGAGCCGGCGGCGCAGCCCTTCCAGCACGGTCACGACCCGTCCCGGCGGCTGGGGAGCCGTATAATCGCCAAGCTGATTGTAAGGAGCGTCGGCGTTTGGGCCGATGAGGGCCACCTTGCCGGCGGCGGGGCTGAGCGGCAGCGTCCGCCCCTCGTTTTTGAGCAGCACGATGCCCTCCGCGGCAACATTCCGGGCAAGCGCGGCATGCTCGCCGCAGCCGACGATCGCCTCCGCCCGCTCCGGATCGGCATACGGCCTCTCGAATAACCCAAGGCGAAACTTCATCCCCAAGACTCGGCTTACGGCCGTATCCAAAGCTTCGCGCTCAATCCTTCCCTCGCGGAGAGCGGCGGCGAGATGCCGCCGGAACATTTCGCCCGACATTTCCATGTCGACGCCCGCCTTCAATGCCTGCGCGGCCGCGTCTCGGCCGTCCTCCGCCGTGTTGTGCCCGCCCGCCAGCTGGCCGATCGCGCCGCAGTCGGTGATGACCATGCCGTCAAAGCCCCATTCGCCGCGCAAAACCTCGTTCAGCAAATATTCGTTCGACGTGCAGGGCACGCCGTCAATCTCGTTATAGGCGGTCATGACCGAACGCGCTCCGGCCTCCACCGCCATCCGAAACGGCAGCAGATCCACCTCATGCAGCTCCCGCAAGCCGATATGGGCGGGCGCGCCGTTGCGCCCGCCCTCGGAAGCGCCATAGCCGGCGAAATGCTTCAGCGTGGCCGCTACCGCATCCTCCGCGCTCAGATCGTCTCCTTGCAGACCGCGTATCGCTTCGACCGCGAATCGGCCGATCAGATACGGATCTTCCCCGAACGTCTCCTCCGTTCGTCCCCAACGCGGATCGCGGACGACGTCCAGCACCGGAGAATAGGTCGCCGCCCCTCCTTGGCTTCGCACCTCCCGCGCGATCGCGCGGCACATCTCCCGGTACAGCTCCGGATTCCAGGTGCTGCCGACGAGCAGCGGAACGGGGAACACCGTCGCGCCGATCGCCATATGCCCGTGCGAGCATTCTTCTCCGAACAAGATGGGGATGCCAAGCCGCGTATGCTCGACCGCGTGCCGCTGAATCTTGTTTAGCGCAGCCGCCCCTTCCTTCGGGGACAAGCCGTTCTCCAGCGTAACCTCCGTCCACGGATCGGCGCGCAGCGTGCCGTACAGCGAGCCGACCCCGCCCTTGGCCCATTCCTCGAGGAATGCTTCCGTCAATTCGACCGCGCCGCCGTTTGTTTTACGATAACATTTCCACCCGAAAGGCTGCACGAGTTGCCCGATTTTCTCTTCCTCCGTCATCCGTCCCAGCAAATCCTTGACCCGCTCGGCAGCGGGAAGCGAAGCGTTCTTGTAGTCCATATAATTACACCTCCCCAAGTTCCTTCACCTCCCCAAACCCCTCCTGAGGAGGGGCCCCAAGGGGCTCGCCCCTCTGGACACCCACTATTACACCTCCCCAAACCCCTCCTGAGGAGGGGCCCCAAGGGGCTCGCCCCTCTGGACACCCCGAATGGGCGTACCTGCCACGCGGCCGTCTTCGACAATCCGAACGTGCAATAAGCCGCTTGCCCTGTCGGGCAAAGCTCCTTTTCGTGCCTCTTACGCCACGTTTTGCCTTATGGTGCTGCCTGCCACGCGGCCGTCTTCGACAATCCGAACGTGCAATGAGCCGCTTGCCCTGTCGGGCAAAGCTCCTTTTCGCGCTTCTTACGCCACGTTTTGCCTTATGGTGCTGCCTGCCACGCGGCCGTCTTCGACAATCCGAACGTGCAACAAGCAGCTTGCACCCGGTACTGAATAACCGGGTATATAATTCCCCGCTTGCCCGGCCGGACAAGCGGGTTGCTGGCGGCAAGCCGCCTATTAGTTTTCGGCCCAGCGGTCGTAGGCGGCCTGGTAGATTTCGACGATACGGTCGCCGCCCATTTTTTTCACCTGAGCGATATAGCTGTCCCAGTTGGCAAGAGGTTCGATACCCGTCACGAATTTCGCCTCCATCTGCACGACATAGGTGTCGAGATCGGAGCGGAGTCTCGAGACTTCCGCCTGCTCCTCCTCCGTCAAATAAACGATCGGGAACGGAACCTGCGCGATCGGCTCAAGCTTCGTTTTGTTTTCGTTGACGATCCACTCGTCGAATTCGCCTCTCAGTCCGTTGTACAGCGAAATATCTTCGAAGCCCGGCGTGCTGATGCCGTAGTTCGGCGTAAGCGTCGCGCGGTATTCCTCGCGGTCTCCTCCCGGGACGTCGAGAAATTTTTTCACATGGTTTTCTTTATCCACATATTCGAACAGCATGCCTTCGGGCCCATGGTTGAACAGCGTAGCCCCGTCATAGCTGTACAGATAGTCGATCCAGCGCATCGTCGCCTCCGGATTTGGGTTGGCGCTCGAAATCGCGAACGCCCCCGTCGACAAGCCCGGATGCTTGCCGTATACCGCCGAATCGACCATATCGCTTTTTACCGGAATCGCCATCGGATCCGCCGTGCCCGGCTCCGTGCCGCCCAGCGTAAAGTAGGCGTTATAATCGGCGAACAGCCCGATTTGGTTGTTTTTGCCCTTGGCCTTCTTCTGCTCGTCGGTTTGGGAGAACGTCTCGGCGTCGAGCAGCCCCTCCGTCCAGAGCCGGTTCATAAACGTCAAGTAGCCTTTGTAGCCTTCTTCCATGAACGGATAATGAACCTTTCCTTCCTTGTCGTTGTAAATGTCCTCGGATACCATTCCCCAAGAGCCGAACATAAACATGCGGATGTCGTCCAGCTTGACCGAAGACAACGGAATTTCGTCCGCTTGGCCGTTGCCGTTCGGGTCCTCATCCTTGACCCGTTTCAAATACGTGTACAGCTCCTCCGTCGTGGTCGGAACCTCCATATCGAGCGCCTCCAGGAACTTGCCGTTATACCACATCGGCCCCCGGTACCAGACCGCCGACAGGTCGATGCGGGGCAGCGTATAAATATGGCCGTCGGGCGTCGTAATCGATTTGCGGATTTCGGGATGTTCGTCCAAAATCGCCTTTAAATTGGGCGCGTATTCGTCGATCAAATTCTCGAGCGGAATAAGGATGCCCTGGCTTCCGTAATTGACCTCCTCCGACTTGGTGATTTCCGATGCATAGAAAAAGTCCGGATAATCGCCGCTGGCAAATACGAGATTTTTTTTCGTCGTAAAGCTGTCGAGCGGTGCGAGCCGGTATTCCAGCTTAATGTTCGTCAGCTTTTCCATCTCCTTCAGGACAGGCATATCCTCCCATTTGGCCATGCCTACGTCCGGAGCCATGACGGACAGCGTAATCGGCTCGCTTACGATCGGAAAGCCCTCTTTGCTAACCGTACTCGCGGGTTCCCCGGATGCCCCGCCCCCGGTGTTGCCGGACGAGCTGCAGGCTGAAAGCATCCCGCCGGCCATAACCAGGGTCAGCGCGAGATTAACGCCCTTTTTCCATACATGCATCATAAACCCCTCCTCTAATATCGTTGATTTATAACAAGAAGACGAAAGCTTCGAGTTACCGCTAGCATGGCGCTGCCGCTTGCAGAACCGCGGGCTTAACCTTTCACGGAGCCGATCATGACCCCTTGCACGAAGAAGCGTTGAAGGAACGGATAGAGCACGATGACCGGCAGGGTCGAGACGATAATGACGGCATATTTCAGAAGAGCCGCGATTTCGGCCTTGCTGTTGAGCGCCGTGGCCACCTCGGCCGTCACCGCAGATTGAGACGCCATCTCCTGCAGGACGAGAATTTGCCGCAATACGAGCTGAAGCGGATATTTGGCTTCGTCGTTGAAATAGATCATGGCCGAGAAGTAGCTGTTCCAATGGCCGACCCCGTAAAACAGCGCCATGACGGCGATGATGGGAGCGGAGAGCGGCAATACGATTTGAAAAAAGATCTGAAAGTTGGTGGCGCCGTCGATTTGCGACGCTTCCTGAAGCTCTCTCGGAATGGTCGATTGAAAGAACGTCCGCGTCACGATAATATTCCAGATGGAAGCGGCGCTGGGCAGAATGAGCGCCCACATCGAGTTGATCATCCCTAATTCCTTCACGAGCAAATACGTGGGCACGAGCCCACCTCCGATGAACATGGTCGCCATAAACATCCCGATAAAGAAACCTCTGCCGACAAAATCGGGGCGGCTGAGCGAATAGGCGGCCGGAAGCGTAACCGCGAGATTGACCGCCGTTCCGGCCAGCGTGTAGACGATCGTATTGAAATAACCGTTCCAAATTTTTTCGTTTTGAAAAACCCGCTCGTACCCTTCCCACGTAATCCCTTTCGGAAGAAGCCACATTTCGCCGGACCCGACCTTTGCCGGGTCGCTGATCGACGCGCTCACGATGTAAATCAACGGATACAAGACGACGGCCATCGCGATAAAAAGAAAGACGTAAACCAACACGATAAACGCTTTATCGCCTGTCGATTGTCTGGCAAAGCTGCTCATGCTTTTGTTCCTCCTAAAAGTTTTGTGAAGCGTTACTCCCTCGATTTCACTTCGCAACAAAACTGGCTTCGGAAGCATCCGCTTAGTTTTGTTGAAGCATTACTCCCTCGATTTCGCTTCGCAACAAAACTCGCTTCGGAAGCGTCCGCTTCCCTCTCTCTACCACAAGCTCGTCTCGCTCGTCCGGCGCGCGATGCGGTTGACGGCAATCAGCAAAGCCGCGTTGACGACGGAATTGAACAGTCCTACCGCGGTCGAGAAGCTGTACTGCGCGTCCAGCAAGCCGGAGCGGTATACGAAGGTGGAAATGACGTCCGACGACTCCATGTTCAGCGAGTTTTGAAGCAGCAAAATTTTCTCGAAGCCGACGCTCAGGACGCTCCCCATGTTCAAAATGAGCAAAATAATGATCGTCGGAACGATCGCCGGGAGGTTAATGTGCCAGATGCGGCGCACCCGGCTGGCGCCGTCCATGATCGCCGCTTCGTGCAGCTGCGGATCGACCGCAGATAATGCCGCCAAATAAATGATCGTTCCCCACCCGGCGCCCTGCCAGACGTTCGACAGCACATACATCGTTTTGAACCATTTCGGATCGGTCAGCACGTTGGGCGCTTCCAGTCCGAACCATTGAAGGATGTGCGTCATAATGCCCGTGGACGGAGAAAGGAACGTAATGATCATGCCCGCCATGACAACCACGGAAATAAAATGCGGCGCGTAAGTGATCGTCTGAACCGCACGCTTGAAGAAGCCGTTCTTCGCTTCGTTAAAGGCGAGCGCAAGCAGAATCGGAAGCGGAAAACCGACCGCGAGGTCGTACAAACTGATGCTAAGCGTATTCCATATCAAGTCCCAAAAATAATAAGATTGGAAAAACCGGGTAAAATGCTCGAACCCCACCCATTCGCTGCCAAAAAAGCCCCTGGTCGGAATGTAGTTCTTGAAAGCGATCTGGATGCCGTACATCGGCCCGTAGTGAAAAATGAGGAAATAGAAGAACGCCGGCGCTATGAATAAATAAAGCTCCCAGTTTCTGACGATTCTTCTTCGCAATTTATGGCCGGCTCCGTTTGGCCGAATCGCATCGGCCGGCAACGTCCGTGGATTGATTTGCTGCACCGCATTCACCCTCCCTGACTTTTCCCGCATTGCCGGAATCTTTTTGGCGTTTGGGCGGTCCGACCCGATTTCCGCCGCCGCCCGTCAGCGTTGTAATCAAATTGTAAAGGCGAGGAAAAAAGCGCGTAAATATGTCGTTCTCGTCTTCCTCTCCGGCAATCGTCCGCGGGATGGCCGGAAACGCCCGAAAGCCGCACCGCCGCCCGCTTTTTCCGTCCTGCAGCTTTCTCGAATATGTTTTGTTTGATGTCACATTATCTTTCGCAACTATCCAAAATGTCAAAAACGGCATATGATAAAAATGAACAATCAGGCCATTTGTAAGCGCTATCCAATAATCTTGCGTCATATTATATAACAAATTCAACCTCGTAATTTTGTTTGTAAACGTTCATATATTCCCTGAAAGTGAATTCTAACCGCCCAAAAAATAAAACGGCCCGGGAACGGCTTTCTAACGCCGTTCCCGGACCGCCGCCTCTAAGTTCGTCCCGGCGAGCCAAAACTAGCTTTCCTCCCAAATCCGCCGCAAATTATCCATTGCGATTTTGGAGGCCCGCTTGCATTCTTCCATCCCTTCGAATTCGACCGTAATATAGCCGTCATAACCGAAGCTCTTGACCAGCTTCACGATTCTGCGAACGTCGACGTCCCCTTGACCGACGATAGCGCCGCGCAAATAGTTGCCGTTCGCCGTCGCAAACCATTCGCCTTCGCCGGGATATTCATCGTAATGGCGGAAATAGAAGTCTTTGAAATGAATAAGGGAAGCGTAAGGAAGGTTTTTCATGACCCCGACGATCGGATTCTCGTCCACGCACATGAAGTTTCCGATATCGAGCGTCGTTTTGAAATTCGGACGGTCGACGGCATGAAGCACCCGCTGCACGCGGTCGCTTGCCTGCACGCTGAAGCCGTGGTTCTCGATGCTCGTCGTCATGCCGTACTGCGCGGCGTAGTCGGCAATCAGCCGGCTTCCCCTCACCATCCAATGCAGATGGTTCTCGAACCACTCGATCGTCATGTTTTCCTTCGGCAGCGAAAACGCGGTTACGTCGTGGCGCATATGCCGGATTCCCAGCCTGTGAACGAGATCGACATGCCGCTTCACGCGTTCGACCTCCGCCTGAAAAAGCTCCTCCGTCTCCTGAACGAAGTTGGCCGGCATCGAATAATTGGACAAGGCGATGCCGGCTTTCTCCGCTTTGTCGCGGACGGCGTCCGCCAGCGGCAAATTATCCGCCAGCGTATACCCGTACGGGACGATTTCCATATGCTCTCCGCCGTTATCCGCAATCCATTGGATCGCGTCCAATACGGTCATTTCCCCCGACTTCAGAGCGTTCAGCAAGCTGTAAGAGCTCAAGCCGACTTTCATGTTCTTGTTCCTCCTAGCATGCGCGCGGTTTGGACTTTGGGATGCGCGCGGTTTGTTTAGTAGCATATGGAACGGGGGAACATTCGTAAATATGTCGTTATTGTCCGAGGTCATGTTCACGTTAATGGGGATATGTCGTTTTTAAATTGTCCCGAATCGTACCTCTCTTCGTTCATTCAAGCGGTCTCTGGGGCTTGCGAAAAAGAAAGACCGTTTGCCGGCTTCGGCCGAAACGGTCTACCAATCTTTCGTTATGCTTTATCGAATCATCGTTCCCATTCTCCGGGCCGCTTCCACGACGGCGGAGCTGTACTTCCGCATCGTTTCGTTCGTCATCCGGTTAGCCGGTCCCGATACGGACAGCGCGGCTTCCAGCTGCCCTTTCCCGTTGAAAATCGGGGCGGATACGGCGGCGGCCCCCGTCTCCCTCTCCTCGAAGCTCGTCGCATAGCCTTGGACCATAATTTCGCCGAGCTGCTTGCGGTATTGCTCGTTATCCATGACGGCTTGCCAGTTCGGATCGTTCAATATTTGTTCCCGTACGTCCGGAGGAGCGAAGGCGATCAATACTTTGCTCGAGGCGCCGGCGTACAACGGCAGTCTCGCTCCGACGGGCGCGACCCGGCGAACCGCCTGATTGCTTTGTACGGCTTGGATGCGAATGCGCTCCATGCCGTGGCGGACGTAGATGCTTACCGTCTCTCCCAATTGATCGCGAAGCCGCTCCATCTCGGGCAGCCACAGCGTCGCCGGATCGTCCGACCGGGACAGATTGGCCGACAGCTCCCAAATTTTCAGCCCCAGGCGATAGCGGTCGGTCAACCGGTCCCGCTCCAGAAACCCTTTCTCCTCCAGCGTAGCCAACATGCGGTGCACCGTGCTTTTATGCAAGCCTACCTTCTCTGCGATTTCGGTCATGGCATAATCCGTTCCGGTCGTAAAACATAACAATATGTCAAGCGCGCGGTCAACCGCGCGAACCGTCGATTTGCTTTCCTCCACCGTCGACACCTCCTGCCGGCCGCTTGTCCGATCTTTTCCGTGCAATGAAATCAATTCTCATTTAAGTATACTTGAATTGCGGCTCCATCGTAAAGAGTCCTGCCAATATTACAGTCTCGTTACAGCCGATTAACATCTTGTCGACGTCAATTGACAGGCTACTTCTTTCGACATACGATAAAAGCACTAGAAACACCCCGTTGCTCTCGCCGAAACGGTTCGTCCTTCGAACAGGACTCTATACTCGTTTCCGCTTATCCGCTATGGTCAACGTTTAATACTCACCGTCCGTGATCCATGGGCGTCCGGAATGGCTGACGGGCCATTCGCCTGCCGCGCCTAACGCCTTTAGGCGTCTTTCGCGAATCTTTTGGAAACGAAGATCCGGCACTTCCGCCGCTGATTACCAAAAACGGAGCATCGCTAAGCTGTTTATACGCCATAAAGGTTGTAAACGCTTACATAATATTCGCAGCAAAGGGGAGAGCGCCTATGAATACGACAAGCACCATGATCACTTCGGTTCCGTTAGATAACGGCATATCGCTTCGTCTTCCCGACATGACCGCTCCGGCAAGCGCCGAACGACCGCTGAAACGCAGCCGAAGCTGGACGAGGTGGCTGGCGGCCGCTTCGTCGGCCATGCTGCTGCTGTTTCTGGCCTTCCACGCTTACGTCGCTTACCTGCTTGCCTATCCGCCGGTCGCTCCGCTGTCGTCGAATCCGAAGGAAGCGCTCGGTCTCGACTACGAGGATGTGCTGTTCCCCAGCGCCAGCGGACGAACGACCGTCAGCGGATGGTACATCCCGGCTTACGGCGGAACTTCCGAAGGAGCGCTTCAGACGGCCGCTCTGGGCGGCGATGCGCTCGCCTCGACCCGGACGATCGTGTTCAGCCATGGCTACGGGGCTAACCGCGAAGAAAGCTGGGTCCCGATGTATAAGCTGACCGGTCTCGTCCATAATCTGAACTACAATGTTCTGTTATTCGATTACGGCTACGCGTCCGAAGCTTACAGGGCGCCGGCGACCGGCGGCGCGGAAGAGTCCGAGCAGCTGCTGGCGGCCGTCGAATTTGCCAAATCCCGCGGGGCCGAGCAGATCGTCGTATGGGGATTTTCGATGGGAGCGGGAACCGCTCTGCAAACGGCTTTAAAAACCGACCTTATCGATGCCATGATATTAGACAGCCTGTTTCTTGCAAGCTCGGATACGTTGTACAGCAATATTTCGAACTTCCTGTCGATCCCGCGTTACCCTACCGTCCCGCTGATTGAGGCGATGATGCCGATCTGGTCGGGAACGTCGCTGGGCAGTTTGCCCATTGAGCAGGTGCTGAAGACGTCGTACGATATGCCGATTTACATTATTCACGGCACGGATGACGAGAAAGCCAGCTACCGGACGGCGGAATGGATTGCCGAAGAACAGCTTAATCCGCTGTCCCGTTCGTGGATCGTGACCGGCGGCAAACACGAGCTGGTATTCCGCGTCTATCCGGATGAATATATGGCCCGTGCCGCCGCATTCCTTCACGATGTGAGCGAACGGCAGCAGCCCGTGCTGCAGACCGTGCAAACCGGGACGAACCCGCTCGCCTGAACGGAACGGATGTTGGAGCGAGCTGCACAACTAGAAAGGCGCTGTCCCGAAAGCCGCCCCAAGCGAGTTTTCGGAACAGCGCCTATTTTTTAAACCCCATTAACTCGAAAGCCCCTCCGCCAGACGTTTGATTTGCGCCGAAGCTTCCTCGGCGAAGCCGATCGTCGCCTCGTAATAACGCTCGCCGTCCGCAAGCTTGCCGAAATCGCCGACAGTGATGCTCAGCGCCGTTCGTCCTTCCCGCTCCGTCAGCTCGTATAAATAACCGATATCGTCCGGCCCAAGCTCTTCGGCCGGTTCCCAATTCGATACGTACAAGCTTGTCCGAAGCCGTTTGAACGGCACAAGCTCGGTTACGGTCAGCTGCGTAAATTCGTCTTCCTCCAGATGCCACACCAGCTCCGATCCGAGCTGCAGCTCGGGCTCGTCGAAGCTTTCCGGTACGTCGTCCCATTGCTTGATGAACTCCGGCTTTACGAGCACCTGCCACACGTTCGAAGCCGGCGCGTCGATCTCTATTTCTTGATGTACGATCAATCGTTGATTCAACCTGGCTCATCCTTTCGTATAACGCGGGTTAGCCGCGCAAGCTCCCGCTCCAAATATTGCGCTACTCCGTCTTCCCCGTTGCCGGCTGTTATATAATCCGCCCTCGCGATAATGTCGGGATGCGCGTTGCTTACCGCGACCTTCTTGCCCCCGGCCTCGAACAGCCCTAGATCGTTTAATTGATCCCCGAACACGGTAATGTCCCGGACGTCGATATCCATATGCTTCGCCCACAGCTTCAACCCTTCCCGCTTGTTGGCGCTCGAATGGCTGAACTCCAGGAAGTAGTGATTCTCGATATAATAATCTTTCATAAAGTGGCAATGAACCGAGTCGCCCCATTGCGCCCGCACTTCCTCCGATAGCGGCTGAAGCTCCTCCGGCAAGCCGATATACGTAATGGACAAAGTACGGTGGTCCGCAGGGCAAATCAGCTCGGACAGCTCCTTGAAACGCGGGTCGTCGCCCCGGCTTTGGCGAAACGCCCTCTCGCCGGGACGCCGGATCGGCTCGTGCAGCACCGCTTCCCGATCCAGCTCGTTTAAAGTGAACAGCAGCGGCGTAATGCCGTGCTTCCTCCCGGCTGCGATAATATCGTTCGTGACCGAAGCGTCCAGCCAATAGCCGTCGACCACCTTGTGCGCGGCGCCGTCGTAAATCAAAGCCCCGTTATACAAAATTATCGGGTGCTTCCACGCGATGCGCCCGGTCACCCGGCTCGAGCTCAAATAACCTCGCGCCGTCGCGTAAGTGAATACGGCCCCGCTATGTTGCAGCCGCGCCGCCACTTCCGCCGTGTAAGCGGACAACGTCTGATCCGGCCGGAGCAGCGTTCCGTCCAGATCGGTGACATAAGCTTTAACGGACATCTTGTTCTCCTCGTTTCATGGGAATGTCGTTGCCGGTACAGCCGTACCGGCATCCGTACTCTACCATTACTTCTACTTACGCGGGGCCATTCCCTTTCCGAAGGAGTTCCCGGTCCGAATCCGTGATGTCTATTATTTTACCCCGGACTCGGCGGTTTTTTTTCAATTCGCGGTTTCGGTAGTGAAGAAACTTGCTCATATACGCTTTTAATACAAGCCTCTCGGCAAGCAGGCCCGCAACGCCTAACGGAGCCTCAAACAAAAGGGTGTCGCGCATAACCGTTTCGCAAGCCGTTATTTCTTCGAAGCGATGCTCGTGCCGCATGCTTTTGAAGGCGCCTGTCACCATCTCGTCAACGAATATAAAGGGTCGGTCGTAGCCGGTTATTCGAGAGGTCAGCTTCTGGCGGATGCCAAAATGGGTTGCTTCAAACGTGACGAGTTCCCCTGCTCCGATCTTGCCTTCCGTTACGCCCGCCGCAGCCTTCTCCCGCGTAAACGGCCATACGGTTCGAGTATGCAGACCGATATCTCGCGCCATATCGAAACAAAGCTCTATCGGAGCCCGAATGCGGGTTTCCGTCTCGATCCGGATCATCGGTGGTTACCTGCCTCCCCACACTTTATTCCTGAATTAAAAATCTATTTGTAAGTTCAATCGTTCGACCCCATTTGCGGGTAATTTCCCGCGTGTACCCGATTGAAAATTTGTCTTTACCAAGTTCCTGTAACAATTGTTTTTATTCGAGTGAATACTATATGAAGATTGACTTTTCTGATAATTCGGATATAATTATGCAACATATATCAAATTCAATGACCGGGAGAGTATCTGTTTAAATCAAGCCAAAGCGAGCCGGGACGGTGAAAGCCGGTGCTGAGATAACAGGGAAACGGACCCGCGAGAATGGCTTCCGAACCTTTCAGTAGGAAGTCACGGTTACGGCCGTTATCCGATCGAGTGGTTAAACGCCAAGTTTAACAACAAGAGTGGTACCGCGAACGCACAAGCCAAGCCTTCGTCTCTTTTATGGAGACGAGGGCTTTTTTTATTTTATAAGGAGGCTCATTCCAATGATAACCCAATTGATGATTGACGGCATTAAGAAATGTGTAAAAAGTGTTTGCATCGATCTGGCTCTCCCCTACGACGATAACGTTCCAATTGATGTCGAGCGGCCCGCTCATTTGGAGCATGGCGACTATTCGACGAACGTCGCAATGCAACTGGCCAGAACGTTTCGCAAGCCGCCCGTGCAAATCGCAGGCATGCTGAAAAACAAGCTGGAGGAGCAGGGCCGCTTCGAGAATCTCGTAAGCAAGGTCGAAGTCGCTCCTCCCGGCTTTCTGAATATGTATATCGATTGGAAGGTATGGGCTCAAAGGGAGTTCGCCCTGCCCTCGAACATAGGCGTAAAGGCGGTCGTCGAGCATACGTCCATCAACCCGAACAAATCGGCCCACATCGGCCATTTAAGAAATTCGTGTATCGGCGATACCTTGGTCAGATTATTGAGAAGAACCGGATATGACGTCGAAGTGCATAATTACATCGACGATTTGGGGAATCAGCTGGCCGACACGGTCGTCGGCATGTTGAACGTCCCTTATAAGAATGAACATTCGCGCTTCGGCGACTTCTGTTGGGACATTTACGCTAGAGTGAATAGGGAGTACGAGACCGATCCACGGCTGCTCGAGCAAAGAACGATAGTTCTTCATGCGCTGGAGGAAGGCAGCGGCAATTTATCGTGGATCGGATTGCTTGCGGCCGAGCGGATTGTGCGCGAGCATCTCGAAGAAATGAACGAGTTCGGCATCGGCTATGATTTGCTGGTGTGGGAGAGCGACATCGTCAGGGAAGGATTCTGGGATTCGGCGTTTGGCCTGCTCAAGGAGACGGGACAATTTTATCGCGAAACGTCGGGCAAATTGGAAGGGTGCTGGGTCTTGAAACAACGCTCTTCCGATACGGAAGATAACGAGTCCGAGCATCATGCGGATAAAGTTTTGGTCCGTTCGAACGGCATTTTGACCTATACCGCCAAAGATATCGCTTACCATCTCTGGAAGTTCGGATTGCTGGACAAAGACTTCTCCTATAAACGGTTCGCCGACGGTTTATGGACGACCCGCGTTAACGGAATCCGCTCGTCGTTCGGCCAAGCGGATATCGTCATCAACGTCATCGACCATCGGCAAGCCTATCCGCAAGCGATGGTGAAGCAAGCGCTCGAAATGTTAGGGTACGCGAAGCAAGCCGCAAAGCTTCGTCATGTCGGATACGGAGTCGTCTCCTTAAGCCCGGGAGCCGCACAAGAGCTCGGAATCGACACCTCGGACGGCAAGGCATCGTACGCCATGTCGGGAAGACAAGGGATCGGGATTAAAGTATCCGAGTTGCTGGATCGTATGGAAGGCATCGTTGACCATAAACGGTCGGACAAAAACGGATTGCCGAGCAGAACGATCGCCGCTGCGGCGATCCGCTACTACCTTCTTCGGTTCGGCTTATTGACGGAAGTCGTCTTTGATCTGCAGCAGGCGACGGAGGTAACCGGGAATACGGGGATTTATCTGATGTATTCTTACGCTCGCGCCGCCAGCATTTTAAATAAAGCCGAAGCCGATTGGAACATAAAGCCGGCAGTGCCGGACGAGATCGGGCAAATGGAAAAAGCCGAATACGCCTTGCTTAGACATATCGCCGCCTGGCAGGATACGCTATGGACAGCCGGCAAGGAGCTGTCTCCTAACGCAATATGCCATTACGCGCACGAGCTCGCTACTTTGTTCAATAACTTCTATGCCGCTTGTCCGATTCTGAAAGCCGCCGAGGACAAAAAAGCGTTCAGGATTTGGCTTACTTCTAAATTCAAAGAAACGATAGGCGATGCATTAGACGTCCTTGGGCTTCCTGCGCCGGACCGAATGTAAGGGAAGCAAGGGGTGAAAACCTATGCGCCATGCAAATCTTCCCGCGCGTTCACAATCCTGAAGCTGTCCCCCGTGTCTTCCATTTCGTAAAGCTTGCACCGCGATTCAGGCATTTTGAACGGCTGATGGAGGATCAGCATCCACGTTCCTTCGAATGTTCGGAACAGCATTCCGTGACCGCTGTCTTCTTTCACTAAAGGGAGGAGCTGCTCCCATGGTCCTTCCAGTTTGCCGGTTGTCGACCGGGCGATCGTCTGTACGTAACTGCCCGACTCATAGCTCGACCAGAGCATGATCAGACGACCGCCCGAAGTACGGTACAATTGACATCCGTCCGTTACGTAAACCCGAATGTTGCCGTCGGGCAGCCTATCTTCGTTGTTCCAAGGCGCATCCGAAGCGTTGAACAGACGAATCGGCACTCCGGCGGCTTCAGACAAATCATCCTTTAACCGAACGCCTTCGATCGTGCCGTCAATGGTCTGGATCCACTCGTGACAAAATACCATCCACGGGGACCCGTCTTCGTCCACATATAACGTTCCGTCCAGCGTCATCATCGTTTCAGGCAGTACATGCGCATCCTCTTTCAACAACCGGAAAGGCCCTTCCGGCGACTCGCCGACGGCTACGGCGGTACCCCTCCAATGCTTGGAATACCCGTTTACGGGCTGGCCCTCCAGTTGCCTGTCCTTATTGTGCAGCGTGACGAACAGATAGAAGCGCCCCTTATACTCGTGCACTTCTGGCGCCCAAGCTCCATGCTGCGGATGAGCCCACACCCCGTCAGGGACTGTGAATACGACATATGGCCCTTCCCACTCGGATAAATTCGCGCTTTTGTAAACGATAACCCCGTAACGATCCATTCCGTGCAGCCGAGGCGCTCCTCCCGTATATAAGTAATAAGAACCGGTGCGGCTGTCGGCTAATACGAATGGGTCGTGTGCGGGAATATCGGCCAGACGGTGCCCCTTCCGAGGGTTGTTCACATCGCATGCGGCATTATAAACGGACATTCGGAATCCACTCCTCTTGTACCAACTTACCAATATCGACGCCAATGATTGGAAAAAGTTTCGGGTTATTCCTTTCCATCCCGTCCGTTAGCGTGCAAAAGGCAGCCGCCGGCTGCCTTCGTTTTTTCGAGCTGAAGTTTCTCGTTAGTTATTGTTTAACCTCTAAACGTCCTGTAAAAAACAACTCGGACGGCTCGATCCCGTCCATTTCACCATCTAATATCCGCTTTACATCTTCTAAAGTTTCGTACAGGGTCAACCATTCACCGGATTTCTTCGTGTACGGTTCCGAGACAAAGAAAGGCTGGGCAAGGAAAGCTTCAAGCCTCTCCCCCCGCTTGTATTGTTGCAAATCGATATCGGATATTTTGTCAAAACCTTGTGCTGCCACAAGCGGTCTCAGCTCCCTGTATCGACGAAGCAATTTCCGGGCACGCTGCTGCGCAGTTAAGTGAACAGCGTCCAGATGCGCCCCTTCCAGAACCGTTGAGGTGGATGCAATTGGATCAATCGCTGGATAAATGCTGCGGCTTATTAAGTCTGTATCGAATCTCCAAAGGGTATCTAGAGGTCCGTATGAGCTCTCATCATCCGCAACTTCACAGTTAATATCTACAAGCGCTGTAGTAACCGGACGGGCACCAACTTCTTTCAGACTTTCCCGCAAGGAAAATAACTCGCCGGATAACACCTTGCTTCGATCCACTCCAAGCAAGACATCCTTTTCGTCGCGAAGACCAGCAATGAGTCTATAAATTTCTTCTTTTGACGAATGTGTAAATTCGGACTGTGCTTGAACATGAGTAATGCCCGGAGCGTCAGAATCGGGAGCCCAAAAGACAGTTGCAAACCCTCGCTTTTTCATTCGAAACATAATTTCCGCCAACAATACTAACTGCCCCATGTTTGGCCGAGCCACAAACCCGACCGTACCGCCGCGTACTACCGGAGCAAGTAAATCCAAAGCTTTAATTCCTGTCTCGATCATCCGCAATCCACTCCCTCTGATAATGAGTTCATCCAGACTGCATCCTGCTAAAGAAGCAAGGGCTGCCAAAGTTCTCACTTCAGCTCGACCGACCGGTATTTTCCCCGTACACAAGTTGGAAACAGTCGCTGCCCTAAGCCCAGCCTCCCGTGCCGCAGTCGTAAGATTGGGAACGCGACGGCGCAATAGCGGAACGTTAAGCTGCAACTCCTCATCCATATTTTAGCACCCCTTACTCTGTATAGTAACAATATTTACTCTAAAGCGCAATAATCACTTCAGCTAAACATGTGAAAGACCCTCTACATCGAAAAAAAACAGCCTGCCGAGTCATCGACTCGAACAGGCTGTTTGGCGTATCGGCAGCGGGCCGTCCGCTCATCGCTTCAGCAGCTCCAGAAATTCCGCCCGAAGGGCGGCGTTATCCCGGAACTCGCCGCGAACCGCCGACGTTACCGTTTTGCTTCCCGGCTTCTTGACGCCGCGCGCGCACATGCACAGATGCTCGCCTTCCACGACGACCATCACGCCGTTCGGCTGAAGCGTCTCGTTCAAAATATCCGCGATCTGCGACGTAATGCGCTCCTGCACCTGAAGTCTGCGCGTCACCGCTTCGACCAGGCGGGCCAGCTTGCTGAGGCCGGCGATTTTGCCGCTTGGAATGTAACCGATATGCGCCTTGCCGAAGAAAGGCGCCATATGGTGCTCGCATTGGCTGTAATATACGATATCTTTGACAATGACGAGCTCCTCGTGCTGCTCGTCGAAGGTGACGCCGAGCACATCGCGAGGATCCACCTCGTAGCCGGCGAAAATTTCTTCGTACATGCGCGTAACGCGCGCCGGCGTCTCGAGCAGCCCTTCGCGCTCGACGTCTTCGCCGATCAGCTTCAATATTTCACGGATATGGTATTCGATTCTCTCCCGATTGTTCGCTACCGAACCGTTCACATAATCTTTGATGCCGGCCATAGCGCTTGTCCCCCTTTACAATGGACCCACTCGGCAGACGATTTATTTACGCGGAAATTTCTGATTTTTCATCATCTGTTGAGCGCGTTGCATTTGCTGCTTGTTCAGATTGTAGCCCATCTGCTTGGCCATCTTCTGAATCATTTCAGGATCTTTCTGCATACGTTCAAGCTGCTTGCGCAAATAAAACACGCCCCCGATGAACCCGAGAATGGCCCCGACAATCAGTGTAATGATCGGAATAATATAGCTCCACATAAACGAATGGTCACCCGGTCCTTTCCAATTATTTCGGCTTAGCCGCTAAATATAATAGCCATAATCCCACCTATGATAGCATGGAAAACAGCCGTTCGCAAACCGCTTTTTCCCTTATGGCCCGCGCGTATTGCCGCTTCCTCCGGCCTGGTTATTGTAGGGAGGAAGTCTTCTCCGTCTCCGGCGCCGCACCCTCCGGTTCGGCGAGCCGTTCCAGCGCCCTCTCGATATAGCGGACCGCTTCCTCATCGGTTTCGGTTTGCAGCGCCTTGCGCAAAGCGGCCTCCGCCTCTTCGCCGCCGATCTGGCCCAGCGACCAGGCGGCCGTCCCCCGCAGCACGGGCCTTGGATCCGTCAGCAGTACCCCTTCCAAATGCGGCACGGCGCTTTTATCCTTAAACGTTCCCAGCGCGATCACCGCGTTGCGCTGAATCGGCTTTTTGCCGCGCCATGCCGACGACGTCCGGCCGTAGCGTTCCTTGAACTCCCGGTTGCCGATCGTGAGCAGCGGCACAAGGAGCGGCTTCGCCAGCTCGGGGTCCGGCTGCAGCTCGGGCTGGTGCGTAAAGTTTTTGCCGCGGTTGGCCGGGCACACCGTCTGGCAGGTGTCGCAGCCGTACAGCCGGTTGCCGATTTTTTTCATGAACTCCTCCGGCACCCAGTCCTTCGTTTGCGTAATAAACGAGACGCACCGCTGAGCGTTAAGCTGCCCCGGCCCTACAAGCGCTCCCGTCGGGCAGGCGTCGATGCATTTCGTGCATTCGCCGCAGCTTTCCGTCACCGGCTTGTCCGGGGGCAGCGGCAAATTCGTAATCATTTCGCCCAGATAGATCCAGGATCCGAACTCGGGCGAGATGATCGAGCAGTTTTTGGCGCTCCAGCCGATGCCCGCCCGTTCGGCGACGGCACGGTCGGACAGCTCGCCCGTATCGACCATGCTTTCCGCACGCATCTCCGGCACCCGCTCCCGCAGCCACGTCTCGAGCTTAGCCAGACGGTCGCGCAGCACCGTATGGTAATCCTCGCCCCATGCGGAGCGCGCCATAATGCCTCTGCGTGCGCCCGGCTCCGACTTGGGCGGATTCGGCAGCTTGGACGGATAAGCGATCGCAATGGCGATAATCGATTGCGCGCCGGGAAGCAGCAGCTCGGGCGTCGTCCGCTTGTCGAGGTCCGGCTCTTCGAAGCCGGATTCGTAGCCAAGCTCGCGATGCCGGATCAGCCGCTGCTTCAGCTCGGCGAACGGCGCCGCGGAAGCGACGCCGATCTTGTCGATGCCAAGCTGCGGCGCCGCCGCTTTCATCTCTTCCTTCAGCTTGGCCCAATAATCGGCCGCGCCCTCCGGAGGGGCGGCAATGACGCCAGCGTCCTGGTTGTCTGCGATGTCTTGATGTCGACGATGGTCCATACCGCCGTCCTCCTTTCTTGCTTTAATCTTTCACGCCATCCCTGTTAAAGTCGTTTTATTGCTTCGCGGGCCAGCTCGTCGCAGCGATTGTTCCATTCGTTGTCGCTATGCCCTTTTACTTTAATGTACTCGACCTTGTGCATGCTCATCGCGTCCAGCAGCTTCTTCCACAAATCCTGGTTTTCGACCGGCTCCTTCTTGCTGTTCTTCCAGCCGTTCCTTTGCCAATTCCGGATCCAATTCTGCTGAAAGCAATTCACGACATAAGCCGAATCGCTGTACACTTTTACGCTGCAAGGCTCCTTCAGAAGCGACAAGGCTTCCACGACCGCAACGATCTCCATCCGGTTGTTGGTCGTGTTTTTCTCCCCGCCGGAAATTTCCTTCTTGTGCGGTCCGTAAAACAGCACCGCCCCGTATCCGCCGGGCCCGGGATTGCCGGAACAAGCCCCGTCGGTATAAATAGTCACTTCCTTCACCTATCGTTCCTCCATTACAGCATAGTCATCTGATCCCACGGCCATACGATAAACTCCGCTTTGCCTTTAATGTACGATTCCGGCACGGCCCCGAACACGCGGCTGTCCTTGCTCGCCTGGGCGTGACGGTTGTCGCCGAGCACGAAATAACGCCCCTCCTCCACGATATGTGGGCCGTAATCGTAGCCTTCGATCTCGGTGTCGACGTACGGCTCTTCGATCAGCTTGCCGTTGCGGTACAGTTTCTTATTGTATATTTCGATCTGGTCGCCGGGCAGCCCTACGACCCGCTTCACCAGCAGCTCGGGCTTCTCTGCGCCCATCCTCACGTCCAGCGGATCCTCCAGCACGACGATTTCGCCGACTTTCGGAGCGCGCAGCATATAGACGATTTTATTGACAAAAAGCCACTCCTTCTCCTGCAAGGTCGGCTCCATGGAATGGCCTTCTACCGTCGATAAATTAAATACGAACAGATGGAGCGCAAGGACGATGGCAAACGCGATTGCCGCCGTTTTCAACCATTCGAACAGCTCTCTCAGCCATCCCGGCCCGGTTGCAGCCGAACGCTCGAAGGACTCTGGTGAATCGTCATGGGGCCTTTCCGACTCGGACACGTTCATGGTCTCACCTCGCAGCTCATTTCAATCGCTTTTCATCAATCATAACAATTTGCGGCCAAATAGAAAAGCATATCCGGCTCGAGCGCAGCCATGCGCTCCCAGCAAGATATGCTTCAAATGAATATCGTCGGCAGACGTTTCTATAATCTAAAGAGTATAAACGGCATCTTAACCGGCTACAATGCTCAGCTTCTGGAAAGAACGGAAAAAATCCGAAGCAACGTAGCCAAGCGATTCGTAAAGAGGCAGGATCGGCTCGTTGTGCTCGTCCGCGGCGACCATGATTTTCGTTACGTTGCGCTGTTCGAAACGCTGGCGCAGCGATTGGATCAACGCTTTGCCGATTCCTTTGCGCTGATGATGCGGATGAACGGCAATACGGTAATAATAGCCTTTATGATTGTCGATCGTTCCGATAATGATGCCAACGATTTCTGAATCTTGAACCGCAACGACAACGAGATCGCTATCCCATGACAATTGACGGGCGAATGCTTCCATGGTTTGCTCGTAGCATTCCTCGGTAAGAACCGTCTCCAACAAGCTCGTTACAAACTTGTAATCGGACAACTGAAAGGAACGAACTATCATTCATTTACACCTTCTATACCATGTCATAGTGATGCCTATAGTTAATATTATACGACATGTTTAAACAGAATCCTGCTAAAAACTTTAAAATTCCTTAAAAAATTTAAAGAAACATGCGATTTTATCGTGAAAACGCTTAAATTTAAGCGCTTACACGTTATTTCTTTACGTTTTGAACGATTTTCCCGGTCATTCGGAATAAAATACTTTTGAAACGTAAATGTTGATTTATTAGTGCGAATGCGAGATAATGGATAGGGATATTTACCAAACTACATATTGGAGGATGATTGAATCATGGCTCATCAACTGCCTGCATTGCCATACGCGACTAACGCGCTCGAACCGCATATCGACGCGACGACGATGGAAATCCACCACGGCCGTCACCACAATACTTACGTAACGAACCTGAACGCCGCTCTGGAATCCGCTCCCGAGCTGCAAGACAAATCCCTCGAGGAACTGCTTGCGAACAACCTGGCTATCGTTCCGGAATCGATCCGTACGGCCGTTCGCAACAACGGCGGCGGCCATGCGAACCACAGCCTGTTCTGGGAAGTTATCGGCCCGAACGGCGGCGGCGCTCCGACTGGCGCGATTGCTGCAGCAATCGACAGCGAGCTGGGCGGCTTCGACAAGTTCAAGGAAGATTTCGCGAAAGCGGCTACGACGCGCTTCGGCAGCGGCTGGGCATGGCTTTCCGTCAAAGACGGCAAGCTGAAAGTAAGCAGCCTGCCTAACCAAGACAGCCCGCTGATGGAAGGCGAAACGCCAATCCTCGGTCTGGACGTTTGGGAGCACGCTTATTACCTGAAATACCAAAACAAGCGCCCGGACTACATTGCAGCGTTCTGGAACGTTGTAAACTGGGCGGAAGTCAACAAACGTTACGAAGCGGCCGTAAAATAATCGGCATCTTTAACGTACGACGGAGTTTGTTCCCGGGGCTGACCGCCCTGCGGAGCAAGCTCCGTTATTTTTTGCCGCAAGACCGGTCCGATTCGGCGAAAAAAACGCTCCATGCACATGATTAGCCCTCCGCCGCATACAATGTCGCAGAATATTCGCCTAATCTTTGCAAAAAGGAGTCTGATCGATCCGATGGCATCCTCGCGGCAATACATCTACATTCCTCCCGCTACGCCCGCAGCCGGCGGCTGCGGCTGCGGCGGGCCAAGCTTGCGCAGGACTGGCAGGCAAGGCGGCCCGGCCGGCACAGGATTGGACGGACAAGGGAAGCCCGGCGGAACGGCCCGGCATGAAGAAGCACCCGGGAATACGGCTTCCGCCGGATCGAACGGGCCGCCCGGCCATCGGCATAGTCCGCACGGACATATGCCTGTCGCGCACAGGAACAGGCCGGTGCCGAACGGGCACAAGCCGTTTCCGGCCCCGTTCCCCGTCCCGTATTTCCCGGGTCCGGCCGCCGCTTTCGTGTATGTTCAAATCCGCGGCGGCATGGCGGCGCCCGAGCTGAACCAAAGTCACTCGGCCCGCTATCATCCCGGCATACCCGTCGGAGAAGCGCTCGCCCGGACGGGAGCGGTTCGATTCGGACCCGGCGGCCGAATCGCCGCCGTCGCAGGCATACCGGTTGTCTCCGGCGACACCGGCTTTATTCTAAGGCTGAACGGGCGCCAAATCCCGGCGGCGCTTCTCAGCTTCCCGCTGCAGGCGAACGACACCGTGGAACTGGAGCTCGTAAAGCTGCAGCGAGAGGCCAGGGGATAAACGCCCCCCCTCCCCGGACGCTTGGCGGAAGAACAGGATTGAGGGACGCCCGCCGCGCTCGTTTTGCGTAAAAAAGAGACCCAAGGCCCGTTACCCCCGAACGAAGCCTTTGCGTCTCTTTTTTCAAATGTATTTTAATTCACGTACCCTAAACCCGGGCAAGCTTATCCGGGTTTCGTACGGCATACATTGCGGCAAGCTTTCCGCGCCGGAGCTGGATCAATAGAGCGGCCACGATCTCTTTCTCCGAACGGAGGATGATACCGGTCTCACCGTTCAGAGGGGCAACCTCGAAGCGAATACTTCCCTGATCGTAGCGCTTGATTTGGCCGAACCCGTCCAGCAGGATTCGGGCCACATGATTGCGCGTTTGTATCGGATGCTTGAACGCGGTTGCTTTGCCGCCTCCGTCGGCGACGAGCATGACGTCTTCGGTCAGCAGGGACAGCAATTGATCGACGTTGCCTTGCTCGAGGGATGCGAGGAACCGGCCGACCCATTCCACTTCAACCGCTTCGGCCGCGATCGGCTCCTCCTCGGATATGCCCATCTTGCTTCTTGCCCGGCTCATCAGCTTACGGCAATTGGCCTCTTGCTTGTCGAGCAGCTCGGCGATTTCGGGATAATCGAAGCCCAGCGCCTCACGCAGGACAAAAACCGTCCGTTCTGTCGGCGTCAGCCGCTCGAGCAGGACGAGCATGGCGTAAGACAGCAGATCGCGGCCGGAACAACAGCATTTTGCGCAGATGACCGGGCTGCTTGTCGATCAGAACAAACCGAATCCGCCGCCCATTCGCCATGCCCCGGGTCTCTTCCTTTATGGCTTTGAGCGAATGAAGCCCTACATGGCCGCCTCCGATGATGATGCATGTCAAGTCGTTCATTTCCCATCAGCTCCTCCTCGTTTTGCACATATAACAACGTCAGGCTCGAATTTGTGACATCGGAAACGAACGAAGGAGGAGCCTTGCATGGGCCCGTTCCATAACACTTCGACGCTGCCGCACCATCTCCTCCGCGTACAACGCAAAGCGGTCTTTCTCCATAGATCTCCATCAAAAAAAGTCAGGTTATAAGTTTTCCGCTTATAACCTGACTTTTATTTCACCGCGCGGCACATAAGCTTCGCCCGTTTATTCTTACTTTATCGCTTTCCCGCTTCCTTTAATCAGCTTCAGCTGATCGTTCTCGTACCCGACGGTATACGTCACTTGATACTTGCTCAGCTTATATTCGCCTTCCACGCGCTCGTCCACCGATATGACCGCCGTCACGGTCGCCTCGTCCTCGCTTTCGCTGGTGACGATCAGATCGTCGATCACGACGTTGCGGGTCGCCAAATACCCTTCGCGGAATTCGGCGTAAGTCGTCCCTTCCTTCCAGTTCCCGCCGAGCAGCGAATAAGCGTATACGTAGTCCGCGTTGTTCAGACTGTCGTAGAAGTGTCTGACCAGATATTCGCTGTATTCGACGATCGACGTCTTCGCTTGCCCCGACTCGGCTTTATCCAGCGTCTTGCCGGGCGGCAGCGTCTCCATCGGGTTTTCGGACCAGCCCTCCGCCAATTGAAGCACATCGGCGATCGGAATGCTGAATCCGATCATCCCTTCCTCCATGCCCGCCGAATTAATGCCCAGAACGCCGCCGGTTTTCTTGTCGACAAGCGGCCCGCCGCTGTTCCCGTGGGCGATCGGCGCGGAAATTTGGTATAAGCCTTCATAATGATAAGGCTCAATGACGAACGAGCGGCCTAAGCCGCTGACAATGCCGGTCGTCACCGTATTTTGAAAGCCAAGCGGGCTCCCTACGGCAATGACTTCGTCCCCCACTTCGGCACGGCGGTCGCGAACGACAGGCAGCGGCGTAACGCCGGCCAGCTCCGAGACGCGAACGACCGCAATATCCGTATCGGCGCTTATCCCGATCACCTTGCCCCTTAACTCCCGGGCGTCCGCCGTCTTGACCGACACCTCGCTCTCTCCCGCGACGACGTGGGCGTTCGTAATGAGGTCGCCCTTCGTATTGTACAGAAACCCCGATCCTTGCGTGCCGTCGGACGTTTCGATCATGACGACAAGCTTCTGCGTTTCGTAAATGACGTCCTTTAACGATTTCGGCCCGTCTTGCTCCTGCGCCGCCGCCAGCAGAGGCGGTCCGGATAGCCGCTTGGGCATCTCCGACCGCAGCGCCGCGGCCGCTCCGAGCGCGCCGCAAACGATAAGCGCGCATAACGAGGCGCTAATCCAAGCCGCCTTTCTCATCTGTATCGTCTCCCCTAATCCAAATACCATGTCGCATGATCCACGACGACTTCAACATCTGTACGCTTCACTTTCTCCGAGGTCCACTTGAACGTCATCGCTTCGCCGGGCTCCACATAGTTCGGAGTCGCATCCGCTTCTCCCGTTGCAAGGGTGTCCCCTTCGGCCGAATAGACCGTGAAGCGGATCTTGACCGTATAGATCGGCCGCGTCGCCGCGTTGACAAGATGGCCCGTCAACGATAGACGGCCCTCGTCATCCAGCTTCCGCTCAATGCGCTCAACCTCGACGGCCGCCGTATGGTTGCGCAAATCTTCGGCCGCGGCCATCTGCATCGCGTCCTCGATCCGCCTCTGCTCGGCTTCCTCGAACTTCTCCTTCGCAACCGCAATTTGCTGCTTAAGCGAAGTAAGCGCCTTGTTGCCCGGATCGCGTTCCAGGCCCGCCTCTACGGCGGCGATAGCGTCGCTGAACCTTTTTTTCTCCAGAAGACGGGAAGCTTCCTCGCCGCTTACGGTTACGATCTTCTCGCTGAGCTTCGCTTGAAGCCGTTCCGCCTGTTCCCCGGTCATCCCTTTCACTTCCTGCCATTTCGCCACCAGCTCGTCCAGCGTATGCAGCGATTCCAGCTGAACCGCCGCCTGCTCGACGGCAAGGCTTACGCTTGCCGTTTCAAGCTGTTCGTTCAATTTGCCGAACAACGGCTCGCTGCGCAAATGAAGCTTGGAGCGAAGCTGCTCCAACCGAAGCTGGGCGTCGCCGAACGAACGCTTCCCGATCAGTCCGTTAACGGCCCGAAGCTCCTCTTCGGCTTTGATCGCCTCGCGAACGGCGGCCGCATCGTCAAGGAGCGCGCCGTATTCCGGCCGCTTCGCCGACGCAAGCTCCAGCAAACGCAGCGCCTCCTGGTAATGCCCGTCCAGCCCCTCCTGCTGCGCTTTCACATGCAGCTGCCGGACGTCGTTATTGATGCCCGATTCATATATATAGTAGGCAAATACGCCTCCCGCCGATAAAAACAGCACAATGACCGGCAGCAGCGCAGCCGCGAGCCGGCCGCCGCGCTCTTCGGTTCTGCTCCGCTTCGTCCGCTCCCCGCGTTTCCGTTCGGCTTCGAGGCCGCGATAAACCGCCGGAGCCGCCGCAACGCTTTCCGCGCTTGCAGCCGCCTCCTCCATCCCCAATCCCGGCCAATCTCCCTCGCCCTGGAGCTCCAGCCGTCTGCCGCATTGATTGCAGTACACCGCATCCTCCGGTTGTTTCCTTCCGCAATGATGGCAATACACTCCGTTTCTACCCCCGCCCGCGTTTCTCTCTCTGTTTTCTATTCGATTAAGCGATCGCCGCTTTCCATTCCTTATGGCAATCCTTCTTTTTAAATAACCCAAATCAGCTAGAATTACCCAGCCGCAAACGCAAACAACCGCCGTTATTGGTTCCCGGCATTGGCTGCGCCAAGCGGAAACGGCGGCGCCATCCGCTTCTCCGGGACGAACCCGTTCAACGGCTTCCTACTCCCATTGTGGCATATACGGTAGCGGCTTGCAAACGTCGGCAAGCCTTTCGTCCCTTTCAAAACATCATCCAAAATACAGTTATATTGTATTTGATTGCCATGTGTCAACAAAAAAAGAAACAAGGCTCGCCGCCATGCTCCAAAATAGCCATTGCTATGACTTGCAGCTTGCGATCCGCCCGCCGATCCGGCTCCTTCTCGTTCCGGCGCTTCCGCTTCGGCGCGGGCCGGGCCATGATGCGGCGCACGCTTAACGCACCGATTCCTTCATGCTCTTCAGACGTTTCATGACATCGTTCGCGCCGCGTCCGAAATAGTCATGAAGCGCATTGTACTCGGCATACAGCTTGTCGTATACCGCCACGTTCTCCGGAATCGGCTTGAACGTTTCCTCGCGGACGCGGGCCATCTTCCCTGCCGCCTCGACGATGCTGTCGTAGCCGCCTTTCCCCGCGCCGGCCGCAACCGCCCCGAACATGGCCGCGCCAAGCGCAGGCGTTTGCCTGGAGGCTGCGATTTTGATTTCGCGGTTCGTCACGTCCGCATAGATTTGCATCAGCAGACGGTTTTTCCGGGGCAAGCCGCCGCACGCGTACAGCTCCTGCACCTCTACGCCGTTGTTATGGAACGCTTCCACGATTTTGCGGGTGCCGAAGGCCGTCGCCTCCAGCAGCGCACGATAAATTTCCCACGGCTTCGTCCGAAGCGTCAGCCCCGCGATCGCACCGGTCAGATCGCTATCGACCAGCACCGAACGGTTGCCGTTCCACCAGTCCAGCGCCAGCAGGCCGCTTTCGCCGGGCTTCAGCCCGGAGGCTTTGCGCTCCAAATACAGATGAACGTTTACGCCTTCCTTCTCCGCTTCGTCGCGGATATAAGCCGGAACCGCCTCTTCCACGTACCATTCGAAAATATCGCCGGCCGCCGATTGGCCCGCTTCATAACCGTAATAACCGGGAATAATGCCGTCTTCCACGACGCCGCACATGCCTTCGACCGGCTTCTCCTCCGCGCCGAGCAGCATATGACAGATCGAAGTTCCCATCGCCATGACCAGCTTGCCCGGCGCGACGACGCCGGCGCCCGGCACTGCCGCATGCGCGTCCACGTTGCCGACCGCGATCGCCGTTCCGGCCGCAAGGCCCATTCGTGCGGCCATTTCGGCCGTCAGCTCGCCCGCCTTCGCGCCAAGCGGCAGCACTTCGCCGCGAAGCTTCGTTTCCGTCAAGTTTTCAAGGCGCGGATCTAACGCTTTGAAAAAGTCTTTGCTCGGGTAGCCGTCCTGCTTATGCCAGATCGACTTGTAGCCGGCCGTGCAGCTGTTGCGGAACGCCTCTCCGCCCGTCATTTGGCTGACGATCCAGTCGGCCGCTTCGAGGAAACGGTCGGCTTTCTCATAAATCTCCGGCGCTTCGTTCAACATTTGCCAAGCTTTCGCGATCATCCATTCGGACGAAATTTTGCCTCCGTAACGGGGCAGGAAACGTTCGCCGCGACGGGCCGCGATTTCGTTGATCCGGTTCGCCTCGTCTTGCGCCGCGTGGTGCTTCCACAGCTTCACCCAGCTGTGCGGGTTGTCCTTGTATTCGTCCAGCCAGCAGAGCGGCTGGCCTTCGCTGTCGACCGGAAGCATCGTGCAGGCCGTAAAGTCGATGCCGAGGCCGATCACGTCTTCGGCCGCTGCCCCCGATTCCTTCATAACCGCAGGCACCGATGCCGCCAGCACTTCAATATAGTCGGACGGATGCTGCAGCGCCCAGCCGTGCTCCAGCTTGATGCCGGATACCGGCAGCACCTCGTCGATTACGCCGTGGCGGTACGGCGTCACATGCTCCGCGACTTCCTCGCCGTTCGCCAGATTGACCAATACCGCGCGCCCGGACTGCGTCCCGAAGTCGACGCCGATGGCGTATTTATTGCTCATGATCTGCCCCTCCAAGCGGAATGAAAGATAGCTTGCCGCAAGCGGCAGCCGTTCGCCGCTCCGAGCCCGCCGTCAGCCGAGTGCGCCGGCTTTGCTTTGGCCCGTAAGAATCGTTGGCGCCGTGCTTGACGCCAATACGGCGATCGGGCAAGTTCCGGTCCATCCGGCGCAAGGCCCGGAGTCGGCGCGTAATTGTCCCCATCGCTGATTTGTATGCCTTGTAGTATACCATATGGCGAACTTGTACGTACATGAATGGAAGCCGTTAAAAAAAAGCACCATTCCCCGCCTTACGACAAGGAACGATGCTTCTGATTATCGGTTTCTATAACCTTCCTGAATCGGCACCGCGGAAAGCGCCTAACGGCGCTCCGCCGGCCGGTTACGCCGGCTGGGCGGTCAACGTCAGCCTAAGCTGCACCGTGACCGTATTTTCCGTATCCAGCACGACGCGGTGCGGATTGGTCATGCCGAAGTCCGAGAACGTAACGGCCGTATCGCTCTCCAGCTTGATTTGACCGCCCTCGTACACGCCGTTTCCTTCGAACGTCACTTCCTTCGAAATCCCTTTGACGGTCATCGTGCCGCTCATCTTGAAAGGGAACGGCTGGCCCTCCGTCCATTCGGCCGGAACGCCCTCGAAGGAGGTTGCCGTAAAGGTAGCCTCCGGCGTTTCCTCGACATTAAAGTAATCGGCTTCTTTGATGTGTCCGTCGCGCTGCGAGTTGCCGGAGTCGATGGCGTTCAAGTCAATCTTGCCTTCGCCGGCCATGCGGGACGGATCGGCCGTATCGATGGTCCAGCTGCCGGAGACGTTATTCACGGCGAAATTAACGGTTTCCTTCGACGTCGTAACCGAAAAATAAACGGTCGACGAAGGGTCGATATTCCATACGCCGTTAATCAGCTCCATATCGACTGCCTCTCCCGTGCCGCCTTCAGCCGGCGCCGCGATGACGCTCTCCACCTGGACATGATTGCCGGCATAATAATCGTACAGACCGTAGCCGACACCGCCGCCTACGATCAGTACGGCCAAGCCTGCCGTCAAAATTGCCGTCTTTTTTCTCATCCTTTTTCTCCTCCAATTGCACTACATTATGTAGTGTATTTATTCAAAAAAATTTACAGCATGCTAAGCGCAAAAGCGGCAAACAGCATGCCGTAAACGATAACCGAAACAAGAGACTCCCGCATGGGCAAAGCAAGCTTCGGACCGGACGCGCCCGGATTGACGAGCTGCTCGATGCGCAATGCGACCGATTGTCCCGCGAAAGTCGCCACCGCAAGCCCATGGCCCGGCTTCCGTGCGTTTCTCGCCAGCTTAAGCAGCGCGCTTCCGAGACCGTAAGCGGAAGCTCGGCCGGCGGCATAACGATCCGCAAGCATCTCCCGGGTGACGGCGAATTGCCGATGGCACCATTGCAAGAGCGGGATGTACCAGAACGCCCTGGCGCATACCATGACCAGCATAAGCAACAGCGGGTCGCGGTGAATCGAATGAAAACGCTCGTGATGAACGACCGCTTCAAGCTCCTCGTCGTTCAGCATCGCAAGCAGCCCTTCCGACAATACGATCGTCGGACGGACAAAACCGACCGTAAGCGCTACGGGAGCGGAGCTTGCCACCGCCACGATGTCCTCCCTGCCGTCCGTTCCGAAGCGGCGGTTCAACTGCATCGTGAGCTCCGGACTTAGACAGCCGCGAATTTTTCTCGCCGCCCGGCTTGCGCCGACGATCTGGCGGCCGGTTAACCACGCCAAATGGCCGATCGTCCCCAGCACGAACAGCGCCATGAACGTATCCGCCGCCCGGATGCCGTAAGCGTGCACCCACCGGGTGCAGAGCCATAGCAGATTGTACTGGAACGCCTTCCAACCGAACAGCGTACATGCCGCATACATAAGCATTTGCAGCACGATAAAGCCGGTTAAGGCAAGGCTAAGCGCCAGAAGCGCTTTCGATTGACGATGCCACATCCTATTTCCCTCTTTTAAGCGAATGGATTTTTTGCTCAAGCTCGGCCAGAATCTTAGGGTCGACCTCTTCGAGCGCATCGAACATATGGCTGACGACCAGCGGACCGAAATCTTCAAGCAGCTCTTGCGACAGCTCCCGGGAACGGTTCTCCACGAAATGCTCTCTCGATTCGACGGGACTGTACCGCGACGCCCGCCCGGCGGACGTTTTGTTCAGCGCCCCTTTGTCCACGAGACGGTTCATGATCGTCATGACGGTGTTGAAGCTGACCGGCTTGCCCTGCTTCTCCAGCCGCTGCGTGACGTCTTTAATGTACAAGTCCGGCTCGTTCCACAAGATCGTCATAATCTTCGCCTCAAGCGGCCCGAAAAACCGCTCCAAGCCCCTCTCATGCCCTTTGCTTGCCATCGTTTTCACATCCTTAAGCACTACGGGGAGTAGTGCAATCATATAACCGAAACCTGAATAGAACCTTAAAACGGCATGAAAAAATGCTTAAATCGTCGGGAGCATGCCCGGCTTGCGAAACAAAGGAAGGCCGCGGGAGCGCGGCCTTCCTTGCATGATGCCCTTTTTACAGCTTGCCGCTTAAATATTCGCGCACCGCCGCGGACAAATCCTCGCGCTCCAGCGCGAAATCGATCGTCGCCTGAACGAAGCCAAGCTTGTCGCCGACGTCGTAACGCCGACCGTCGAACCGGTAAGCGACCAACGGCTCGATCTCCTGAAGACGCTGCAGACTGTCCGTCAGCTGAATTTCCCCGCCTTTGCCCGGCTGCGCCTTCTCCAGCAGCTCGAAGACCGTCGGGCTCAGCACATAACGGCCTACGATCGCGCTGTTCGACGGCGCCTGTCCGGGCAGCGGCTTCTCGACGAGCCCGGTCACCCTGCCGCTCGTCCGGCCTTCTTCAAGCGCCACGATGCCGTATTTGTGCGTCTGATCCCACGGCACCTCCATGACGGCGACTACCGAAGCTTGCTCGCGTTCGTACGTATCGATCATTTGCTTTAAGCAAGGCGGGTCGGATTTCAAAATATCGTCGCCCAGCAATACGGCAAACGGCTCGTTGCCGATAAAACGCCGCGCGCACATCACCGCGTGCCCAAGTCCGAGCGGCTCCTTCTGGCGCACGTAATAAATGTCGGCCAGCTGCGAAATGCCGCGAACGACCTCGAGCATCGTCTCGTTGTTTCTTGCCTCCAGCTCCGCCTCAAGCTCAAAGGACTTGTCGAAATGATCCTCGATGGCCCGTTTATGTCTGCCGCTGACGATCACGATGCTGTCGATGCCCGACTGGACCGCTTCTTCTACAATGTATTGAATGGATGGCTTATCGATGATCGGGAGCATTTCCTTCGGCTGCGCCTTCGTTGCGGGCAAAAACCGGGTTCCGAGCCCTCCCGCCGGAATTATGGCCTTCCTTATCTGTTGTGACATTTCAGTTAATCCGCCCTTTCTCCATCGTTGCAACCTTACATTATTTTACCTTGATTGGAACCGGGGCACAACTTTTATTGGCCCAAATGGGCTATCGGCAGCCTGACGGCGAAGGACGCCCCCCGCTCGCTGGGCTCCGCTTCGATCGTCCCGTCGTGGTTTTCGACGATTTTTTTGGCGATGGACAAGCCGAGTCCGCTGCCTCCGACGTTCCAATCCCGCGACTTGTCCGCTTTATAAAACCGTTCGAATATCCGTTCCCGGTCCTCCTCGGAGATGCCGATCCCGGTATCCGTAATGCGTACGAGCGCATAGCCGTCCTTTTCCGTAAGATAAAAGGAGATTTTGCCGCCCTCCGGCGTAAATTTCATCGCATTGGCGAGCAAAATCACCCATATCTGATTCAGCTGGTCTTCGTCCGCCGTAATCGTCGTCTCCTCCATCGTCAGCTCGACGGTCAGCCTTTTTTCCAGCCATTGCGGCTCAAACGTCAGCACGACGTCCCGCAGCTGCCTGTCCAGCCGATACCGCCTCGGCTCGAACGGATGCTGCTTCGCGTCAAGCGAAGCCAGCTTCAGCAAGTTTTCGCTCAAGCGGGACAGCCGGCTGCTCTCCTGCTTGATGACGGAGACGTAATGGTCTCTTTCCTCGGCGGACAGATCGCCGCTGCGCAGCGCTTCGGCGAAGCCCCCGATGGACGTAAGCGGCGACTGGATTTCATGCGAGACGTTGGAGACGAAATCTTGCCGCATCGCCTCCTGCCGCGACAGGCCAAGCGCCATCCGGTTAATGCTGTCGGCCAGCTCCCCGAGCTCGTCCCTGCGATGCACCGGCAGCCGGGTGCTGTAGTCGCCTTTCGCGATGCGCGTCGTCGCCGCCGTCATCATTTTTAAAGGTTTGACCAAATAGCGGGTGACGACAACAATCAGAATGCCGCCTACGATAAGCAAGGTGAACAAAATCGAGTAGGTGTTGCGCTGGAAGCTGCGCACCTCCGGCTGGAACGACGGCTGCAGAAATACGGCCCATTCCGAGCCGCCCAGCCGCGCGGGACGCCCAATCGCAAAGGGGGCAGCACTTTCCGGAGAAACGGCTTCCCGCCCCAGCTTGATCGTTCGGCCGGCAAAAACGGCGCGCAATTCGTCCGCCGTCATCGCCGCCAGCATCGCATCGCTCCGCGGGCCTGCCGCCACGTATTGCCCTCTTGCCGAGACGGCGACGATGGACAAGCCTTGCATATCCGCGGTTTCCTGCAGAAACATCGGCAGCGACCATGGCGAAGAGACGGCATACAGCCGCTCGATAGACCGCACGGAAGCCGAAAGCCTTTCTTCCAGAAACGCGGAATTGTCTTTGCGGAACAATAAATTGGCCATCGCGTAGGAAATGCCCATGCTCAGCAGCACGATAAGCAGAAACGTCAAAATAATCCGCACGTACAGGCTTCGCATTAAGCCCCCTCCTCCAGCCGGTAGCCGAGGCTTCGGACCGTTACGATCCGGAAGCCGCATCTCTCCTCGGGGAACCGTTCCCGAATCCGTTTAATATGTACATCTACCGTCCGTTCGTCGCCCTCGTAATCCATTCCCCATATTTCCTCGATAAGGCGCTCTCTGGAGAACGTTTTGCCCGGATTGCCGGCCAGCTTGAACAGCAGCTCGAACTCCTTCGGCGGCATCGCCACCTTCTCGCCGCCTACCGAGACGTCGTATTCGCTATGGTTCATGACAAGCGCTCCGACCTCGACCGTTTGCGAGGCGGCAATGCGGTACCGCCGCAGCAGCGCCTTGACCCGCATGACCAGCTCGATCGGATCGAAAGGCTTCACCACGTAATCGTCCGCCCCGTGCTCGAAGCCTTGCACCTTGTGGGCGCTTTCTCCTTTGGCCGTAAGCAGCAGCAGCGGCATATCGTACGCCTGGCGCAGCTCCGCGCATAAGCTTAACCCGTCCTTGCGGGGCATCATGACGTCGATGACGGCCAGATCCGGCTTCACCGATTCCAGCCGCTTCAGCGCTTCTTCGCCGTCCCGCGCCTCCAGGATTTCATAGCCTTCCCTTCTCAAAAACAGACCTACAAGCTCGCGAATATGCGGATCGTCATCCACGACGAGCACTCTAGCCATTTGCAGACGCCCTCCCTGTCCTGCTATTTAAGGATAAATCCATCCCCTGAATCTTCTATCGACATCCTACTACATCCAGATGAAAACTATATGAATAAATCCCCCTGTTCGTTGACAATGTCATTTTTTTAACCATAATAAAATTACGAAGCAATTGGAATGACAAAATTCGATTCGGCGATGAGAAAACCTCTGTCGAGGCCTTTCAAGCTGTACGACCTCGTTCAGCGGTTGGTTGTATCTAACCGCAGTCGTCCCATAGAAGTTACAGATAGGAGGTTTCACCCATGATTCATAAATCGATTATTGTCGGCACGGGCCCTGCCGGTCTCACCGCCGCGATATACTTGGCGCGCGCCAACATGCAGCCGCTTGTCATCGAAGGATGGCAGCCGGGCGGCCAATTGACGACAACAACGGAAATCGAGAACTTCCCGGGCTTTCCGGAAGGCATTCTCGGCAGCGAGCTGATGTCTAACATGCGCAAGCAGGCGCAGCGGTTCGGCGCCGAATTCCGGACCGGCTCGGTCACGAGCGTCGATTTCAGCAAGCGTCCGTTCAAGCTGAACGTTGAAGGCCACGGCGAGCTGCTGGCGGAGACGGTCATTATCTCGACCGGCGCTTCGGCGAAATACCTCGGCATTGCAGGCGAACAGGACAATATCGGACGCGGCGTCAGCACATGCGCGACATGCGACGGCTTTTTCTTCCGCGGCAAAAAAATCGTCGTCATCGGCGGCGGCGATTCGGCGATGGAAGAGGCGCACTTCCTGACGAAGTTCGCTACCGAAGTCGAACTCGTCCACCGGCGCAACGAGCTGCGCGCTTCGAAAATTATGCAGGACCGCGCCCGCGGCAACGAAAAAATCCGCTGGAGCCTGAACCGCACGCCGGTTGAAGTGCTGTCGAACGGCATGAGCGTAACGGGACTTAAAGTCCGCAACAACGACACCGGCGAAGAAGAAGTGATCGAGGCAAGCGGCGTCTTCATCGCCATCGGCCATACGCCGAACACCGGCTTCCTCGGCGGACAGATCGATCTGGACGAATCCGGCTACATCAAGACCGTGCCGGGTACTTCGCAGACGAACATTCCGGGCGTATTCGCTTGCGGCGACGTCCAGGACAACAAATACCGCCAGGCGATTACGGCTGCCGGCAGCGGCTGCATGGCCGCGCTGGACGCGGAGCGCTTCATCGAAGAGCACGCGCATGCCGTCAAGGCGTAACGGCAAATCGTTAGCAAAAGCAAAACGGCTATGTCCTCTCCGGGGCAAAGCCGTTTTTTTTGCGCGCGGTGCTTTTTTTCTCCAAAAAATAGTGTTGCATTGGCTCCTGACGATGTATAATAAAGCTGTTGAGAGTTTTTAACATAAAGGCAATGCTTACCTGACATTCGCGGCGCTGCACCGCCGGCGGATGTGCGAAGGTACAACCTCGGATCTCCTCTTTCCAGGTTGTGCCTTTTTTATTTTTTATCATAAAGGAGATGTTGCCGATGCTGCTTGAAGCGATGTTACACCGCCCCAAATTCAACTGGGCCTACGCGTACGACCAGAATACCTTGCATCTACGCCTCCGCGTCAAAAAAGGAGACGCCGCCGCCGTCACGGCCATAACCGGAGACAAGTACAGCTGGGAGGAGACGAAAGCGGAAGCGCCGATGCGCCTTTTGTCGTCGGATGAGCTGTTCGACTATTGGGAAACGGCCGTCGTCCCTCCTTACCGGAGACTCCGTTACGCGTTCCGGCTTACGGGACATGGCGGCGAATCCGTCGTGATGACGGAGAAGGGATTTTTCGATAAGGTTCCGGACAATCCGCATAAAGACTTCTTCGACTTTCCGTTCCTGAACCCGGCGGACGTGTTCGCGCCCCCGGAATGGGTGAAGGACGCCGTCTTCTATCAAATTTTCCCGGAGCGCTTCGCGAACGGGGACCCGGACAACGACCCGGAAGGCGTCCTGCCGTGGGGCGGCAAGCCGACGCCGACGAACTTCTTCGGCGGGGACCTGCAGGGGGTGATCGACCATCTCGATCATCTCGAGCGGCTGGGCGTCAACGCCATTTATTTCACGCCGCTGTTCGAGGCGACGACGAATCATAAATACGACACCGAAGACTATCTTCGGGTGGACCGGCATTTCGGCACGAACGAGAAGCTGAAGGAGCTCGTCGACGCCTGCCACGCGCGCGGCATCCGGGTCATGCTCGACGCGGTGTTCAACCACGCGGGCAGCACGTTCGGGCCGTTCGTGGACGTTGCGGAAAAAGGGCCCGATTCGCCTTACGCCGACTGGTTCCATGTGCGGGAGTGGCCGATCGCCGTCCGGGACGGCATTCCGACCTACGACGCTTTTGCTTTTGGCGCGAACATGCCCAAGCTGAATACGGAAAACCCCGAAGTGCAGCGGTATTTGCTGAAGGTCGCCCGCTACTGGATCGAGGAGATCGGGATCGACGGCTGGCGTCTGGACGTCGCCAACGAGGTGGATCACCGTTTCTGGCGGAAATTCCGCGATACGGTTAAAGCGGCGAAGCCCGACGCGTACATTCTCGGCGAAATATGGCACGATTCCCTCCCTTGGCTGCAGGGCGACCAATTCGACGCGGTGATGAACTATCCGTTCACCGAAGCGGTGCTGGACTTTTTCGCCCGCGGCGTTACGGAAGCGGAAACGTTCTCGGCAAAAATCGGCGCGCAGCTGGCCGCTTACCCGCAGCAGGTGACGGAGACGGCGTTCAACCTGCTGGACAGCCACGACACGCCGCGCCTCCTGACCGAATGCGGCGGCAACGAAGCGGCGCTAAGGCTGGCGCTGCTGTTCCAGCTGACGTATCCGGGCGTGCCGTGCATTTATTACGGCGACGAGGTCGGCATGAGCGGGCTCGGCGACCCGGATTGCCGCGGATGCATGGTGTGGGAGGAGGAGAAGCAGAACGCGGAGCTGTTCCGGTTTTACCGCGAAGCGATCGCGCTGCGGCGAAGCCATCCTTCGCTCCGCGGCGCGGGCTTCCGCTTCCTGTACGCGAAGGGGAGCGTCATCGTGTACGAGCGGAGCAAGGACGGCGAGCGCATCGTCATCGCGCTGAACGCCGGCGGCCAGGCGGCGGAAGCGGCCGTGCGGCTGCCGCTTGGCGGCGGCGCGGGCGCAGAGGCTGGCGCGAGCGTGACTGCGGCTTCCGCAGGCGGTGCAGCCCCTGGCGGTGCAGCCGCAAGCGGCACGGCAGGGGCTGCGGGCTCGAGCGGCACCGATGCCAACGGTGCAGCCGATCCGAGCACGGACGCCGCTGCGAGCGCAGCCGCCAACCCGTTCAAGCAGGTTGCCCTGGCCTCTTCGGCGTCCGCCGTCTCTACGCTGGCGTTCGCCCCGGACGCGGTCTGGCGCTCGCTGCTGGACGACTCCTCCGTCGAAATCAAAGGCGGCTTGCTCCAACTGCAGCTGCCCGCATACGGCTACCGCGTATGGAGCGTGCAATAACGAAACAAATAAACAAACCAAGGCTCCTGCCTTGGTTTGTCCGCTTTTCATGATTCCAAATCCGGTTCTACCGTCTTCGTTACAGCAATTCTTTGCGAAGCTGCTCGCCGCTTTTGGGAGATAAATAACCAAGCGGAATATCGAACACCGTTTTGGCGCCTACCGCCCCTTCTCTCGCTAAACGGGCCGCCGCTCTTGCATAGGCCGTCAGAACGCTCGCCGTAAATTCCGGGTTGCTTTCCAGCTTCAGGCCGAATTCTATAATTTGCTTGGTTCCGCTGCCCGTAATCCCGCTTCGAATCACGAAACCGCCGTGCGGCATTCCGCTATGCTCCGCCCGAAGCTCCTCTTCCGTAATAAACGCAACCGTTGTATCGTACTCCGCAAAATAGTTCGGCATCGTCACAATCGCCTTCTCAATCTCCGCTTTATCCGCTCCGTCCTCCGCAACGACGTAGCAATACCGCCGGTGTTTTTCGCGGGTTTCCAGTTCTGGAGCTTCGCCGGCGCGGATTTGTTCGATGACGCTTTCGACAGGAATCGTATATTGGACCCCCGCCTTCACGCCCGGAACGCGGCGTATGGCGTCCGAATGCCCTTGGCTGACGCCCTTGCCCCAGAACGTATATTCCTTGCCTTGCGGAAGAATAGCCTCGGCAAGCATCCGATTCATGGAGAAAAGCCCAGGATCCCATCCGGTTGAAATGACGCTGACCGTACCCGCGCGTTTGGCGGAAGCATCGACGGTTTCGAAAAACTCCGGGATTTTGGCATGCGTGTCAAAGCTGTCCACCGTATTGAACATAGCGGCGACCGCCGGCGTTTGCTCGGGCAGATCCGTTGCCGAACCCCCGCATAAAATCATGACGTCGATAAGTCCTTTAAACCGTTCCGCGGCGGAAATCGGCTCGAACCTCACCCCTTCCTCAGCCTTCATGGCCGAAGGATCCCGTCTTGTAAACACCGCTACCAATTCCATATCTTCGTTTTGCGCAATCGCTTTTTGGACCCCGCGTCCGAGATTGCCGTATCCGACAATCCCAATTCTAATTTTGGAAATCATTATAGAGCCTCCATTTTTGGTTTGTCCTCCCTCACATTATACCTGACATGACATGTTAGATGCAAAGCCGTTTTGAAGGCGCTTTATCCTCGTGAAAACGAACGCCAAAATGCAAAAAAGAGACGGTCTCCCGCCTCATCATGAAGAATGATGTCAACTTCATTGAAAAAGAAGGCTGCGGCAAGCCGCAGCCTTCGCATCTTCATTATCCGCTTCCCGTTACCCCTTCGAAGCGCCGGACGTGAGCCCGTGCACCAGGAAGCGCTGCAGGAATACGAACAGCAGCGTAATCGGAACGGCGATCAGCACCGCGCCGGCGGCGAACATCGTAAAGTTGCTGTTCTGGTACGAGTTGACCAGATCCCACATGCCGACCGCCAGCGTCCAGTTCTCCTTCGTCCGCAGCACCAGGCGGGCGAAAATAAAATCGACCCAAGCCCCGGTGAAGCTCATCAGCGCGATATACGTCAGCATCGGACGGGAAAGCGGCAGCATAATGCGCGTGAACACCTGCCAATGGTTGGCGCCGTCGATGCGGGCCGATTCGTCCAGACTGCGCGGAATCGTGTCGTAAAAACCTTTGATGACAAAGCCGTTGCCCAGCACGGACCCGGCCGAATAGACGAGAATAAGCGCGAAATGCGTGTCCAGCAGGTTCAGCTGCAGCAAGAAAATAAAAATCGCGATCATGCTCATGAAGCCCGGGAACATCCCCAGCACCAGAAGCAGCGTCAGAAGCGATTTCCTTCCCCGGAAGCGGAAGCGCGACAGCGCGTACATGCTCATCGTCGTCAGAATCGTCGAGAAAATCATCGTCAGAAACGCGATTTTTAACGTGTTTACGTACCAGGTCCCGTACATGAATATTTTCGACGTAAACAGCTCGCGGTAATGATCGAGCGTCCACACCTCGGGAATCAGATGCTCGCTGTACAAGGAGCCGCCCGGCCGGAACGAGGACAAGACGACCCACAAGGCCGGATAGATCGCGCACACCGCGATCAGAATCAAGACGACATAGCTGAGCGAAAGCCGCATAACGCCCTTTTTCATTGGATCATGTCCTCCTCTTTAAACGACTTGGTGCGGCGGTAATTGTAGATGGAGAACGAAGCGATCAGAATGAAGATGATGATGCCGATCGCGGACGCCATATTGAACTGGTTGTTGTTGAGCGACAGCTTGTAGAGCCACGTAACGAGCAGGTCCGTGCTGCCCGCGTACTGATAGCTTCCGTTGACCGGGTCGCCGCCCGTCAGCAGGAAGATGATGTTGAAGTTGTTGATGTTGCCCGCGAATTGCGTTATAAGAATCGGCGCCGTCGAGAACAGCACGAACGGGAGCGTGACGATCCGGAACTTCTGGTAAGCCGATGCCCCGTCCACGTCCGCCGCCTCGTACAGGTCCTTCGGAATGGCGGTCAGCACGCCCATTATAAGCACCATCGAGACCGGGATGCCCACCCACATGTTGACGACGATAACCGTAACTTTCGCCCAGAGAGGGTCGGTCAGCCATGGCAGGCCGCCAAGCCCGAAATACGATAAATATTGGTTGATCGGGCCGAATTGGCCGTTAAACAGGTTTTTCATAATCAGCATCGAGATCAGCTGCGGAATCGCATACGGCAAAATAAAAATCGTTCTCCACAGCTTCTTGAACCGTACGCCTTTCTGTTCGACCAGCAGCGCGACAAGCAAGCCGCCGAAATAAGTGGTGACGGTCGCCACGACCGCCCATATGAGCGTCCAGGCAAATACGCCAAAAAACGTATGGCTCCACGTCTTCATCGTCAGCAAATTGGCGAACGTTTCAAAGCCGACCCAATCCACCAGCTTGGCCGGAGGAATGTGATTCGGCGCGGCATAGTTCGTAAACGCCAGCAAAATCATGAACAAAATCGGCATGATCGTCAGAAACAAAATGCCGAGGCCCGGAAGCGTCAGCAGCAGATGCGGGAAGTTCCGGTCCAAGACGTAAGCGAGCGTCTTCCGGAAATTGGCCGGCGACTCTCCCCGGTCTCTGGCCGCTCCCGTCTTCGTCGCATCCTTCACGTTCATCACGTAAATAACAATAAAGATAGCGAATATGAGCAGCGTAATAAGCCCGTTAATGAGCAGAAAAATCGAATGGTCTCCGGCTACTTGCTGCGTCAGTCCGTTGATCTTCTCCATGCGGGTCGTATTTTCGCCAAGCGTCGCGACGCCCCAGACGGCCGTCCCCAAATTCGGCACGAAATAGGCAAGGGCGGCCGCTTCAAGCAAGACGAGAATAAGCCCTTTGATCAACTGTCGGTTATATAGTTGCCCGAGTCCCATAAAGAGCACGGATAATACGGCTGCGGTGTTGCGGTGACGGTTCATGCCGTTTTGCTCCTCCCCCGTGACGTTCGGAACCCGCCATGCTTATGCCGCCTGGCGGGTCACCGTTATGAATGCTTTTGACAATGTCGTATATTTTCGTCTATCTGCGGCCGTTACTTGGCAGCCGTTCCGCCGTTTGCGTCCTTGATTTGCTGCACCGCGTTGTCGAGTGCCGCTTTCGGATCTTTGCCGTCGTTCCATACGTCGGCGAACGCCGCGCCGATCGGCGTCCATACGTTGCCCATCTCCGGAGCTGTCGGCATCGATTGCGAGTTGTTGAACTGCGCGAGGAAGCCTTTGGTCGCTTCGTCGTTCTGAATGGCCGGATCGTTAGCCGCTTCCTTGTTGGCCGGAATCGCGCCCGTCATCTTGAAGTCGAGAAGCTGCGATTCCTTCGAGCCGAGGAAGTTCGCCAAGAGGCGGGCCGCCTTCGGATATTTCGAATAAGCGTTAACGTACCATGCTTTGACGCCCGAGAACGATACGGTCGAATTGCCGTTAATCGTCGGGAGCGGAGCTACGCCGATGTCGAGTCCGGCGTTTTTGTATTCGCCGATCGTCCAAGGACCGTTGATGTCCATCGCCAGGCTGCCGCTCGTGAACAGCCCTTTCTTAATGTCGTACGTAATGTCGCCGGAATTCATCGGCAGCAGGCTCTCTTTGAGCGAAGCGAAGTAGGTCATGCCTTGAACCGCCGCATCGTTGTTCAAGCCGATGTCTTCCGCGTTCTGGCCGTTGTCGCCGTACACATAACCGCCGTTGCTCGCGATGAACATATAGTTGTAATAGAAGTTTCCAAGCTCCCACATGATCGCGTATTTGTTGGCGGCGGGATCGTTATACGTTTTTGCGAAAGCAACTACGTCGTCGAACGACTTCGGCGCTTCCTTTACAAGCGCTTTGTTATAGATGAGCGTATACGTTTCGACCGAACGCGGATAGCCGTACAGCGTGCCGTCGTAAGAGACGGCATTAACCGCGACTTCGGAATTTTCTTTTCTCGTTTGCTCCTCGAAGAAATCGTTCGGGAGCAGCAAGCCGGCAGGCACCGCCGTGCCGAGGTTGTCATGGGCGAACGATACGACGTCCGCTCCAAGGCCCGCAGGTCCGTCCGTCGTCAGCTTTTTCACTTGATCCGGGCCTTCGACCTCTTCGATTTTGACCGGAATGCCGTATTGCTCCGTAAATTTCTTCGTCATTTCCTCCAAATAAGCGCGTTCCGATTTGCTGTCCCATACGACGAGCGAAGCGCCTTCTTCCGGCTCCAGCTCCGCCGTCTCTCCGCCCGCTCCGGCCGAAGCCGTCGGCTCGGCAGAAGCCTCGGAAGTCGGCGCGGCCGTATTGCCGCCGCCGTTGCTTCCGCCGCATGCCGTTACAACGAACAGCGAGGCGAGCAGTGTCATGACCAACCATTTTTTCATGCAGAAATCCCCCTCCAAAAAATAAATGACTGAATGAATCATGCATTTGCAAGAACGTTTGCTTTTCGCCGGATCAGCTTCCGGCCCGAACGCGGCCGTAAGCCCGGACGAATTTTTTCCGAATAAACCGCTTTCACTTTGAACGCCACGCCGAACCGAAGAGCGCGGTCCAAGGAGGCCTTGCCCGCAATTCGTTTCGAACGGCTGTCCCCTTTACGTTTTCGGCCTTAACCCCGCTCCAAACTGCGATTTATGGCGCAAATCCGCAAAGTGAGGAAAAGCTATGCAAACGTTTGTCCAAAATCGTGCAACGTTGCATTCAAACCTTTGAAACTAGTGCTTTTCGACCGTTTTTCATGGTTTATTTTGGTATGAAAGCGTTATATTCTTGGCTTCATCATACAACACGGCACGAATGTTGTAAAAACGTTTGCACAAGTCTTTTTCCGGGTAAAAATGAGCAAAATCTTATTCTCTCTCGTTTTTTCTTCTTCGAGGTCAGTTTTTCGCAATTTGTGCAACGATTTCCGCTGCTTTATATTTACAGAAGACAGCGTTTGCATTACGATGAAATGAAGTTATACAAACGATTGCACACATAAGGGGTTTTATCCGATGGTAACGATAAAAGACATTGCAAAAGCTGCGGGGGTGTCGCCTTCCACCGTGTCGAGGGTCGTCTCGAACCACCCGCGGATCAGCAAGGAGACATCCGATAAAGTGAAGCGGATTATGGAGGAAATGGGCTACCACCCGAACGTGATGGCCAAAAGCCTCGTTTCCAAAACGACCCGGACACTGGCGATCTTGCTGCCAAGGCCGGCCGAAGAGATGTTCCAGGATTTCTTCTTCGGCGAGCTGCTGCGCGGCATATTGACCCAATCGACGCGCGCCGGCTACGATATGCTGCTTACGGCCGCAACCAGCGAGCAGGACGAGATCGATACGGTCGCCCGCCTTGTGCTCGGCCGCCGGGTCGACGGCGTCATCTTGTTGTCTTCCCGCGTCAACGATCCGCTGATCGATTATTTGAACGAGCGGGATTTCCCCAGCGTCTTGATCGGCAGAGCCGACAGCTCGCACGAGAACATGCTGTGCGTGGACAACGACAACGTGCAGGCGGCGTTCGACGCGACCCGGCATCTGATCTCGCAGGGGCACGAGCGGATCGGCTTCGTTAGCGGACCGCCCAATCTGACGTTGTCGCACGACCGGATGCAAGGCTACTTGAAGGCGCTGGAGGAGGCCGGGCTGAAAGCGCGGTCGGAGTGGATCGTCGAAGGCGAGTTTCTGCAAGAAAGCGGCTACCGGGCGATGTCCTTCATCATGAGCTTGCCGGAGCGGCCGACCGCCCTTGTCGTCATCGACGACGTCGTCGCCTTCGGCGTGCTGCGCGGCTTGACCGAGCTCGGCTACAAAGTGCCGAAGGACTTGTCGATCGTCAGCTTTAACAACATTACGCTTTCCGAGCTTGCGTCGCCGCCGATCAGCTCGGTCGACATCGGTACGTACCAGCTCGGCTATACCGCCTCGCAGCTGCTTCTGCGGATTATTCAAGAGGAACCCGTTCACCAGCGCCGGATCGTTATCCCGCACAAGCTGGTCGTCCGGGACTCCTCCATCTCGATCGCACCCAAAAGGAGCTGAATAGATGAACGCCAACAAACCTTATCTCATCGACGCCGTCATCGGCAATTCCCGCATGCTCGCTACCCTTGGCCGCACGGGACGGCTGTACCGGCTGTGGTGGCCGCACATCGATCTGCCCCAGCATGTCGACGCCATTCGGACCGGCATCCGGCTCGATGAGCCTAAGCGGCATGGATCCGTCTCGTGGTTCGACGATCCGGACTGCGGCTGGAGCCATGAAGCCGCTTATGTCCCAAGCACGAATATACTGCGGGTAACCGCCCGTTCGAACGGTCTGCCGATTGCCGTCGAGAGCGATCATTATGCCGTTCCGGGCCGGGACGTCCTCATCAGGCATTACCGGTTCCGGAATACGGGAAGCGAGACGTTGTCGTTCAGCTTCGTACAATATTCGTCGTTTCTCGTGGCCGAGCATTCGCTTTACAACACGACCGCCTTCCATGAGGAGACGGACTCGCTCGTCCATTTCCGCCACCATTATTATTTCGCCGTCGCAAGTCCGCGAGACTGCTCGGGCTTCCAGTCGGGGAGCGCCTGGCAAGCGGCCGAGGCCGCGGAGCTGAACGGCAACGGCATCGATATGAAGCCGGACGGCGCCGTCCTGTGGCGGATCGAAGGACTCGCTCCCGGCGAAACGGCTTCCGTGCCGGTCTACATCGCGGCCGGCGAGACGGAAGCGGACGCTTTACGCGCCATGAGAGAAGCGAAGGAACGGACCGCCGAGGAGTGGTTTAACGATACGGCCGATTACTGGCGCCATTTCGTCGCGGCTTGCGCGCCTTGCCCTTCCGACAGGCCGGCGTTTAAGGAGCTTTACGAGCGTTCGCTCCTGACGTTCAAGCTCATGTCCGACGAGCAAACGGGCAGCATTATCGCCGCTCCCGAATTCGACGAGACGTTTTCGCGCTGCGGCGGCTACGCCTACTGCTGGGGACGGGATGCGGCGTTTATTACGACGGCGCTCGACCGCTCGGGCTTGTATGAGCTGTCCGACCGTTTCTACGATTGGGCGCTGACGTCGCAATCGCCCGACGGCTCGTGGCAGCAGCGGCATTATCACGACGGAAGCCTCGCTCCGTCCTGGGGGCTGCAGATCGACGAAGGGGCTTCGATCCTGTGGGGAATGTGGGAGCATTACCGCGTCCGGCAGGACGGCGGTTTTGCCGAGAGGGTATGGCCGGCGGTCCGTAAAGGCGCCGACTTCCTCCTCTCCTTCCTCGATCCGGAGACGGGGCTGCCGAAGCCGAGCATGGACTTGTGGGAGGAGCGCAGCGCCTCGCATACGTATTCCGCGGCGGCCGTCTACGGCGGCTTGCAGGGCGCGGCTTCGTTCGCGCAGCTGCGCGGCGAAGCGGAGCTTGCAGCCGCGTGGCGGCGAGCGGCTGCCCGCATCGCCGCCGTTATCGAAGGCGGGCTGTGGAACGAAGAGCGCGGTTCGCTTTATCGCGCGCTCAACCTTGCCGTCGGGAAAGAGCAGTTCGAGGAAGCGGCTGCAGCCGGCAAGACGGGAAGCGTGACCGTGTCGGCCAAAGGCTACGAGACGTTCCGGCTGAAATACGATCCGGTCATCGATATCAGCCTGCTCGGCGTATCGGTGCCGTTCGGCGCAATGCCGGCCGGGCACGACTATATGCGCCGCACGGCGGACGCGGTCGAGCAGGCGTTGACCGTCCCCGGCGTCGGCGGCATCAAGCGTTACGAGAACGACCATTATATCGGCGGCAACCCTTGGATATTGACGACGATATGGCTTGCCCACTACCGCTTGCAATGCGGCGAGATCGAACGCGCCGATGCGCTGCTGCAATGGGCGGTGAACCATCGCACCGAGCTGGGGCTGCTGCCCGAGCAGGTAGACAAGAACACCGGCGAGACCGCATGGGTCGTGCCGCTTACTTGGTCGCACGCCATGTTCGTGCTGGCGCTGTTTATGCTGAAGGAAGCGAAGGCGTCCAGCGGCGCCGAAAGCGCAGCTCAGTCGGGATAAAGATCGGGCGGCGGTTCCGCTTGGACGGGCGGTTCCCAGTCGCCTTCATTTACCTGCATTTCTGCCATTAACGTCCGTTCAACAAGCGGACGCGCAATAACGGAGGGTCCTTAGCTTAAGGACCCTCCGTTTTGCGTTGCCGGTACAACGTATGCGGCATAGGCGATCGGCCGGAACAATTTTCCCGAACGTTCCATTCCGAACGGCCGCTGCGCGGCCGCCCGTCATCCTTTCACGGACGTATTCGAAATGCCTTCGATAATGAACCGCTGTCCGAGAACGAACACGATCAGCATCGGAATAATGCCGGCGGTTGCCGCGGCCATCATCCCGTTGTAATCGATGTTAAATTCGAGGATGAAGTTTTGCATGCCAAGCGGCACGGTGTACAGCCGGCTGTCGGTCAGGAACACGAGCGCGTTCTCGTAATCGTTCCAGCTCCAGGAGAAATCGATAATCATAAACGTCGCGAGCGCCGGCTTGGCCAGCGGAAGAATCAGCTGAAAGAAGCTGCGCACATGGCCGGCTCCGTCGATAAAGGCCGCCTCCGTAATTTCCTTCGGAATGGCCATAAAGAACTGGCGCATGATGAACACGCCGAAGATGCTGATGAGGCCCGGCAGAATAAGCGCCCAATGCGTATTGTAGATGCCCGCCCAATCGAACATGATGAACTTCGGCACGAACAGCACCTGCGGCGGGATCATCATCATGGACAGATAAAGCAGGAACAGGCCGTCCCGCCCTTTGAACTCGATTCGGGAGAAGCCGTATGCCGCCAGCGACGAAAGAAAAGCCGCTCCCAGCACGCTTGTTATAGAAATTTTAAGCGAATTGGCGTAATAAGTGACGAAGCTTTGCTCCCCGGTCCACACTTTGACGTGATGCTTCCATTCCGCATGCTCCGGTATCCAGCGAATCGGATAAACGAACACTTCCGACGGGCTTTTGATCGACGTGCTGAGCATCCACAGGAACGGGACGATCATGAGCAGGCCAAGGGCGAACATGATCAGCGTCGCCGCGCTTTTTTTCCACGAAATCGATAGATCTCCGATCTTCATCTTCCGCTCATCCCCTTTCCTCTAGTAATGCACCCATTTCTTCTGCCCGTACCATTGAATGAGCGTAATGGCGAAAATAATCGCGAACAGCACCCAGGAAATGGCGGAGGCGTACCCCATCTCGTAATAGCTGAAGGCGGTCCGGTAGACGTACATCGCTACGGTGGTCGTGCTGTTGCTCGGCCCGCCTTGCGTAATCGCCTGGATGATGCCGAACGTCTTGATCGACATGATCAGTCCGGTCACAAGCAGCAGGAAGGTCGTCGGACTGACAAGCGGCCAGACGATGTACCGGATCGTCGTCCATCTGCGCGCTCCGTCGATCGTGGCGGCCTCGAGCAGATCGTTCGGAAGCTCCTGCAGGGACGCCAAATAAATGATCATGAAGTAGCCGAGCATATACCAGATCCATATCAAATCGATCGCGTACATCGACGTTTCGGTCGTGGAAAACCAGCCCGGAGGATTGCCGACGCCGACCGCGAGAAGGAAATTGTTGATCGGGCCTTCGGACGGATGGAACAGCAGCATCCAGACGAACGCGATGGCGATGCCGCTTGTAATGTAAGGCATGAAGAACATCGCCCGCAGCAGCGATTTGAAATAAACGCTTCTGTTCAGAATAAGCGCGACGAAAAAGGCGAGCGCAATCGATACCGGAATGGAAGCGAGAAACAACAGCGTATTGGTCAAAGACTGGTAAAACACCTCGTCGCGAAACAGCCTCGCGAAGTTGTCGGCCCCGACGAACCGGGCAGGCGGCCCCGCGAACCGGTAATCGGTAAACATAAGGCCAAACGAAATGATGGCCGGAACGATAAAAAACAGCAGCACCCCGAGCAGATTCGGCGCGATGAACAATACGCCGATCCACCGTTCTCTTTTTCTCCAGTTTCGTGCCATTCGAATCCTCCTTAAGGCTATGAACCGGGACGATTGTTGCGCCTGTGTGCGGTAAAAACGAGCGAAGGAGGAAGAGGCCTCGCCCTTCCTCCTTCCCGTTTAATTCGGACGATCACTTGTTGCGCTGAATAAACTCGTTATGCCGCTTCGCCATGTTGCCCAGCGCCGTATCCAAATCGGATTGGCCGAGGAAATATTTCTCGTATTCTTCCTTCCGCAGGTCGACAACCTGCTGGTCAAGCGTGCGGACGAAGGTCGGAAACTCGCCGAAGACGACTTTCATAAGCGAATCCTTGTCGTACGTATCCTCTACGCCTTTCAGCAGCAGACCGATCGCCTCCTCGGCATTCACCGCGTTCGAGGACGGAATCCGCCCGCCGGACGCCATCGGCATCATCCCGCCGTCGGCGTACCACTTCAGAAACTTCCAGGCCGCTTCCTTGTTGGGAGACTTCGGATTGATGGAGATGACGTCGCCAAGTCCGCCCGGATATTTGTAATCCGGCTGATCCTTCGTAATCCGCGGCAGCGTGGCGAAAGCGATCTTGAAATCCCGCGGGTATTCCTGCAGGTTGTTCGAATTGCGGAAAATAAATTCGCCTGCGTTCAGCATAGCCGCCTTGCCTTGGAGGAACATCGTATCGACCGGCATCTTCGTCGTTAGCTGCTCGCCATAGGCGGGCGTCGATTTATCTTCGAACATCATGCCGTACAGCTGTTCGAACGCCTTCTTCATGAGCGGATCGTCCAGATTGGACGTGCCGTCCGGCTTCGTCTCGCCGACGGAAGCGAGCCCTGCGTCAAGCGATGACGTGAAGACCGCCTCGTGCTGCAGGAAGCCCCATCTTTCGCCTTGCTGCAGCTTCGCCGCGTAGCTTCTCAGATCGTCCCACGTCCAGTCCAGCGGAGGAAGCGGCAGACCGGCTTCGTCGAGCGCATCCTTGTTCAGCCATACGAACGTCATGTTTTTCTTGGTGGGCATGCCGTAATAAACGCCGTCAATCTGCCACAGCTTGGCGTCCGGGCCCATCTTCTCGTCGATGTTGTAATCGGTTAATTCGCTTAAGTTGGCCGCCAAGCCGGCCTCCATCCTTTTCATCAGTCTGGACAGATCGTAGTTGACGTACAGATCGGCTCCTTGTCCGGTCGTGAGCGCCGTATCGAGCTTCATGTTCCCGGCGTCGTCGTTCACGAAGCGCTCGTATTCGACTTGAATGTCTTTGTTCTCGGCGTTCCAGGCGTCCACGACGGCCTGCGGGCCCGCTTCGGCCGGAACCCCTCCCCAGAACTTGAGCTTGATCACCTTGTCGCCGGATCCGCCCGTTCCCGATCCTCCGCCCGCCGAGCCGCATCCTGCGGCCAGCGCCGCAACCAGCAGCAATCCTATCGCTGTCGCCATCCATCGTTTCATCTTTGTCATCCCCTTTCTCTCTGGCTTTACTATAGCAACTTCCGCCCGGCGGAATAAGAAACGCATTTTAGCGATCAATAGAACGTTTTTTGGGTCATATTCCTATCTATATAAGTTGGAACTTAAAATTCGAAGGCCATGTCATTCCGACAGGGATTCCCTTTCTTCATTCCATTAGGCTTAGTCAAGGGGAGCTCATGAGGTTCAACATCTATAGAATCTATTCGGGACGACCGCCGGCGTGCTGTTTCCGGTAGACGCTGGGCGTAACGCCGGTGAACCGCTTGAAGATCTTAATGAAATAATTGTCGTTCATGAAGCCGACCCGCTCCCCGATCCCGCTCACCGAGTCGCCGGTGTGGGTCAAGTAGAAACGGGCGGCGTCCACCCGAAGGCGCATCACATATTGCGTAAGGGTATAAGAGGTTTTCCTTTTGAACAGGTCGCTCAAATAGCTCGGGTCCATCTTGACGTAAGCCGCCGCCGTCGCCAGCGTCACGTTCTCCCGGTACGATTCGTTCAAGTAGTCGATCACTTTATTGATCTCCGGATGATCGGTTGCCGCTTTCGTCTCCTCGGGGAGAGCGGACAGATAGCTCTCGAGCCGCTTGAAGCGGCCCAGCTTCTTCAGCTCCGCATCGACCTTCTCCAGCATCTGCTTGAAGGAGGCAAGATCCATGGACAGCTTCAGCATATAGCTCGAAGCCCCGAATTCCAGCGCCTGCCGCGCATATTCGAATTCGTTCATGCAGGTGAGCATCACGAAGCGGCAGTCGTACCCCGCTTCGCGCGCCTTCTTCAGCAGCTCCACGCCGTCCATTGCCGGCATCATGATGTCGGTAATGACGAGATCCGGACGGTAGCGCCCGATCAGCTCCAGCGCCTCCTTCCCGTCGGCCGCTTCTCCGACGACCCGGAATTCCGACTCCGACCGGTGCAGCAGCGTCTTCACATAAGCTCTTGCCTGAGCCTCATCCTCCACGACGATCGCCGACCATGCCATGCTCGTTCCCTCCTTCGGCATATGGCGTCGAGAGCAGCAGCGGAATCGTAATCCGCGCCATCGCTCCCTGCTCCATTCCGAGCAGCTCGAGCGAAGCTTGCCGCCCGAAAAGCAGCTCCAGACGCTCGCGAATATTTTGTATGCCGATGCCTTTCCGTTTGCGGTAAGCCTTCGGCCCGGGCGCCAGTCCGCTCCCGTTGTCCTCCACCTCCAGCATGAGGCATTCGCTTCTCCGGTACGCCCGCACCTTGATCAAGCCTTCCCGCCGGGCGGCAAAGCCGTGATAAATGGCGTTCTCTACGAGCGGCTGCAAAGTCGCCTTCGGCACAAGCGCATAGCGGAAGGCGTCCTCAAACTCGTATTCGATCGCGAATTTATGGCCGTACCGGATATTTTGAATGAAAATATACGCTTGAACGAGCTCGATCTCGTCCTTCAGGAAGATCATGTCGACCTCCAGGTCGAGACTGACCTCGAGCAGCTTGCCGAGCGAGACGCAGATGTCATGCGTTTCCTCGTCGTCCTTGCTTAAGGCGATGCATTTGATCGTATTCAGCGTATTGAGCAGAAAATGCGGGTCCATCTGCGACAGCAGCACCTGAAAGCGGACCGCCTGCCGCTGCCGCTCCTCCAGCCTCAGCCGCCCGATCAGCTTGTTCATGTCCGCCATCATCCGGTTAAAGCTGCGCGATAAGGCGGCAATCTCTTCCGCCCCGCGCCGGTCCGGAAGGACGGTTCGCCCGAGGTCCGCATCGGAGATGTTCTCCATCTTCTTCTGCAGCTTCTTCAGCGGGCTGGTGATCGCCGTCGTGATCCAGTAAGTCATCCCCATAAAGGCGGCGCTCAGAAGCAGCAGGGTCATAAAATATTTCCCCCTCTGCCGGTCGACCTCGCCGTACAGCCTATCGAGCGGAACTTCCTTCACCACGTACCATTGCAGCTCGGACAAATAGCCGTAATTGTACATCGATTCCGATCTCCCGCGAATAAGCAAAGGGCCGGGCTCCGCCGTATCGTCAAGCAGAGCCGCCGCCTCCGCCGGGAACGAAGCCCCGGGATTCGATTGCTGAATGACTTGGCCGGCCCGGTCGACGATAAAATAGTTCTGCCCGTCGTCCGGTCCCGCGGTCTCCGCCCTGAACCACTGCATATAATCGATGCTGATCCGCGCGATGCCGACCGGCTTCAAGTCTTCGTCCTGAAAGGCCGTGTTCAGCGTAATGACGTAAGGGCTTCTGGAAATGTCCCGCGACACGTAATTGGAATCGCTGCTCTTCCACGTATACTTCCGGTCACCGGCCGCGCTTCCCCGCGGCGCGAGCGTCTCCAGCAGCCGGCCGTAATCGAGCTGGTCCTCCGGGAGGAACGAGGTATAGACATGTCCTTCGAAATCGATCAGCGTATAATACACTTGCGTGCCCGACAAAAAGAAGCTGTTGCTGATGCTTTGGAATTTGCTTTCGATCAGCCGTTTGCGCTCCAGCGCGTCGTATTGCCCGGGAGAAGCGAGTATGCCCGACACGACCGGATCCTGCTCCAGCAGAGTCGCCGTCTTGACGGCGATGCCCATCATGCTTTCGAGCGACTGCAGCATGGTCGCCAAGCTCTCCCGATCCTGCTCGCTGATCCGGTCCCGCATCAGCTTCTCGATTTCCTGAAAGTTATAGACGGTCATGATCGTATAGGGAAGAAGAAACATCACCCCGAAGGCTGCAAAAAGCCGCGTTTTCAACTGGCGCGGAACAAGCTTCCGCAGCAAATGCACCTATAACGCCCCCTTTTATATGCCTCATCTCGGCGAAACGGCGATTTGGTCGAACACGGCCGTTTGGGCATACGTCCGCAGTCCGATATAGCCTTGCGGCAGACTGGAATCGCGGACGCTTATTTTTCGCACGCCGTTCAAGTAGCCCGTAAGCGAATCCCCCTTCAGCTCGAACCGCAGCAGCTGCCACGTGCCCGGTACGGCGAGCATGTCGGCTTGCCCGAGCTTCGTCCAGCTTTGCCCCAGCTTCTTGTACAGCTGCAGCTTGCTTTGCGTATAATTGATGCGCAGCGTATACATGCTCGACAGATCGCCCGCCGCCCGGGCGACCAGCCCCGTGGACGACTCGTACGTCCCCGCGTCGTACGCTTTGACGGCCGCCGTAACGGCGACATTCGCGAACATTTCCGCTCCTCTCGTCTCCGCGACGCAAATGCAGGTCTGCTTGAGCACCTTCGACAGATCGTCCGCAACCGTCCAGTCTCCGCTAAGAGCGGTCCAATTGCCGGCGTTGCCGCTCTGGAAGCCGTCGCCCGACAAGGCGGGCTCCAGCATGACGGCGTCCGCCCGGTGGTTGCCGCCGCCGGCGACGAACAGCCTTACATATTCGGAGCCGGTTCCGGCCAAATAGACCGTTTCGAGCAGCCGCCAATTGCCGCCCGCCAACGTCGTTTGGTCGATCGTCGTCGCGCTTGCGCCGCCGTTATGGGCTATCGTATAGGTTGCGTTTAATGCGGAAGTCTGGTGATAGGGATAACGGACGTAGACGTTATAATAACCCGGTCCCGGCGCTTCCAGCTTCCAGGTTGCCGTACTGCCGGCCGTGCTGCTGTAGCGGGAGCTTCCGCCAAGGCTCCCCGGCAGCAAGCTGGGGCCCCAGGTGCCCGTCTCCGAATAGCCGCTGTCGCCGTTGTCGACGACCGTTACGCTTTCCGCCCGCACCGGTCCGATCACGTTGGAATAAGCCGAGTACACCCCTTCCGCATTGACCGCGCGAACCCGGTAGTAGTATGCGGCGCCCGCTTCGGCCGAAGCGTCGTCGAACAGCGGAACGGCGGCGGTGTAGAAGCGCGGAACGGCGACGTCGTCCGTAATGCCGCTGCCGACAACCTCCCAAGGGCCGGTTGCGGCCGTCGCCCGCTCTACTTCATAACTTTTGGCAATCGGCACGCCTCGCCACGAGATCGCATGTACGGAATCGGAAGGGAATAGAACGGGGGCATCGGGAGCCGGCAATGCCGGAACGGATTCGTTATTGATCGAATAACTGAACCGGCGAAGCAGCTCGGATACGGCGCTTTCCTCCGCCCAATCGCCGCTTGGAAAACCGGGATAACGGACGTAGCTCCATCCGTTAAGCGGCGGCCAGTGCCAGCCGCCCAGCCGATGATGGGGCATTGCTCCCCAGAAAAGCGCGCCGGCCGTTCCGTTGCTATGCACAAGCTCCAAAAGCTCCTCGGTTTCCGCCGCCGTATAGTCGCCGAATTCGCCGATGATAAGCGGCTTTTTGCCGATTGTTGCGGCTCTCCATTCCTTCAGCTTCGCCATGGTGTCTACATTGTGGTACGTATAAATATGAGGATCGATGAAGTCGATATTACTGTCGGTCAGCGCATTCGCCCGAATGCCCTGGGCGCGGACATATCCGCCGTCCCCGACGAGATGGTTCGGATCCAGACTTTTGATATAGGCGGCCATCTCGCTCGTCCAGCCGTCCGTGGAGAGCAGCTCGTTTCCCAACTGCCATGCCATAATGGCTTTATCGTTTTTGTATGGTACATTCGTATACGTATTGGTCCGGTTGACGACATAAGCGATAAAATTTTTGAAGTCCTGCTTGACGTCCGGGTCGGTGTAAAACTCGCTTTCGGTTTTGCCGCGGAAAGCCGCCCAATCGGCCGTGCCGCCAACGTAATTATACCTGTCGACGAAGGGGACGATAAGGCGCACATTGTACTGGTTTGCCGTTTGAAGAATTTTGTCGAATAGCTTGAATGCGCTTTCATTAAAATCGTCGGGTCCCATCACATGACGGAACGTGCCGGGCGGATCGCTGCTCATCTTGACCTCGAACGGATACAGCCGAATGACGTTCATGCCGGCCAAGCTGGCGGCCTTGATCGCATCCTCGATCTCCGCCGGATCCGTCCACGACCTCGCAAGGAACGGAACGTTGCTGCCCACGAAGCGGAACGTCTTCGTCCCGTCCATGAACCGATCCCCGCTTCTTGTAATATAATTCGTAAACTCCGCTTGAACCGTCCCTACTTTTACGGTAAAAAAGACAACGACCGCTAGCACAAACAAGGAGCACAATTGAAGTATCGTTTTCATGCAGCATACCTCCATGCAAGCGCTTTCATATTTTTGGGATGGTTATGCCTTCCCAACTCCAATGTATCACGCTGTCCAAGGAGGATTAACGATCGATTTTTGGTTATCGATAGAACGAAATTTGGATCTGCGAACCGCCGGAGCAGCGCAGATCCAAATTCGGGCTTGTGCCGCTATTGGTTATGGCCGGAGGGCGATGCATAAACCCGGATTTCCACAAGCTCCGCCCTTTCTCCGCCGTTGGAGGCCAGGAAATCGACCTTGAGGCGCTTCGTTCGGACCGCGCGATCCGGCCGGTGGACCCGTTTCCGCTTATGATTGTCCGTCACCTCGGCGAGCGGCGTCCAGCCGCCGCCGTCCCACGCGCTGATCCGGTAATCGCGCACGATTTCCGGAATCGCTTCGAACGGGGTCCGGTGATGATGCAGGTTGATCAGATCTTCGTTGACGTCGTCGTTGAACGTCAGATGAATTTCGCTAGGCTCAAGCTCCTCCTCCCATTCGAGAACCAGCCACTCGCCGCCTGCATCGATCGGCTGCTCCGAGCACCACGAGTGCGGTCCGCCGTAAGGGCGAACGATACCGTCTGCGACGTGGCGGGCGGCATAAGCCTCGGTATCCGGCGTAACCCGAAAGCACACGGGCTTTCGAACGAGCCCGCGCATGCTCCATTGCACGACCGGCTGATCGGGCTGCCGATCCTCCAGATCCGCCGAGACGACGGGCTTCTGTCCTTTCAGGAAGCATAAAACGCCGGTCAGCGGGCTGTCGGACATATACAGCGTCACCGCTTCGTTCGCTTTCACGATGACAAAAGCGTTCTGCGGGCCGTCCGGCCGCCACGGAAGCGCCGCGCTTATCCATTGCCGCTCCCCGCCCGCCACCTCGACGGCGGCGCTTGCAAGCCGGACGGCCGGCACGTAATTTTCCGCACGGCCCGTACTCCACAGCTCCAGCTCCAGCGTCGCGGCTTTGCTCGCATCGAGCAGCAATTCGAAGGTCCGCACCTCGGGGTCGACCGGGAACAGAATGCCGACGTCCCGGCTCAGAGGCAGCCGTTCCGCCGGTTCGTCGACCGCAATCCGCTTGAGGACGCTCGAGCAGACGATACGCGCGGACTTGGCCGCGTCGGCCGGGTCGTTGCCCGCGATCCCGATAATCGACGCGTCCTGGCGAAGCATCGTCTGTTGCAGCTCGCCGATATGCTCGGCTGCGAGCTGTCTAGGCGTGACGCCTTTCCGGGCGCATAAAGCGGCCGCGCTCCCCGCCGCTTCGCCCATGACGGCGCAGGTCGCCATTACCCGCGTCGTGCCGAACGCGACGTGAGTCGCGCTGACGTTCCTCCCCGCGAACAGCATATTGTTGACGTTCGCCGAATAGAGGCTGCGGAACGGGATGTGGTAAACGCCGTCGGCGTACATATGCTTCGAGCCGCTTTCGGACGCATACATCCCTTGCGGCGGATGAAGATCGATCGACCATCCGCCGAACGCGATTCGGTCCTCGAACGGCGTCTGGGCAAGAATATCGTTCTGGTGAAGAATGTAATCGCCGACGAACCGGCGGTATTCCCGCTTGCCGGGGACGGAGCCGACCCATTCGAGCGTCATATGATCCGCGTCGAATTTGCCGGAGTTTTTAATATAATCCCAAATGCCGTAAATGACGGCCCACAGCTCGTCGCGTATCCGCTCGTTGTCGTGGACGGTATCGAGCTCTCCGCCCCATTCGATCCACCAATAATGGCAGCCCGAATCGCCGCTGCGGATCACGCGCTTCATCGGAATGGACGTCTTCGTAATGTCTTTGGCGAAGCTCGGCGGGATATATTTCACCGGATGGCCCGCATCCTTCGAATAAAACAGCAGCGTGCTGCCGAGCGTAATGTCGTCCGCTTCCTCCGGCGCCCATTCCTCGTCGAACTCATGCCGGGCTTCGCGGCCGAGCCGAAATTTCGCCCCCGCCAGAAACCCGACAAGCCCGTCGCCGGTGCAGTCCAGATAGATACCGCTTTCAAAACGAATCCGCCGTTCGGACCCCATCATCCAGCCCGTAACGGAACGGATGACTCTCTCCTCCTCGGGACCGTCCGCTTCGACCTCGTGAACGTCCGTATTGAGGAATAAACGGATATTTTTTTCCGCCAGCACCGTCTCCAGCACGACCGTATCCCAAATATACGGGTTGCCGTCGGGATTGCGGAATTGGTTCTCGACCAGCATTTCGCCCATAATGCCGGTCTCTCTCGCATAACGGTTTACGCCGTGGGCCGTCGCCCCGCACACCCACACCCGGACCTCGCTGCTGGAGTTGCCGCCGAGCACCGGCCTGTTCTGCACGAGCGCGACCGTGCTTCCGAGCCTGGCCGCCGCGACCGCCGCGCAGACGCCCGCAAGTCCTCCCCCGATGACGGTCGCGTCGCATTTTACAACCTCATGCTTCATGATGATAACCTCCTAAAGGTTTTTGTGAATAAACGCCCGAATGAGGGCGTGGAACAAAAATCCGCTTCGAAAGCATTCGCTTGGTTTTTGTGAATAAACGCCCGAATGAGGGCGTGGAACAAAAATCCGCTTCGAAAGCATCTGCTTAAGCATATCGTAGGTTTCATCATAGACCATTGTATTTTGCTTGAACATGCACTAACTTATCAATTAAGCATATACTTTATTTCATCGATTCCAGACAAGGAGGAAATGATGGCGCACTCTGCTCTAAGCCTATATCCGGCATTGATCAATTATGTGTATTGGAAGGAAAAACAATCGTTCTTGTACGAAGTGGATACGTATGAGGACTGGGTCATGTTCGCCGTCGAAGAAGGCGCCTTCGCTTACGGCATCGACGGAGAGGAAGGAACCGCCGCCCGCGGAGAGGCGGTAATTTGCCCGCCCGGCGTCCCGTTCCGTCGGCGGGTACTGGCCGGCTTGACGTTTCATTTCATTACGTTCTCGCTCAAGCCCGTGGCGGATGGCGCCATACCGGACAACCTTCTGCCGAAACCCGGGCGGAAGACGAAATTCGAGTACCGTCATTCGCGCCGCCAGTACGACAATTTCGCCGGCCTCGTCTCCCGTGCCGGGAGAACGGATGCAACCGAGGCGGCCGCCAGACACTGGGCCAATCATCTTCTAAGCGACATATGGCTTACCTTATGGACGGATGAAGAAGCGGCGGCCGGCGGACAGGAGACCACGGAAGACGCGGATGAGCTGATGGCCGAGGCGTCGGCTTATATCCGGCGGCATGCGTTCGGCGAAATGAGCATGAAGCGGCTGGCAGACGAGCTCGGTCTGAGCCAGGTGCAGCTGACGCGGAGATACCGGCGCGCGTACGGCATGACGCCGTCCGAGCATCTGGCGTCCATCCGTCTGGATAAAGCCCGAGCCTTGCTGATGGAGACCGATCTCCCGCTTGAGCGGATTGCCCGCGAATGCGGCTACGAGAACGGTTTTTACTTAAGCCGGGTATTTTCGAAGAAGATGAAGATCAGCCCGTCCGAATTCCGGAAATTAAACCGGCTCTAAGACGGCGGCCGCACTGGGCGATCCGCTTCCATGTATTTGGAACTATTAAGAACATCCCGTTTAAAGACGATTTATATAAGAGACCTTCTGTCCTTCCTTGTTAAAGGAAAGGACGAACCGCTTCGGCGTATTTTTTAAAGCCGTCGTTTACTCTATAAGTTGAACGAATGAACTTCCTTGACTAAGCCAAACGGAATGGAGAAAGGGAATTCCCTTGAGAGCGAGTTTGGGCTTTAAGTTTCTGCTATCCGAAGGCCAATTCCATGAAAGAAACTTAAAACCGGATGTCTGAAGCTTCAAGGGAATCCCTTTCGGAATGGAATGGCCGTCAAAGTTTAGTTCAACCAACTTGGTCTGCGGCGAGGGTTGACAAAATTCTTTTTTATTTTATAATGATTATAAACAAGAATTTAGATTTAGTCTAAAAATACAGAGGAACGGAAAGGAAGATGCCCGATGGCAAACCGCATTCATGAAGTATTGAATCGTCAAATCGCAAACTGGAGCGTGCTGTATGTAAAGCTGCACAACTATCACTGGTACGTGAAAGGGTCGCAATTTTTTACGCTGCACGAGAAATTCCAGCAACTGTATGAAGAAGCCGCTTTGCACGTGGACGAGCTTGCCGAGCGCCTGCTTTCGCTGAAAGGACAACCGATCGCGACGATGCGGAACTATCTTGAAGCTTCTTCGATTAAAGAAGCGACCGGCGAAGAGAACGCCGTTCAAATGGTCGATACGCTGATCGGCGACTTTGAAACGGTCATCGAGGAGCTGAAGGCCGGCATGAGCGCGGCGCAGGAAGCCGGGGACGAAACGACGGCCGACATGCTGCTGGCCATCCACACTTCGCTAGAAAAACACGTCTGGATGCTTAGCGCCTTTAACGGTCGCTAAAAGAGCTTCGCGGCATTAACATTTAAAAGGTGGAAGCATTAACGGCTTCAATTCCCGATCGGCTCCGCATAAGCGCTCGGCATGATCGAGGACGGACAACGGGGCTTTACTTGCAAAAAGAGGTTGAACCCAAGCGGCGGAAGCCTGGTTCAACCTCTTTCGTTTGGATGGGGCGGCTTTACGCAAGCTTTATAGTGCAGGAGCCTGCAAGCTTGTCCGCCCAGTAAGCCTCCAGCACATCGCCGTCCTGCAGCGCGGCTACGCCGGCAGGCGTTCCGGTAAAGATCAAATCGCCTGCGCCAAGGCCGAAGCGCCCGCCGATATGCCCGATCAACTGCGGAATATGGAACAGCATATCGCGGCTGTTGCCGCGCTGCGCCTCTACGCCGTTTTTGACCAACGCAAACTCGTGCTCCTGCAGACGCTCCCACCCCGGGTACGCCAGCCACTCGCCTAGCGGCGCCGAGCTTTTGAAGCCTTTGGCGTCGAGCCAAGGATGCCCCTTCGCTTTCAGCTTGCTCTGCACGTCGCGCAGCGTCAAATCAAGCCCAAGCGCCATAGCGTCGATGCATTCGTCCGCCGCCATGCCGGATTGATAGCTTTGGCCGACGCGCAGCACGATTTCCAGTTCGAAATGAATCTCTCCCCGGTCTCCGGGAAGCTCGATCGTCCGCCCGTCCATCGGCACGGCCGCATGGGACGGCTTGGTAAACACCATCGGAGAATCCGGCACTTCGTTTCCAAGCTCAAGCGCATGCAGACGGTAATTCCGCCCGATGCAATAAATATTGCGAATCGCCTCAGCCATCTTATCCTTCCCCTTTCGATCCATCATTTGCTGCCGTTAAATGCAATTATGCAGGTACAAATAGCGGATTTACCTGCAAATGGCCGTTTAAATGCGGAAGTGCTGTTAAATTTGCAAATTATGCCCCATCGCTGCTTTTGTGTTAGGTTTTAACTGCAGATTTGCATGATATCCGCAAAAATGACGATCTAATCTTTTTTTCAAATGCATATATGCAGTTATTGCGGTTATTCCGGTGCAGCGGCACGCTTTCTATTGGTGCGCAGCTTCAACCGCGCCGCGTATTATTTCTGCGCGGCAATCCGCTCCGCCAGCTCGTTCAGTTCCGTCCAGCGGTCCAGCAATTGCTCCAGCTTTTCCTCCAGCTCCTGCTGCTCCCGCACGAGCTCCTGCAGCTTCGCCGAATCGCTCCCCGCCGCTTCCATTGCCGCGGCCACCGCGGCAAGCTTCGCTTCGGCGTCCGCAATCCAGCCGTCGATCTGCTCATAATCTTTTTGGTCCTTGTACGACATTTTGAGCCGCTTCTCCCTGCCGTCGCTCCGCGTCTCCGTCTCCGCGCCCGCTTCCTTGCTTCCGGCGGCGGACGCGGTCTTCGCCGAACCGGCGGCGGACGGCTGCGCTATTGCCGCTTCCTTCGCCTGTTTTTCCGCATAAGCCTGATAGTCCGTATAATTGCCCGTATGAAGCGTAATGACGCCGTCGCCTTCGAAAGCGACGATTTTGTCCACGGTGCGGTCGAGGAAATAACGGTCGTGGGATACGACGAACACAACGCCCGGGAACTCGTCCAAATAATCTTCCAAGACGGTAAGCGTCGCGATATCCAGGTCGTTGGTCGGCTCGTCGAGCAGCAGTACGTTCGGCGCGCTCATGAGCACCCGCAGCAGCTGCAGCCTGCGCTTCTCCCCGCCCGACAGCTTGGAAATAAGCGACCATTGCATCGCCGGAGGAAACAGGAAGCGCTCCAGCATTTGCGCAGCGGATACGCTCACGCCGTCCCCCGTCTTCACCTGCTCCGCTTCTTCCCGGATATATTCGATGACGCGCAGCGACTCGTCCATCTCCTCGTGCTCCTGCGAGAACCAGCCCAGCTTGACCGTCGGGCCCAGCTCGACTTTGCCTTCGTCGGGCTCCAGACGTCCGGCGATCAGCTTCATCAGCGTCGATTTCCCGCTGCCGTTCCGGCCCACGATGCCGACCCGGTCCTCCGGCACGGCGATATAGCTGAAATCGCGGATCAACGTACGGCCGGCGTAGCTTTTCGATACACCCTCCAGCTCCACGATTTTGCGGCCCAGCCGGGCCGAAGCGACGGAAATGTCCAGCTTGCCGCCCGCCGCCTTCGGCGCTTGCTTCTGCAGCGCTTCGAAACGTTCGATCCGCGCTTTTTGCTTGGTCGTGCGCGCCTTGGCGCCGCGCCGGATCCACGCAAGCTCATTGCGGAGCAGATTTTGCCGCTTCGCTTCGGACGCAGCCTCCCGCTCCTCCCGCTCCAGCTTCAGCTCCAGAAAGCGGCTGTAATTCGCTTCATAGAAATAAGCGCGCCCCCGGTCGAGCTCGATCACCCGGTTGCTGACGCGGTCGAGGAAATACCGGTCGTGCGTAATCATCAGCAACGCGCCGCGCCGCTTCTGCAGCATCCCTTCGAGCCATGCGACCGACTCGTTGTCGATATGGTTCGTCGGCTCGTCCAGGATGAGGATGTCGGACGGCTGAAGCAGCGCCGCGGCCATCGCGACCCGTTTGCGCTGGCCGCCGGACATCGTTTCGACGCGCGCGTCGTAATCGGCAATGCCGAGGCGCGACAGCGCGGTCTTGGCTTCGCTTTCCAGCTGCCAGGCGTTCAGCTCGTCCATCCGCTGGTTGGCCGCGACAAGGCGCTCCTGCAGCGCCGCATCGCCCGGCTTCAGCTCCAGCGCCTCCAGCGCCGCCGCATACTCGCGAACCGCGCGCAGCTGCGGCGAGTCGCCGCCGAGCACATGCTCCAGCGCCGTTTCGCCCGGCGCAAACGCCGGGTCCTGCGCCAGCATCCGGACCGTCACCCGGCTGCCGATCGCGATCGAGCCGGAATCCGGCGGCTCAAGACCGGCGATCACCTTCAGAAAGGTCGATTTCCCGGTGCCGTTAACGCCGATAATCCCGATTTTGTCCCCTTCCTCCACGCCGAAGGTGACGTCCTCGAACAACGTTTTCTCCCCGTAGCTTTTTGTAATATGTTCAACGGATAATAGATGCATTGCCATAACCTACTTTTCTTTTGCATATTGCGGCTTCCCGCCCAACCGTATCATATCATAATCCGCCCGGGAGCACCTCCCCCCTCGGTTTGCCCCCCCACTCTCTTCGTTCCCGAAGAAATTTGGTTCGTTTGAATTCGGATTCCCGGCATCTAACGGAACTGAAAAGCCTTATTCATTCGATTATGATCCTATTTGAAATCTAACGGAACGGAGAAGCGTTAATACCCGCATATCAACAATAATCGGCTTCAAAAAACCGAATAGAGGCTTTAAATTCCGTTAGCATCCCGATTGTCCTCGAATCTCCAGGAATAAGGCAGCTGAGTTCCGTTACGGTAGAATACAGGATGAAACATGCACTTCTGGTCAAGATCCGCCGAATGATGCAGCCAAACCGAAACGGAATGCGAAGCAAGGCTCTGCGGCTTATTCCGTCCGCATCAATCGCTGGTCTGATCGGGGCCTAGTCCAACCTGTAAAAGTAGCCGCTTAGCTCTCGGTTTACTTGTTCTGCAGGAGGAAGAGCTTACGTTTCGAGTATATTTCAACAAAAAAGACGGGAGCGGAACCCCGCTCCGGTCCCTCCCGTCCTTCTATGCTGTCTTACAGATTGCCGATCATTTTCTCCGGACGAACGATTTCGTCGAATTGCTCGGCCGTCAAGAGGCCGCTTTGAATGGCCGATTCTTTCAGCGTCAAGCCTTGCTTGTGGGCGTTTTTGGCGATTTTGGCCGCGTTCTCGTAGCCGATATGCGGATTGAGCGCCGTCACGAGCATCAGCGATTGCTCCAGATTGCGCTTGATCACCGGGATGTTCGGCTCGATGCCAACCGCGCAATTGTCGTTGAAAGACACCATGCCGTCCGCCATCAGCGCAACGGATTGCAGGAAGTTGTAGATGATTACCGGCTTGAATACGTTCAGCTCGAAGTTGCCTTGGCTGGCCGCCATGCCGATGGTCGCGTCGTTGCCGATCACTTGGCATACCGCCATCGTCAGCGCTTCGCTTTGCGTCGGGTTCACTTTGCCCGGCATAATCGAGCTGCCCGGTTCGTTCTCCGGAATCGTAATTTCGCCGATGCCGCAGCGCGGACCGCTGGCCAGCCAGCGGACGTCGTTGGCGATCTTCATCAAGTCCGCCGCAAGCGCCTTGATCGCGCCATGCACGTATACGATATGGTCGTGGCTCGTCAGCGAATGGAATTTGTTAGGCGCCGTCACGAACCTTTTGCCGGTAAGCGCGCTCACTTCCTCCGCCACTTGCGCGGCGAATTTCGGATGCGCGTTCAGTCCCGTGCCGACGGCCGTGCCGCCAAGCGCAAGCTCGCGCATGTCCTCGAGGCTGTTCACGATCATGTTGCGCGATTTCTCCAGCATCGCATGCCAGCCGCTGATTTCCTGGCCAAGCGTAAGCGGCGTCGCGTCCTGCAAATGCGTACGGCCGATCTTGACGATGTCCGCGAACTGCTCGTATTTCGCTTTCAGCGTGGCCGACAGCTTGTCGATCGCCGGAAGGAGGCGGTCTTCGACGGCGATGATGCCGGCAATATGCATAGCCGCCGGGAACGTATCGTTCGAGCTTTGGGACCGGTTAACGTCGTCGTTCGGATGGATGCGGACCTTGCTGCCGCGCTCCTCCAGCAAGCGGTTCGCCCGGTTCGCGATCACTTCGTTGACGTTCATGTTCGTTTGCGTGCCGCTGCCGGTCTGCCATACGACGAGCGGGAAGTGCTCGTCCCATTGGCCGGACAATATCTCATCGACGACTTCGCCGATAACCGCGGCCTTCTCTTCTTCAATCATGCCGATTTTGGCATTGGCCAAAGCGGCCGCCTTTTTGACGTAGGCCATCGCATAGACGGCTTCGATCGGCATCCGCTCGCCGCTGATTTTGAAGTTTTGCAAGCTGCGCTGCGTCTGAGCCCCCCACAGCTTGTCCGCGGGAACTTGAATTTCGCCCATCGTATCCTTCTCAATTCGGAATTCCATTGCTTGACTTCCTCCTCATCGCTAAGCGTACTACTTCTACTTTAACCTTAACGAGATAACGATTTCAAATATATGTTTGAGATGATACTCATCTGCTTCGGAGCGCTTTCAGCGTCCCGTCCCCTTCTTCAATCCGGCAAAAAACGGCCCGCTCGTCCGGCTGCCCGTTCGGGGCGTGCATCGCCAGCATCAGCTCCCCGCCGAAAGCGCGGAACAACATGCCGTGGCCGCCGTCCTCCGGAAGCAGCGGTTCCGGGTCGTGCGTCCAAGGTCCAAGCGCCGTGCCCGACTCCGAACGGGCGATGCCGATCGCGTAGCCGTGCCGGGACATGCTCGACCAGAGCATCAGCAGCTCGCCCGAGGATAAGCGGTGCAAATACGGCCCGTCGGTGACGTATACCGTTCCGTCCTGCCCCGCGACCGTCCACGGCGCTTCCGAAGCGCGGAACAGGACGACCGGCTCTCCGGCGGCCTCGCGCAAGTCCCGGGTAAGCGGCATCGCCGCCATCCTGCCGTCCTTCACCTGCAGCCACTCGTGGCAAAACACGATCCACGGCGTTCCGTCCCGTTCGATATGCAGCGTTCCGTCGAGACATTCCCAATCGCGCGGCGTCACCGGCTCGCCGGCAAGCGGCTCGAACGGGCCCAGCGGCCCGTCCGCCGCAAGCACCTGAGTGCCCCGCCGCTTCTCCTCCGACTTGAAGGAAGCGAACATATAATACCGGCCTTCGTACCGGTACACCTCCGGCGCCCAGAAATGACGGTCGGCCCAAAAGCCCGCCTTCGGACGAAAAGCGGGGTAAGGCCCTTCCCAATGCTCCAAATCCCGGCTGCGGTAAACGTCGAAGCCTGTAGCGGGGCCGCTCCAGACATTCCCGTCCGTCGTTCCGTACAAGTAATAATAACGGTCCGTCTCCTCCGCCAGCACGAAAGGATCGCGAATCCGTATGTCCGCCCGGTGCGGCATCGCGTCGTCCCCCTTCGCGGCTACAAGCCCTTCGCGGCGCGGAAAGCTTCGATATAAGCGGCCGATTTCCGTTCGATCAGCGTCAAGTCTCCGGTTTTCACCGCGTCCTTCGTCAAGTCCGATCCGATGCCGACCGCAACGGCGCCGGCTTTGATCCAATCCTTCAGATTGTCGAGCGACACGCCGCCCGTCGGCATAATGTTCGCTTGCGGCAGCGGACCTTTGATCGCGGATATAATATTCGGCTGGAACAGGTTGCCCGGGAACAGCTTCACGACATCGACGCCCAATTCGAGAGCGCTCTGAATTTCATGAATCGTCATCGTCCCCGGCATGACCGGAATCGCATAGCGGTTGCACAGCTTGATCGTGTCCGGGTTAAAAGCCGGCGCAACGACGAATTCGGCTCCGCTCATAATCGCCGCCCGCGCCGTCTCGGGATCGAGCACCGTCCCGACGCCGATCACCGCGTAGCTGTCCGAAGCCGGGTCCGCCGCGCTCGAATATTGCCGGGACAGCTCCTCGATCGCCCGCAGCGCAAACGGAACCGTCATCGTAATTTCAATCGCTTTGATGCCGCCCTTGATGGCGCGGCGGGCCATCTCCGCCACCTCTTCCGCCGAGTCGGCCCGCAGCACCGCCACGACTCCCGCGTCGACGATCTGCTGCACGATTCTATGCTTCTTCATCCGTCATTCCTCCCGAAATGTTCGTATTCGTTCGATAATGTATGATATTTGCCGTTTCCATTATAGACGTTTGCAGCGTTTTCAGCAATGACGAAAGCACTTACAACCGGTTGTCGTTCCAAAAGCGGGAACGGCCGCCCCCGTTTCCGGTTCGTCCCGGAACAAAACACAAAAAGGGCTCCCGCCGTCTCGAATCGAGACAACGGGAGCCCTTGTACAACTGCTTTCCTTTACACGTGCCCTTCCGACATTTGCGGCTTGTCGTCCGGCTTTTTGCTTTTGCCCGAGGAGAACCAGCCAACTACGGCGATCAGAACGAGCACAATGTAGAACGTCGCTTTCCACGCTCCGCTTTCGGCGAAGTCATGCGACAGAAGGTGAACCGACGGATGCGCCAGCGTATGGACGGCAAGCTTCACGCCGACCCAGCCGACGATGACGAACGCCGCAAGCTCAAGCGCAGGGCGGGAATGCAGCAGCTTCACGAAGAAGTTGGCCGCGAACCGCATAATGATGAGGCCGATCAAGCCGCCGAGGAATACGACGATGAAATGTCCGCCGTCCATTCCCCCAATCGAGGCGATGCCGCTTGGCGGAAGCGCAACGGCCAAGGCGACCGCAGCCAGGATCGAGTCGATCGCAAAAGCGATGTCGGCCAGCTCGACCTTCAGAACCGTCATCCAGAAGCCGGATTTTTTCTTGCCCGTAGCAGCAGCCTCTTCCTCCGCATCCTTGTTTTTCTTGCGGATAAACTTCACGATGTTGCTGACGGAAATATACAGCAAGTATAAAGCGCCAATCGCTTGCACCTGCCATATATCCACGAGGAACGAAATGATGAATAAGGAAGCGAAGCGGAATACGAATGCGCCGGCGAGGCCGTAAAACAGCGCCTTCTTGCGTTCTTTTTCATCGAGATGCTTGACCATGATTGCCAGCACGAGCGCATTGTCCGCCGCCAGAAGCCCTTCCAGGAGCACCAGGATGACAAGCACCCACCCATACTCCAAAAATAATGACCAATCCATACGGTTTCCTCCTTTATCTCATGGACAAACCTATACAAAAAGACCTTTACCATATCGCGCCGACGCCAACTAAAACGGACGTTGCGCGGGCTATGGTAAAGGTCTCGCTAACAATGGATCATTGCCAATAAAGCCGGGGAACGACGATTCCCGTAATGACGACTTTATTGTAGCAGCTACTCCCCTTTATGTTGTACCTTATATCATACATCGTTATGAATGGTTAGGTTTCAAATTTTTTTAGGAAAAAATCGGCTTGCATCATTGCTTATCCGGTCATATAGATCCGTTCCGGCCTGTCCTTTCGCATTTTCTTTGCCCGGCGCGGATTAAACGGATTTGACCGTTCCTCCGTCGACCAGCACGTTTTGTCCGGTTATATACGTATTGGCGAATGATCCGTAAAACATCGCGGCGGAAGCGAATTCGCGAGGCGTGCCGATCCGGCCCAATGGAATTTGCTGCGCCGCGGCCGCTTGCACTTGCTCCAGCGGAATGCCAAGCTCGTCCGCCCGCTTCCGGTCCAGTTGCTCGATGCGGTCCGTTCCGATCCGCCCCGGAGATACGGTGTTGACCAGAATGCGGTCCGGTCCAAGCTCGGTGGCCAAGCTTCGGGTCAGCGCATGTATGCCGGCGCGGAACACGTTCGACAGGATCAGTCCTTCGATCGGCTGCTTTACCGATGTGGAGGCGATATTGACGATGCGTCCTCCCGAACTAGCGGCGCGAAGATGCGGCAGCGCTTCCCGGATCAACCGGACGACGCTTAACAGATTCAGCTCGAAGCTGCGGTTCCAATCCTCGTCCCCAAACTGGCCGAAGCCGCCTTGCGGAGGTCCTCCCGCGTTCGTGACAAGCACGTCGATGCCGTCGTAATGGTCTGCCGCCGCGGCGATGGCCGCTTGAATATCGGCCGCACTGCCCACGTCCATCCGCGTGGCAAGAGGCCGGTGTCCGGTCGCGGCCGCAATATCGGCCTGCGCGACGCGCAGTTGTTCCTCATCGCGGCTGGCGATAGTCACAAGCGCCCCCTCGCGGGCGTATTCCAGCGCGATGGCTTTGCCTAGTCCTTTGCTTGATGCGGCTACGAAAACCGATTTGTTCTTCAATCCGAGATCCATCCAGACTCTCCTCTCCGGCTGCGAATAGTTACGGCATCCTTTGAAAAACCGCGCGTTTGCGTATTCTGTCGCGTAGACGGCCGTTTCATTCTTTATCATACATCGAACGCAAGGCAAAATGAAGCGCGTGGCGGCGGTGCGGAAACACGGGCGGGCTTATCATTTTGACACTTGACAAAAAATATTTTATATGATATAATAATAAATTTTCATATTTACAACACTCTTGTAAATCGTTAAGATGAATAAACGATATCCGGCCGGGTATTGCAGTTTTGTCGCAGGAGAGTGATGTTTCCATGCTGCTTGACAATGGATTGGCCGTGCTTTCGATCTCGGCCCCCGTCATGGGACGGGTGGAGACCGTCCATCCCGTGCTGCTCCGGGACGAGGGGACGGCCGTTCTGATCGATGCCGGGTACCCCGGACAATTAGACCAGCTTAAAAGCGAAATCGAAAGATGCGGAGTTCCGTTAGCCCGAATTCGCCACGTTCTGATTACCCATCAAGATATCGACCACATCGGCGGTTTGCCCGCATTGATTGCCGCCTGTCAAGACGCGGGTCCGATCGAGATTGCGGCCCATGCGCTGGAGAAGCCTTATATCGAAGGCGAACGGCGGCTGCTTCGCTTTACCGACGAAGCGATCGCCAGCGTCGACCGGATGCCTTCCAGCGTTCCGGAGTCGTTCAAGCAAGGGCTTAAAGCGATTATGCTAAACCCTCCTTCGGCTCCCGTCGCCCGAACCGTAGCCGGGGGAGACAAGCTGCCGTGGTGCGGCGGAATCGCCGTCGTAGATACGCCCGGCCATACGCCGGGGCATATTAGCCTCTATCATGAGCCATCCCGCACCCTGATTGCCGGCGATGCGCTAACCGTACGGGACGGGGAGCTGTGCGGCCCGGACCCGGAAACGACGCTGGACCGCAAGCTTGCGGCAGAGTCGCTGCGGCAGTTGTCCGCTTACCCGATTGACGCCGTCGTATGCTACCACGGCGGCTTGTATAAAGGCGACGCGAACCGGCGCATTGCCGAGCTGGCAAAATAAGCCCGGGAATTAACGGCAGTCCCTGCCGTTCCCTGTTATGCAACGCAAAAAGGTACAGCCTGCCGTTTGTCGCAGGCTGTACCTTTTGTTGCCTTTCTATGGTCCCACTCTTGTCTTGCTGCCAACCGGCATGCCGTCGCGATACGATTCGTCAGCGCAGCGGCAGCCGCTTGCTTGCGGCCATCCTTATCCCCCGTCCCGATGCCACAGCTTCCGGAACGTGTCGCTTGTTGCGAGCAGCTCCTCGGCCGTCCCTTCCGCTTCGATCGTTCCATCGTTCAACACGATGATATGATCGGCCCGGGCAAGCACCGCTTTGCGGTGGGTGACGACAAGGCAGGCGGCGTCCCTTTTCTCCTCGAACATCCGCTCCCATAGCCGCTGCTCCGTCTCGACGTCCAGCGCGCTCGACAGATCGTCGAAGACGTACAGCTCGCTGTCCCGCACCAGCATCCGGGCGGCGGCGGTGCGCTGCGCCTGGCCGCCGGACAGCTTGACGCCGCGCGGTCCGATCACCGTCTCAAGCCCTTCCGGCAGCTGCGCGATATCGTCCTCCAGAACCGCCGCGCGCAGCGAGCGGTCCAGCTGCTCCGGCTCCGCCTTTAAGCCAAGCAGGATGTTCTCCCGCAGCGTATCGCTGTACAGCCGCGGCACCTGCGCCGTATAGGCGCTGCGCGGCGGCACGAAAAACTCGCCCGGCTGTTCCACCTTCTCGCCGTTCCAGCGAACCGTCCCTTCTTCCGGCGGAAGCAGGCCCAGCAGCGTGCGGACAAGCGTCGTCTTGCCGGAGCCGATCGGTCCCGTCACAACCGTAAAGGAACCGCGCCGCAGCCGCAAACGGATGCCGCCGATGCCCCGGCCCGTCTCCGGGTAACGATAGCCGAGCCCGTCGGCCTCCAGAAGTTCCAGCCTGTTCTCGGGAAACTCGGTAGACGCAGCCGCTTGGGATTCGGCCCGTTCTTCCCTATCGCGAAGATGAAGGGAATGACGTTCCGTCAGCACCGCGGCCGGCGCTCCCTGCAAAATGCCCGTCAGCCGCGCGAGCGCTACGCCCATCTGCTTGAAATGGGTCAAGAACGTGCCGAAGTTGGTAATGAATTGCGTCACGAAGGTCAAATAATAGATAAACAGCGAGAAATCACCCAGCGTAAAGCTTCCGCTCCGCATTTTATAGCCCGCCGCCAGCAAAATAAGCCCCGTTCCCAAATTGACCGAATTGGCAAATACGGAATTGAGCGACTCCGTCATCAGTTTATCTTTCAGCATCGTTTGGCGGCGGGTATCGTTCAGCTTCCGGAACCGGGCGATGACCCGCTCCTCGGCGCCGGCCACCTGGATCGCCTGCGCGTTGCCGAACATTTCGCTGATCGCGCCGGTCACGTTCGCCGTCGCTTCGCGGCTGGCGGCCCGGTATTTGTGAAGGCGGCCGGTCGCCATCTGCGCCCCCGCCACCACCAGTACGAGAGGCACAAAGACGAGCAGCGTCATCTGCGCATCGATCCGCAGCAAAATAACGGACGATACGACCGCGAAGCAGACCATTCCGAACGCGTCGACCGACCAGCTGACCGCCTCCTCCGTATGATCCACGTCGTCGCGGAAATGGCTGATCGCTTCGCCCGGGCTGCACGGAATGGCGCGCGCGCCAGGCTCCTTCAAGATATGCTCCAGCAAATTGCGCCGCACGATCATGCCGACCCGGAAGCGGAAGTTGACGTCCGTAAAAAAGCCGAAAAGAATGCTGGCGCTCCGGGCGACGGCCGCGCCGAGCAGCAGCGCGACAAGCGCCCATGTGCCGAACGCCGCATCGGATTGCGGCGAAAGCGAATCGAAAAACGCCTTCGTAATCAGCCCCGGGAAAATCGGCATCAAATAGATGACCGTCCACGCCAAAGCGTTGATGAAATACCAGCCCGGCCGGTAACCGATCAATTTCCTTAAATAGGTGAACGGACTCATGCGAGCACCTCCTCCAGCCCGGCTTTCAGCATGCGGCTGAACCGGGATGCGGAGTCAGCCGCCAGCTTATGCCGCGGGCCGTTCTCCACGATCCGGCCGTGCTCCAAAATAATGATGCGATCGGTGCGCTGCACCGTCGCCAGCTTATGGGCGATCATAATGCAAGTCCGCTCCTTCAGCAGCTTGTCGATCGCTTTCTCCATGCGCTGCTCCGTAAGCGGATCGAGGCGCGAGGACGCCTCGTCCATAATGACGAGCCCCGGCTCGGTCAGAAACACGCGAGCGAACGCCAGCAGCTGCGCTTCCCCCGCCGACAGGCTTCCGCCTCCCGAGGAAAGCTGGGTATCGAGCCCTTCGGGCAGCGACAAGTACCACTGTTCCAGCCCAAGCTCGGCCAGCACCCGAACGATCCTCTCGTCGTCGATCGAATCGTCGTAGAAGGTCAGATTGTCGCGGACCGTCCCTTGCAAAATTTCGATGTTTTGCGTAACGAGCGCGACTTTGCGCCTCAGCTCCGCCAGCGTGCATTGCCGGATATCGACGCCCCCGAGCCGGATCTCGCCCTGCTGCGGGTCGTAGAACCGGAGCAGCAGCCGCGCGATCGTCGTCTTGCCGCTGCCCGTCCGGCCAAGCAAGCCGACGGCTTCGCCCGGCTGCAGCCGGATGTTCAGCGTATCCAGCGTCGGATTGCTGTCATACCCGAACGTAACGCCGTCCAGCTCGACCGAGAGGGGGCCGTCCGGCAGCTTGGCGCCAGGGCCGTCCTCGACCCGGGAACGGGTGGCGAATAGCTCCCGGATCCGAAGCAGGCTGGCGTCGGCTTTTTGCAAATCCTCGAACTGCGTCCGGATTTTTTCGATCGGCTTGGCCAGCAGCTCCGTGTAATAAAAAATCAAATAAACCGCGCCCAGCGTAAGCTCGCCTTGCTTCCACAAATAAGCGCTGATCGCAAAAGCCATCCCGTTGCCGAGCGCAAAGACGATGACCGTCGTAATCCACATCGAGGCAAAGCCGTAGAACGCCTTCCGGCGCAGCGGCAGCATCCGCCGCAGCAGCGAATAGAAGCGGCTCATGACGAAGCCGGTCGCCCCGTTGGCGCGGGTATCCTCCGTCCCTTCCAGATGCTCGCCGATAAACCCGTAAAATTCGGCGTTCACCTGCCGCCACTTGGCCCAAAGCGGCACGGAAAACTTCCTCAGCCATTGGATGACGAACAAGGCGAATACGACGAAGGCCAGCATGCCGAAGCCGATAAGCGCGTTTTCGCGGAATAGAAGCGCCAGAATGCCGATCATCAGAAACAGATTGCCGGCCAGATGAATAACAAAGCTGGAAAAAAAGTTCGCCAGCGCGTTTACGTCGCCGTCGACCCGCTCGATAATCGATCCGGACGTATTCGACTTATGAAAGCTCATATCCAGCTTTAAGCAATGCTCCGCCAAATCGCCGCGCAGCCGGTTCGTCGTCCGCCACGCCAAATTTTCGCTGACATAGGCGGCGGCCACCGACACCAGCTGCTGCACGACGGCGAAGCCGATAAACAGCGCCGCGGCGTAATAGACGGGCTCCATCGCTTTGTCGGACTGGGCCGTATCGATAAAAAACCGGATGATTTGCGGATTCAGCAGTTGAAGCCCGATCGACGCGAACAGCAAAAGCGCAAGCAGCAGCAGCGCCTTTTTTTGCGGCAGCAAATAACGGCTTAACATTTCGTAATAATTGCGCAAGCCGGATGGATTCGTTTTGTTCCCCATTATTGATCTACCCACCTCTCTCTAACAACACGTTATAAGACCCGGCAGCGAGAGTCAACGTAAATTTCCAGTTTAGGCAACTGTATCCGACCGTTCGCGTTCGGCATTCGCTTCCATGCCCTATCAGCCTATTCTATGTTACACTGATAGCATCATACGTTTGATAGGACGACATAAGGAGAGTATGCAGCGATGAAACTGGTCTCATGGAACGTCAACGGCCTGCGCGCTTGCGTGAACAAAGGCTTTTACGATTACTTCAACGAAACGGACGCCGATATCTTCTGCCTGCAGGAAACGAAGCTTCAAGCCGGGCAGATCGAGCTGGCGATAAGCGGCGAATACAAGCAGTACTGGAATTACGCCGTTAAGAAAGGGTATTCCGGCACGGCCGTATTTACGAAGCGCGAGCCTCTGTCGGTGCGGTACGGGCTGGAGGAGGACTTCGAGGAAGAAGGCCGGGTGCTGACGCTGGAGTTCGAGTCCTTTTATCTCGTGAATGTGTACACCCCGAATGCGAAGCGGGAATTGACCCGTCTGCCGTACCGCCTGGAATGGGAAGACCGGTTCCGCGCTTATTTGATGAAGCTGGACGCGGTGAAGCCCGTCATCATGTGCGGAGACCTGAACGTCGCCCATGCGGAAATCGATTTGAAAAACGCGAAATCGAACCACGGCAATTCCGGCTTTACGCCCGAGGAGCGCGGCAAAATGACGGAGCTGCTTGCGGCCGGCTTCATCGATTCGTTCCGTCATTTATATCCGGACCGTACCGACGCGTATACGTGGTGGTCGTTCATGCCGAAGGTGCGCGAGCGGAATATCGGCTGGCGGATCGATTATTTTATTATGTCGGAGCGGCTTGCTCCGTTTCTCGTCGACGCGATGATCGATTCCGGCGTCATGGGCAGCGACCATTGCCCCGTGCTCGTGGAGCTGAAGGAGATCGAGCTGTAAACGGGCGCCGTCCGGCGTGAAAATCGATACCTGCACGCAAAAAAACCGTCCTCTTATGGACGGTTTTCCCGTTTATAGCCCGCTGGAGGCTTGTTCGACCAGCTTGGTCAGCATCTCGCCGTCGATGTGCGCGCCGCTCTTGAACTTGATCGTCTTCCGCTCCGGCGGGCCTTCAAACATGCCTTCCGGCAGCTCCAGCCCGGCCGCGTTGAAGATCGTGAAGCTGACCGCGTCCTTGGAAGTCGATATGACTGCCGCATACTTTTTGTTTTTCAGAAAATGCGGTTTGCCGTATTGGATGCGCTCCTGTACGCCGGGAATGGCGCGGTGGACGACCTCGCGCAGCTCATTGCAAAACCCGGCTTGCCACGGCTCCTTTACTTTCTCGATAAACTCGATAACCTCTTGGTTCATTGGTATTTCTCCTCTCAAGTTAACTTTGTCTTAGTCGGCTGCGCATTCCGAAGCGCGCTTCATAAGCAGCTCGCGCTCCTTCTCGTTGCGCGCCAGCGATGCGGCGCGTTTGAATTCCTCGCACGCTTCGCGCTCGCGGCCTAATTTCAGAAGGAAGTCCCCCCGCACGCTGGGCAATAGATGATAATTTTTCAAGGACGGTTCTTCCGTCAACGCTTCGACGGCTTCGAGGCCCACCTCCGGGCCGAACGCCATCGATAGCGCAACGGCGCGGTTCAGCTCGACGACAGGCGACGGCGCGACTTGGGAAAGCGCGTCGTAGAGCGCCGAGATCCGTATCCAGTCCGTCTCCGACGCCGTACGGGCGCGGGCATGGCAGGCGGCGATCGAAGCCTGGAGCAAATAAGGGCCAAATGCTTGGCCGAGCCGTTCGGCCTTCTCGATTGCCGCAAGCCCCCGGCGAATAAGCAGGTGATCCCATAACGCCCGGTTCTGATCCATGAGCAGAATCGGTTCTCCGCTTGGGCTGACGCGCGCCTTAAATCTCGACGACTGAATTTCCATCAGCGCGACGAGTCCGTGGACTTCCGGCTCGCCCGGGGCGATCTCCGCCAATATCCGTCCGAGCCGAAGCGCCTCGCTGCAGAGCATGGGACGAATCCAGCTGCTGCCTGAGGACGCCGCATAACCTTCGTTGAACATCAGATAGATTACTTCCAGCACCGACGACAACCGCTCCGCCAGCTCGGCCTTCGGGGGCACCTCGAAGGGAACGCGCGCAGCGGCTAGCGTGCGCTTGGCCCGAACGATCCGCTGGGCGACGGTCGCCTCCGGAACGAGAAACGCCTTGGCGATTTCCTCGGTCGTCAAGCCGCCAAGCAGCCGAAGCGTGAGCGCCACCCGCGCCTCCTGGGAAAGAACGGGATGGCATGTCGTAAAAATAAGACGAAGCAGATCGTCGCCGACGGGATCGTCGAGCGCCGCGTCCCAATCCGGCTCCTCCCGGCGGTCGATTTCCCGCCCCAGCTCCTCGTATTTGCTCTCGCGAACCTTGTTTCTGCGAAAGTGATCGATGGCCCTTCGCTTTGCGGCGGCCATCAGCCACGCTCCCGGATTGTCGGGTATGCCCGTCTCCGGCCACTTCTCGAGCGCGATGAGAAGCGCGTCTTGAGCCAGATCCTCGGCAAGCCCGACATCGCGTACCATTCGCGCCAGACCGGCGATAATTCTCGGCGATTCGATTCTCCATATTCCATCGACGGTACGGTGGACGGCGGAGCCGGTCATGGCCTGCCCTTCCTCGTAACCCGTGCCCGCATCTCAATTTCTTTCGCCAACGCTTCCGGATCCTGGGTCAGTTCCGGCGCTTCGAACACTTGACGAAGCTCGATCTGTCCTTCTCCGAAGCCATGCGGATCGGGCATCCGCATCGCCCATTCGATCGCCTCTTCCCTCGACTTCACCTCGATCAGCGTAAAGCCGGCGATCAGCTCCTTCGCTTCCGTGAAAGGTCCGTCTACGACCTTAGGCTTTCCGCCCGGTTCGGGATAAGAGATGCGGATCGCGCCCGATGTCGGGTGCAGCCCTTCCGCCGCAACCAGCACCCCCGCCCTCGCCAGCTCCTCGTTATATTTCGCCATGGCGTTGAATAGCTCCGGACTCGGCAAAACGCCGGCTTCGGAATCTTGCGTCGCTTTAACGATCATCATAAATCTCATTCACAATTCCTCCTGTTTAATTGGCCTCTATATTCGCAACGAACGGAAGACGCCAAAATCGACACGCAGTCAAAAAAGTTTTCTATTCTTTTTTCGTGGGGGTACCAATCGTTTCCTTTATTTGCGAGCAAGGGTCAAATTTGAACCGGTTTCGGACCCGTCCGTTTTTTTCATGCCGCAGTAAATTTTCTATTGATAATGATTGTCATTGTCATATATAATGCTTTTAGGCTTTTTCAAGACAGGAAATCGTTTCTACTTATACTTATACCGGGAGGTTATTGGTTTGATAAAGAGAAAATCCATGTTTGTCCTCACGTCCGTAATCCTGCTGTTGTCCGTCGTATTGACGGCTTGCGGCGGTTCGAGTAACGGCAATAACACAGGCGGAAGCCCGTCTTCGGGAGCATCCGCTTCCCCTTCGGCATCGCCTTCCGCATCGCCGGAAGCGGCGGAATCGGGAACAAGGCCTTTCGAAACGGACAAAGGCACCGTCCAAATTCCGGCGAAGCCGCAGCGTATCGTAACGGACTATTACGGCGGCGAGCTGCTGTCCGTCGGAGGCAGCGTGGTCGGGGTAGAGCCAACGACGTTCGACAACCCTTTCCTGAAAGATTTGCTGAAGGATGCCAAAGAGGTCGGCGCTCCGATCGATCCGGAGAAGGTGCTTGAGCTTCAGCCGGACCTCATCGTCGTCATGTACGACGAAAGCTACGAAGCGTTGTCCAAGATCGCTCCCACGATCCACATTCCTTACGGCACCGCTACGAACGTCGAAGAGACCGTGAAGCTGTTCGCCGATATCGTAGGCGCTCCGGAGAAAGCCGACGAATTCATGGCAAGCTTCAACAAGAAGGCGGAAGAAGGACGAGAGAAGCTGAAAGGCGTCATCGACCCGAACGCTACGTTCGGCTTGTACGAGCTGACGGACAAAGGCGAAATCTGGACGTTCGGCGACAACGGCGGCCGCGGCGGCCAAGCGATCTACAACGCGCTGCAATTCAAGAAGCCGGCAAGCATCGAGAAGCTGAACAACGAAATTACGCAAATTTCGCTTGAGACGCTGAACGATTACGCCGCCGACTACATGTTCTTGACCGTATACGATCCGGAGAAAAAAGGCGAACAAAGCAATAAGCTGCAATCGTCCGAGGTGTGGAAAAATCTTGAGCCGGTCAAAAACAATCAGGTGTTCATCAACGACTTCGACACGTTCTACCGCTACGACCCGATTGCCGTCATGGGCCAAATCGATCTGATCGTCGACATGCTGCTTGAGCGCGCCGAAGAAAATAAAAAATAAACCGGACCTAAACGAAACGGCATCGTCTTTTCCAGACGATGCCGTTTGGCTTTTCATTTATTGCGACTTATTCCGAAACATGCCCCTTATGCCCGGACAACTGGCTTTTGCCGTCATCTTTTTCCGACTGTCCCACCTGCAGCACATCCAGCAAAAACATAAAGATCGGGATGCCGATAATGAGGCCCCAGATGCCCATGTAATGCTGCGCGAAAATCAAAATAAAAAACGTATAAAACATCGGCAGCTTTGTTTTGTGCGAATAAAGCCGCGGATTCAGGAAATACGTCTCCAGCGCGTGAATGACCAGAATCATGACGACGACCCAGAACACCATCGGAAAGCCTCCGATCTGGTAGCCGATGATGCCGATCGGGATGAACGAAATAACGACGCCCGCCACCGGAATAAGGCTGAGCAGAAACACCATAATCGTCAGCGCGAACAAATACGGAAAGCCCAATATCCATAAGCCCAATATGGTAAGGATCGTATTAAAAACCGCGATCATCAGCTGCACTTCGATCACTTTGCCGAACGAAGACAGAAATTTGCCGCCGAAATAGCGGAATTCCCGGTAAATCCAGCCGATTTTGCTGTCATCGAATTTTTCCGTAAACAAAATGATCTTTCGGCTCTCCAGCAAGAAGAAAAAGCTGAGCAAAATGACAAGGATGATAATTTCCAGCCAGTTCCCCAGCTTCATGACATAGTCGACGGCGTCGCCCAAATATTTCTGGTAATCGACCTTCTCGAACGCGTCCGCGGCAATCTTCGCAATCTCTCCGTTCTGCGGCGAACTCAAAAAAGTTTTAATATTGTTGGCGATGTCGATCAGCTGATTGACCAGCTTGGGCACGTAATTGATAAGGCCGTAAACAAGCGACGATACGAGCACCACGTACAGGATGCAGTTAACGACGATAGGCGAGATCGGGAACAAACGGTTGATCTGCTTCGTCAAGAAGCTTTGCAGCCTTCCCATCACAAACGTAACCAGAAACAGGAGCAACAGCAAATTAAGCATATGGCGCAAGCTGTAAAGCAACAGGACGACAAGCGCGATAAACAATATTCTACGAATAACGGGCTGGGCAAAAAAGCTTCTAAGCGATTCCAATGAAATTTCCCTCATTATAATTGAATTGTCCCGCCCTCGGCGGCCGAGGCCGCCTTTAGGCCGTGGAGTCTCTTCTATCATCGCCCAGTTTGCTTCAACTTACAAGCTTTATCCCGAAATTGTCCCGCTCGTTAATCGAACAAATCGCCGAACAAGTCGATGACGGATTTTTTCTTCTTGTAAGGATAGCCAGGATGGCCGTGGCTGCCGCTATAATGCTTGTCGCGTCCGTAACCTCCACCGGAAGGATAACCGTGCTGCCCGTGGCCGGAATGCCCCCCGCTTGAAGGCGGATAATTCGGGTAGCCCCCGGGCCGGTTGGACGGGGTGGACTGGAAATATCCGGTTTCCTGTCTCTTGTAATGCCATTCGTTATATTCGTCGCGAACCTCGCGAACGTTGTTCATCAGCTTGTCGAGCTCCCCCCTGTCGAGCCAAACCCCTTTGCAGCTAGGACAGATATCGATCAAAATACCGTTTTTCTCCACCTCGCGCATGCGCGAATCGATACATACCGGACATTGCATCTTGGCACTCTCCTTTACTCTTTTGTTTTTGTTACGAAGACTCGCCTTCCGGCGTTTCAGAAAAAGAGAGTCCAAGGCTTGCATCGCCTCCGTTCCGCGCTTCTACATTCCCCGCTCCTTTTTCTCCTGCCGCGGCCAGACCGTATAGCTGAAGCTAATCATAAAATCGATGGCAAGCACGATCGACCACAATCGGATCATTTGCAGCAGCGCTTTCGTACGCTCGCCGTCGCCGATCAGAACGGTCATGCCGTATAACAGCCCGCACCCGATGGCCCAGGCTAAGGCGTGGCGAAGCCATCCCGCCCGCTCCCGGCGCGCGTGCTCACGCCCGTGCTTCGCAATCTGCGGCGGCGCGGGGCCGTTCGCGAAGCGGTAGCGGAACTGCTTATCCGCCCAGCCGATCATCGAATGTCCGAAGGCAATCGAAACGCCGACATACACCGCCGCCAAGCCGTGGCCGATACCGGCTTCGGCTCCGCCTCGCAAATCGATTACGGTTGCGGTTATAAGAAGCAGATCAATAATGATCGTGCTGAACAGAAGAACCGCTCCGATTCGTTTCCAACCTAACCAATAGCGGCATACCAGCCCCGCCGCGATAAACAGCCAAAAGGCGATTTCGCATGTGACGATAAGCGCGATTATGATAACCATCTCCCTGCATCAAATTGGAGCATCCGAAACAACCGTTCCCGGAATCAGCATTATTATAGCACAAGTGTATTATAATACAAATGTGTTATAATAAAACTATGCCAAAAATCGTAGACCATTCAAAACGCAAAGAACAAATCGCAGAAGCCGTCTGGCGCGTTGTCCGCCTGAACGGCGTAGACGGCGCTTCCGTCCGCAGGGTGGCGGATGAACTGGGCATGTCGCTTGGATCGCTCCGCCATTATTTCGATTCGCAGCAGGAGCTGCTCGCTTATGCCATGCGCCTGCTGTCCGAAAAGGTGCGGCAGCGGATTGCCGCTCTCCCTTTCAATGGCGATCCGCGGCATGATATCGAGCTTGTCGTTCTGGAATTTCTTCCGCTGGACAAACAGCGGCTGCTGGAAGCCGAAGTATGGCTGGCCTATGCCGGCAAAGCCGTCTCCGATCCCGCAATCCGGGAAATAAGCCGCCAAGTTCACGGCGAATTGTACGAAGCTTTCCGCGGGATGGTGGAACGGCTGCAGGCGTCGGGGAAGCTGTTGCCGGGGCTGAACGCCAATCTGGAAACAAGGAGGTTTCACGCTTTTATAGACGGTCTTGCGGTCCAACTTACGACGTTCCCGGAATCTTTTACGGCAGAGGAGATCAAAGAGCTCGTCGCGTACCATCTCGACAAGCTGGCGGCAGCAACCTAAGGATGGCTCGCTTGCCGTGAGCACATGATATCGGATCCGCTAACCGCAGTTCATGTTGATAGGGTATAAGCTTGTGCCGATATGAGCACCGTAAACACGAGGCTAACCGCCGGATTACGCCATACTTGCAGGAGGACGTACCATGAACAGACAGCGCGCCATCGAAATTTCGCAATCGCCGGATATGAAAGATGTAACTTTCGAAAATACCCGTATCTATATCCAGCATGTGAACGAAGACGAAACGGCCCGGATTTATCCGCTCGACAACCCGGAGCAGGAAATGACGGTTCCGTTAACGAGCCTGGTCGAAGAAACCCCGGAATCGGACAACATCGACCTCGCCGCTCTCAATTGCCGGGTCGATCCGTACCGGGGCGAATAGTTTAACACGCGCCGGGATGACGCCAAATGCATGAAGGCATAACAAAACCCGGGGAAAGCGCAAGCTTACCGCCCGGGTTTTGTTCTTAGTCGTCGTAACGATCGTCATCGTCGTCATCGTCATCATCATCGTCGTCATGTTCGTCGTCGAAATCGTCGTCATCACGATCGTAATCTACGGAACGGACCTTGCCGTCCTTGGCGCTCACTTCGACTTCGGCGTAACCGCTGTCCGTTCGGATCGTGACCTCATACTGCAGCACACCGTCGTCGCTGTCCGTCTCCTCCCTAACAACCGTTCCCGCAACCTGCTTCAAAGCGATCGCACGCGCTTGTTCCTTCGTCACCGAAGCGGCTGCCGCCGTCGTTACGGCCGTGTCGCTGGTATTGCTTTGCAACGGCGCGGCATCGTCATCGCGGTCGTCGTCATCTTCCACCACGGACAACACTTTGCCCGTGGTCGCGTCGATGTACACATCGACTTCGCCGGCAGCGTTCGGCTTGCGGATCTCTGCCTCGTAGTACGCTTTGCCGTACTTGCGCTCAAAATCGATGCCGTCAAGCTCGCCCTCCACTTCGTTAAGCGCAATTTGTTTCGCCTTGTCCCGGCTGATGTACGATCCGTCGAAGCCGGCCGCCATGGCGCTTCCCGCCCCGCTTAATGCCATGACCGCCGCGATACTGCCGATCCATGCTTTTTTGTTCATGCTTAAAGTTCCTCCTCTAATGTTTATGACCCTGCTCTCATGCTTGCAAACAACACTTTACTCTTCTTGTCTGAGAACAAAATTACAGAAACATTAGAATTTGATGATAAAGCGTTTCGTCAAAGCTTAACGCGGCGGCCTTTCCGCCGGTCATCGCGGCCGTTCTATTCGTCGTCGTCAGCTGCGTCTTCATCGTCGACCTCGTCATCTTCATCGTCGTCCCATGTGACGGACATCAGCTCTCCCGACACGGCATGCAGCTGAACGGTCGCCTCCCGTCCGTCCGCCGTATCGATCTCCACCAAATAAAAGCTTTTGCCGTCTTTCTCCTCGAGATCGATCTCCTCCACCTTGCCTTGTACCTGTTTCAAAGCGAGAGCGGCGGCTTCTTCCTTCGTAATCAGCACGGACGGAGCCGGAGAAGCCGAAACGGCCGGGCCGGGGCTTGCAACCGGCGTCTCGTGTAGCCCTTCTCCATCGGAAGGCCCGCCGGCGCCGGGCGTAGCGCTAGGAGCAGCCGGAACGTCCTCTCCGTTACCGCCATCCAACCGACGGATGCCGTTAATGCCCGAGCCGTCCTTGCGGACGGTCAACTCATAGAGCCCTTTGTCGGTTCGCAGCCGCACGATATAACCGTCGCCGAAGGACTCCGCTTGCTCGACGGTTCCTCCGTAAAGACGTGTAACTTCCCGTACCGCGTCTTCCTTCGTCGTCTCCGGCGCGGCCGCCGCTTGCGCGTACAGCCGAATGCCCGCTGCTGCCGCGACGACAATTATAAGCAGAGCCGCGGCGATAATGATTGTTTTCGGGGCGAACCGCATTCTCATAGCTGCCTCCTCCTCTTATCCCCATCGTAAAGCGGCTTCATTAAAATTTGCTGAGAAGCCGGGCCGGAAGTTTAATCGCAGCCGTCGTGCCTTTACCGGGCTCGCTCTCCAGCGTAACCTCCGCCCCAAGCGTCTCCGCAATTTCCTTCGCGAGCGACAAGCCGAGCCCCGTCCCTCCTTCCTCCTCCTGCCCCTTGGTTCTTGCCTGATCGATGCGGTAGAACCGTTCGAATACGCGGGACAGCTCCTCCGGGGCAATCCCGATTCCTTCATCGATTACCCGGATCATACAGGCTCCGGATTCCTCGTCCACCCGGACGACAATAACGCCTTCGCTATACTTGCGGGCATTATCGAGCAAAATAAAGAGCAGCTGCTTAAGCAGCCCTTTATCCGTTCGAACGGCAAAGCCTTCCTTGGCTTCAAGCTCGATATCGCGCTTATAAGCAGTCCGAAACGCGTTCACCGACTGTTCGACGAACGGCGCGACGTTAACCTCCGACCAGTCCAACCGCCATTCCCGCTTCGGCTTCGCAAGCCATAACAGCTGTTCGGTCATCGTTCTCATGCGGACGGCTTCCGAGCGGATCGCTTCCACGGATTCGCCGAACAGATCGGGGCGGCTGAGACCTTTGCGCTTCAATAAGCTGGCATAACTCTCGATGATCGTCAGCGGCGTCTTCAGCTCGTGCGAAGCGTTGGAAACGAACTGCTCCTGCTTTGCGAAGCTGTTCTCCAGCAAACCGATCATTTCATTAAACGTTTCGCCCATTTCGGTCAGCTCATCTTTCGAGCGCATATCTTGTTTCAGCCGGACGAACCGCCCGCTGCGGGCAACCTCCCGCATCGTGCGCGTCATCGCCGTAATCGGACGCATAATCAAGCGTCCCAATACGCCCCCGGACACAAGAACGGCAGCTACGACGACCAAGGTGGCGGCGGCCATCACATATCGCAGCAGCCGAAGAAGCCTCGTCAGCTCTTCGATGCTTTGCGTCGCCTGCACGCTTACAACGTCGCCGTCGGCCGCAATGACCGGAATCGACGCGAAGCCGTAGCTTTTCCCTTCCAGCCGGACAACATCCTGCTTCTTCTGTCTGTTATATTCCGGCGTCAGCTCGGCCAGTGCTCCTGCGTCCGGGGATACGACAAGCAGCCGGTTATCCGCCTTATTTTCCTTCACGACGCGGATCATCCCGTCCAACGGAACGTATGCCCGCAGCAGCTCCGCCATTTCCGCCTCGGTCGCCGCTTTTTCGATCGCCCTTGCCGCCCGCTCCGTCTGCGCCGTTATCTGCTGCAGCTCGCGGTCGACCGACATCCGGCTGAACAGCAAGTAGATCGACACGTTCGCCGCGACAATTAGCGCGATAAACAAAACCGACGAGTAGAGATGAATTTTCGTCTGAAGCTTCATGGCTCGTCCTTCAGCGCATACCCGATGCCCCGAACCGTGTGAATAAGCTCGCTTTCAAAGCCTTCGTCCACCTTTTTGCGGACATAGCGGATATAAACGTCCACGACATTCGTATCTCCGGCATAATCGTAGCCCCATACTTCGGATAAAATTTGATCCCGGCTGAGCACCAGACGCTTGTTTCTCATCAGGTAAGCCAGCAGATCGAATTCCCGCTGCGTCAGTTGAATCGGCCGGCGATCGCGCTCGACCTCGCGCGTAAGAGGGTTGAGCTTCAAGCCGCCGGCCGTCAGCCATCCGCCGCCGGCATTGTCCGGGACTCGCGAAGACAGGCGGAACGCCGTGCGAATCCTGGCCAGCACCTCTTCGATTTCGAACGGCTTTGTAATATAATCGTTCGCACCCAGATCCAACCCCGATACTTTGTCTTCGACCGAGCTTTTGGCCGTCAGCAGAAGGACCGGAGTCTGCATGTCCGAAGCGCGTATGCGTCGCAGCAGCTCAATGCCGCTCATGCCGGGAAGCATCACGTCGAGAAGGATGAGATCGACGCCGCCGTCGCGGTACGCCGCCCAGCCGTCGTTGCCGTTGTGCGCGATCCGAACGCGGTACCCCTCGCTATCCAATTCGATTTCAAGCAGCCGGGCAATTTTCCGTTCGTCCTCTACGACTAATATCGTTTCATTCATTCCGTCTCTCTCCTTGATCTGCATCATCGTGCAATAAGCTTCGCCGCCCGCCATCCGGATGCTTGAGATGACAGAAAGCGGCAAAACCCGTTTGCTGGACTTATAGAAAACAAAAATATTATTCCGGCCGTTCCAGATCCGTCGGATTTAATATTGTTATGAAACCTAAATCTGCACTGCCGTCGCTGTGGGAGGAACCGTTCACGGAACGTTCGGGAAATACGGGGGCGCCTTGGCGATTAACGGGCATCCAGCCGACCACGGCTGCTGCAGGCCCGCTGATTTCCCAGGAAAACAAAGACGGCTGCCGCTCCGAAGTTAACCACTGCTCTTCCTCTATAATCGCTGCCCAATCTTCGGGGAAAGGAACCGCACCGTAGCTTCGTTCTTGCAACGAAGCATTCCAAGACAATTGAATGCGGGGCATATAGCGGCTTGTCATCTCGCCGTCGCGGCGGCTTTGGCTGCCGTAACGGTCCCGGATCAGATAAAACTGTACCTCGCTTACCCCGTCGGCGGGATCTACATTCCATACGATATATTGCGAGGAAGGGTCGTTGCCGTCCAGCTTCCATACGAAAGGCTCGCCTCGGGTATGCACACTTTGAATATCCCACCCGAAACCTTTCCATGTCCAAAAGCCCATGCCGTAATAGCCGTTTGCCGTTTTAAAAGGAATAAAGACATGCCGTTTGTTCAGCGAAATAATGTCCAGCGTTTCTCCAATATCGGCCTCCGGAAAATACTCGTTCATCCTTTTCGCCGCCTCTTCCTTACTCAAGGGGAAGCTTTTCGGCACGGAAGCCGCTAGCAGCGTGACAACTCCAATAAGAATGGCAACTGCGGTTAGAGAGACATATAGACGTACTCTCGATCGGCTCATGCTGCACCACCCCTCTCAACCAGCATGCTTTCGGACCGGAAGTAATAATCTTTGTCCGGCGAATGAATGAGCAGCCCTTTGCCGTCGGCTTCTATATAAATAAGCGCGCGAAGCCCGCTGCCCCAACTCGATTTCGCTCCAATTAGCATATAGGGAAAACGCTCTTGTTTATATTGAGGGCTGTTTTCCATTATAGCCTCCCGGTGCCAGGTCAAGCCGTCAACCGCTTCGGGACGAAGTTCGGGAAGCTCGCGTTGCAGCCGTTCCTTATCAAGCGATGCCGGCTCCCCGGACGGATGGATGGCGATGAGACGCACTTGGCTTAATTCGGCCAAATAAGTAGAAGCTTTCTCTTTGGCATAAAGGCCGTTATGTACGGCGGCTGAAAGCAATGTAACGGCAAGAAACACATAATTGGCTGCAAACCCGATCCAGCCTATACGGATATAAAACGAGCGCCGGTTTCGCTTCCGCAATGCAACAGCCAACAATATTACGCCAATAGGCAGCAGCGCGAGTTTGACGGGAACTCCGAACCATGCCGTCTGTATCGAAAACGAAAACATCCCGGCAAGCAAGGCAAGCAGCGCCTTCCATAACGCCGGTTTATCGGTTGGCGACGGCTTGCGAAATTGAAGCAGCAAAAGGACAAGCACGATCATCCATCCGACCGCGGAGCCCGCAAACGCTACGATGTTGCCCGGGAAATCGAGCTGAAAAGTCATGCTCCACCGCCTTTCTTATTTGATGGATTCGATAAAGAGGATTGCAGATCTAATGTAACATATATAAATTTGGAAAAACTAGGTTGACACCTATGTTTAACTACAATGTGGTGCATTTTTGCTCCTCACAGGGCGCTCCAGCGCCGTCCCCGCTCACATGGGGTGCATTTTTGCACCCCACAGGGCGCTCCAGCGCCGTCCCCGCTCACATGGGCTGCATTTTTGCACCTCACAGGGCGCTCCAGCGCCGTCCCCGCTCCCATGGGGTGCATTTTTGCTCCTCACAGGGCGCTCCAGCGTCGTCCCCGCTCCCATGGGGTGCATTTTTGCACCCCACAGGGTGCTCAAGCGCTGTCCCCGCTCTCATGGAGTGCATTTTTGCACCTCCTGGAAAACTCCGACATGCTCTCGCTTAGATGATCCATAAATCCTCAAGGGACCGTACGAGCTCGTAACTCATAATCCTTCCGCTGATCCCTGCAGCTTTAGGACGAAACTTGCCTTTATTACTAAGCGTCTGCAGTAGTTTCACCGCTGTACGCCGGTTAATCCCGAACGAACAAACCAGATCTACCGGCCGTAACGGCTTATTCCGTCGCAAACCTAACAGCAGTACCTCCCGTTCCATGAGATCGTAGCGCGGTTTGCCCGTAAAAGGCAGATACGGAGCAAGCAAAGGTTTCAACAGCGATAAAATCAAATTAGGACGCTCAGCCAAGTCATCATATGGAATCGATATCACTTGAAAGCCTAAAAGCTGCAAATAAGTTTCCCGATTCAACTCGCGACTGTAGCGGGTGCGGTCCGTATTTTGCACATGTGGACCATACCCTTTGATTTCAAAAGCAAATGCCCGTTGCCCTTGAAACCAAGCCAGATCTATATAGAACGGCCTTCCTCTCCAATCCGTTACTTCATATTCAGGATGCAGCCCTGAAAACGAACTAAACATCGGCCACCATACTCGCTCCAAAAACAACCTTTCCCCATGACCGTGGCCGCGCTCTAATCTGCTTCGGCGTTCCCCCGATCTCTTTCGCAGATGCTCCGCAAGCCAAGCTTCATGCACCTCTTGAAATCCCATGATTCTATAACTCCCCTCTAATAGAAATAAAAAAAGTCCGAAGCACTTGCCTGCCGGCAAGGTTACTTCGGACGTTCTTCGTCGCTTATCGTTAAAAATATAATACTACAATGTTTATAGCAAAGAAATCCTTACGGTCGAAAACCAATTGTTTGCATCGTATCATACTCTACTTTCACCGTTAAGACGCCCTTGGTGGGGTAAACAACAGCAAGCCTTCGCGGAACGATGCCCGCGAAGGCTTGCTGCGTCCGGCTACGAATCATGTACCGATCCATAGCCGCATACGGATTATTGACGCCGTTAGTTAACCCTTAACCTTAACCCTTAACCGAACCCGCAGCGATCCCTTCGACGATGCGGTCGCTCAGGAACAGGAAGGCGATGAGAATCGGCAGAATGCTGATCATCAGTGTGGCGCCGATCGCACCCCAATCGGTCGTATATTGGCCGATGAAGTTTTGCACGCCGACCGTCAGCGTCTTGTAAGCGTCGGAGCTGATGAACGTATTGACGAAAATAAACTCGTTCCAATTGTAAATCATGTTAATGATCCCGGTCGTGGCGATCACGGAGCCCGTCATCGGGAGAATGATCCGGAAGAACATCCGGTTCACGCTGCAGCCGTCGATGACCGCCGCCTCTTCCACTTCCTTCGGCAGCGCGTAATAAAAGCCGAGCAATATCATGATCGTAATCGGCATATTGAACGCGACGTAGGACAAAATGAGCGACAGCGGATGGTCGATCAGATGCGCTTTGTTAAACATGTTAAACAGCGGAATAAGCGTCGAATGGACCGGAATCATCATCGCCACCATAAAGAGGCCAAGCACAAACGAGCTGCCTTTCCACTTCATCCGGGTAATGGCATAGGTGACGAGGCTGCCCAATACGACCGTGAGAACGGTTGCCGCAATCGTAATCCATACGCTGTTAAAGAAATAAACGTCGATGTTGCCGGCGCTCCAAACTTTCGCGTAGTTTTCCCACTTCGGATTCGTCGGCAGCGCAAGCGGCGGAAGGTTAAACACTTCCTGATTGTTTTTGAGCGAGAAAAACAGCAGCCATACGAGCGGAAAAATTTGAAACACGGCTACGGCGATCAGCACGATATAAAGCGCCGCGTAACCTATCCTGATCGCGGCCTTCGAGCCGGATTTCGCGGCCGTACCGCCCAGCTGTCCTGCAGTTCCGGACATCATGAAGCGTCCCTCCTTTTAAGAATATTGAATCGTGTCTTTCGTAGCGGTCAGCTTGCGGATGATCCAGGTCGCGACAAGACAAATGACGAGCAGGAAAAATCCGATCGCGCTCGCATAACCGAAATCGTACGACTTGAACGCCTCGCGATACATGTAAGAAGCCATCACTTCGCTTGCGCCGTTAGGCCCGCCGCCCGTCATGACGAAGATCAAGTCGAAATATTTCAGCGAACCGACAACGGCAAGGACGATCGTCACTTTGATCACTTCCATCGCCAGCGGAAGCTTGATTTTGTACGCGATTTGCAAAGCGTTCGCGCCGTCGATCTTCGCCGCTTCCTCCAGCGAGGACGGGATATTCTTGAGCGCTGCGTAATAAATCAGAATATAAAAGCCCGCATACTGCCACAAAATCGGGATGAACAAGGCATAGAGCACAATCGAAGGCTCGGCCAGCCATGCAGGCGGATTTGCAATGCCAATGGATTCGAGAACACTGTTCAGAACCCCGTTCGTCGGATGGAAAATTTTCAGCCAAAGCTGCGCGATCGCCACGGACGACAGCAGCATCGGAATCAAATAAATTTTGCGGAACAGGTTTGCGCCTTTCAGCTTCGCCGACAACAGCATGGCGACAATAAGATATACAATAAGGCTTAAAGCCGAAAATACCGCTAGCAGGAGCGAGTGGCCCGCGCTTTCCCAGAACATGGAATCTTGAATCAACGTTGCATAATTGTCGAAGCCGATAAACTTCATCGATCCGATGCCGTTCCATTCGTTCAAGCCGTAATAGCCGGTCAGAACGATCGGAATATAAACGATAGCCAATATAAGCAGAAGAGAAGGCAATACGTATAACGCGATTATTTTTTTGTTCGACATTACTTTATCCAAATTAACCCGGCTCCTTTCTCGTAAACGGGGACATGTAGCTTATCCGGCCGCCAGCGGCCGGATAAGCGCTCCCCTGCTCCCTCTCGGAAGCCGTCAGTTTCCTTTGGAAATGGCATCGTCATGCTGCTTCGCGAACTCTTCCGGCGTAATCGCCTTGCCGAACAGCGATTGGATCGCGTTCAGGTGCGTTTCCGCGGCGCTTGCTTTCATTTGCACGTCCGCGAACAGCGTGATGCTGCTTGCCTTGTTCATTTCGTTGAACAGATCCACGTAAAGCTGCGGCAGCGTAAGGGTCGACGTATCCACCTTCGTCGCCGGGATGACGCCTGCGCCCGTAACGGCTTGCTCGCCCCATTTTTGCACGAAATATTCGACGAACGCTTTCGCCTGATCTTTGACGGCGGAGTTTTCCGATACGAACAATCCGACGCCCGGTCCGCCTACCCAGCTGTCGATGTTGCCCTTGCCGCCTTCGACCGTCGGGAACTTGAAGAAGCCTACGCTGTCGCGGAATTCCTGCGGGATGTCCTCGTTGGTCGTAAAGTTCGGCAGATCCCAAGTGCCCATCAAGTACATCGCGGCGTTGCCGTTCAGAAACTCGGATTTGGCCTCCTCGTTGGACAAGCCGTTAAAGCCTTTCACGAATGCGTTGCTGTCGACAAGCGCTTGAACTTCGGCCGACGCTTTCACAAGATTCTCGTCCGTGAAGGAAGCTTGGCCGCTAATCGCGTTCGCCAGCGTTTCCTGACCGGCGAAGCGGTCGGCAAGGTACATGTACCAGAGCGATCCGGTCCAGCGGTCCTTGTTGCCGAGCGCGATCGGCGCGATACCGTTTTCAGAGAGCGTTTTCGAAACCGCTATAAATTCGTCGTACGTTTGCGGAACTTCCAGATTGTATTTCTCGAAAATCGCTTTGTTGTAGTAAATCGGCGCGATGTTGAATTCGAGCGGCAGGCCGTAAGTCTTGCCGTCGATGGCGTACGCTTCCGTCGTGCCGTTGACGAATTTGTCCTTCAGCTCGCCGCCCAGCAGATCGTCCAGCGGCGCGAACAAGTTGCCTTCCACGTACGGCTGGAGGAAGCCCGCCGCCCACGTTACGCCTACGTCCGGCAGCTGATTGGAAGCCGAAAGCACTTTCAATTTGTTTTTGTATTGCTCGTTGTCGAGAACTTCTTGTTTGATCGTAACGTTCGGGTTCTCTTTCTCGTATTCGGTAATGATTTGGTTCACGATTTTGTTCTGGCCGGCCGACACGCCTTCCGGCCACAGGTGCATGAAATTGATCGTCACCTTTTCGGAACCGCTTTCAGTTTGGCCATTCGAAGAAGATTCGCCGCTTGCGCCGTTGCCCGCGTTGCCGCCGGCGTTATTGCCGCATCCCGCAGCTACGATGACAAAGCATAAAGACAGCAGGATAATCGCCCAACTTTTCTTGAACACGTTTACAACCCCTTTTCTACAGATGATGGCTTGCATCTCTACAAACCCATTCTAGCAATGCAAGGGCTGCACGATAAGGCCATGGCAATTAGGAATAATACTACTTTTATTGGATGGTCTCTCCGGCTTCCGTAACCGATTTCCGGTATTGGCCGGGACTTACGCCCTCCAGCTGGCGGAATACCTTTACGAAATATTTGGCCGTCTGGTAGCCGGTACGCTCGGATATTTCGTTGATCGTAAGCCGCGTCCCGGCAAGCAGCTCCTTGGCCCTCTGCACTCTGCGGCGCGTCAGGAACTCGCTGAACGTCATTCCGGTCTGCTCCTTGAACAAAACGCTGAAATAGCTGGCGTTCATATGCAGATGATCCGCGATGTCCTTCAGCGTAACGGACTGGTCGAGACGCTCGTTCAAATAGCGCACCGCCTCCTGCACCTGCGGGCCGTAGGCGCGCTCCTCCTGCGCGGCGTCCAGCAGCTTCGGATCGACGAGCTTCTCCATCCGCTCGATCCGGTGAATGTTCTCCTCCCGCTTGAGCGCCGTCTCCACCGCGGCCACCAGCTTCTTCTTGTCGATCGGCTTCAGCAAATATTCGACGACGCCGAACTGCAGCGCCTTCTGCGCATAATCGAATTCGGGATGTCCCGAAATGATGATGACCACGGGAGGATGAGCCAGCTCGCCAAGCCGCTCCACCAGGTCCAGTCCTCCGATCTGCGGCATCCGGATGTCGGTAATAAGCAGATTGGCGTCGTTGTGCGCCAGCCATTCCAGCGCCTCTACGCCGCTTGCGGCCGTCTCGATGCGGTGGCGCCCGCAGGACCAACCCTCCAGCACCTTTCGAACGCCTTCCCGCGTTCTCGGCTCGTCGTCAACGATCAGTATCGTTTTCATGATTCCACTTCCCCTTTATGAGCATTCGGAATTTCAAAAGAAACTGTCGTCCCTTGCCCTTCCGAGCTGTGCACGGTCAGTCCTTCTCCGCCCGGCACGTAAAGCATAAGCCGCTTCTGCACATTGGCCAGCCCTACTCCGTTGCCGCCCTCGGAACGGCTGTTTAACCCTTTCTCCAACGAACAACGGAGCGCAAGCAGCTTCTCGTCGTCCATGCCCGGACCGTTGTCCGTTACCTCGATGCGGGTATAGCCCGGCCGGTCGGAGGGCGTCGCCCGCAAAAGAACCGTTCCCCGTCCGAGCCGCTGCTCCACGCCGTGGAGAATGGCGTTCTCGACAAGCGGCTGGACAAGCAGCTTCGGAACGGGCGCGCCCCGGCACTCCTCGTCCGCTTCGATGCTCCAGGACAGGCGGTCCACCATCCGCATGTCCATAATTTTCAAATACCGCTCGGCATGGTCGAGCTCGTCGCCGACCGTTACCCATTCGTCCCCGTCCGTCTTGGCAATGACGTATCGGAACAGTCCGGACATGGCGACAACGATCTCGGCGAGCTCCTCTTCCCCTTTCTCTTCAAGCGCCCAATAGAACGCTTCCAGCGTGTTGAACAGGAAATGAGGATTGATTTGCGCCTGCAGCGCCTTCAGCTCCGTCCGGCTTTGCACGATTTCCTTCTGATACACGACCTCAATCAATTCATTCAGCGAATCGACCATTTGGTTATACGTATTGTTGAGCTCGTTAATTTCCATGGCGGAGGACGGCACGGATATCGGCTTCAGCGTCCCGAGCTTGGCGCCACGCATCACCTTGATTAAATTCAGTATCGGGCGCGTAATCATCGTGGACAAAATAAACGTCATGACAAGGAACAACCCTCCGCCGATAATGACCGACACGACGACGACGGTCCGGAGCACGGAGATGCCTTCGGCGGCGTAATTGACCGGCGTTAAAATGATAATTCGCCAGCCGGTCGCTTCGGATCGTTTTTGAATCGGCATATACGTGCTTCCGTTCAATTCGATCGTCTTCGCTCCCGAGTGCAGCATGCCTTCCACATCCGCACCTTCCGGAAAATCGGACGTCACAAGCTTGCCCGCCCCGTCGAACAGCCCCATCATTTCGCCCGATCCGTTGTCAGCGCTTTCACCTTCGACGGAAAACTCGAAGTAGTTTTTTTCCACCTGAACCATCAAATATCCGGCGTAAGAAAACGAATGGTCGATCAGCCGGACGTTCCGTATCGCAATGACGACGTCGGGGTTGCGAGGGTCAAGCCCCAGCCACACGAGCCGTCCCATGCCCGCGTCCGCCTCATTGATCCACTCCTGCGGAACGCGGCTGTTCAAGCTGACGTCGGTCAGCGGAAACAGCATCCGGTAATCGGTCGTATATAATTCCAGCGACCGGATACCGGTCGTATACGCTTCGTGCTTGCGTATCTCCTGCAGCATCGACTGCCGTTCCGCGAAGGTCGTCTTCTCTCCCTCCGCCTCCTGCGCCATCAGCCGCTGGATCGTCGCGCTCGTCGCTACCTGCGCCGTAAACGTATCGACCTGACGCAGCAGCACATCCAGCTTGCCAGCCGCCTGAACGGCCGTCTGCTGAATATGCTTTTCCGCATTGTTGCGCAGCAGCACCGACACCTGGCCGTAAGTAAAAAAACCGACGCAGCCGAGCACGATGAGCATCACCAGCATAAACCCGAGAAAAATTTGATTCCGCAGCGTATTCATCTGCTTTAGCCTATACATGACCGAACCGCCCCCCAATACAAATCCCCAAAAGCGAAGCAAAGCTCCGCAGCGAATTCCGTTCGCGTCAAACGTTAGTTGGACCGGCGTCCGATCCAACCTATGAACGAAATGTATGCGCCTATTTTCCTAGACATCCAAAAAGCCTGTAGCCATCATACACAATCGGAGCGAAAAAAAGAAAGAGGGGGAAAACTGCTAACCGTTCCAATGCGTTCAAATTCCGCTGCGGTACTGCTCCGGCGTGGCCTGTGCCGTTTTGACGAAAGCGCGGTAAAATTGGCTTGGCGCCGCAAAGCCCAAACGGTAGCTGATTTCCGTTACCGAGCTGTCCGTCTCCCGCAGCAGCCGCTTCGCTTCCTCGATTCGAAGATGCAGCACATATTGATAGGGCGTTAACCCGACCGCCGCCTTGAACGAGCGGATAAAATGGAACCGGCTTTGCAGCGCGATCGCCGCCAGCTCGTCGATTTGGATCGTCTCGGCATAATGCTCGCGGATATATTCGGCCGCTCTGGCCAGATGCGGGTCCAAGAGCTTGCCCGATCGCTTCGGGCCGGCCTGCGGCAGCGGAGCTTGATCCCCCCGAAGCAGCGAGCGCAAATCCTCCAGGATGCTTTGCTCGGCTTCTTGCGCCGCGAGCAGCTCGCCCGTTTCAAGAAACGCCGAGCCCATCCATCTGCGGTAGAGCGATTTCGCTTCCTGCGGGTTTATTTCTTTGCGCACAACGGCTTCGTCCTTAAGCGCCGAACCCCCGGCATGCAAGCCCTCGCCTTCGGCGATGACGATGATCACCGCGGCATCGTCCCCGATATGGAAGCAATGCCGGTCGCTTGGATGCAAAAGCAGCATATCGCCCGCTCCCAGCCTCATTTGCTTATGTTCATGCGTAAAATAACAAGTGCCCTTCGTCGGAATCGTCACTTGATAATGCCCATCATGCGAATGCACCGCGTTCTCGTATTGATCGGCAATATGATAAGCCTCCACCCGGGGAAGGATCATTTGAAGCTGCATTTCCCGCACCGCCTTCGTAGATATTGCGATTCGTGCTCGATTGGCAGCACTTTTCGCAAAGACGGCCATAGCCGCCTTATAGTAGCATAGGTACAACTTTTTCCCGGAAAGGATGTTGAACCATGCGTCATCAAGCGGTTTCCGCCGCTGCCGCCGGCCCTGCCTTCGGCATATTGTTCGGAGCAAGCGCCGTTCATTTGCTGAACGACGCGATGCAATCCGTCGTACCCGCCGTATTTCCCGTTTTTCAGCAAAACCTGAATTTAAGCTTCGCACAGATCGGCTGGATTGCTTTTACGCTTAATCTTACCGCTTCCGTGCTGCAGCCGCTAATTGGATCTTACACCGACCGCCGTCCGCTGCCAAGCCTGCTGCCGCTCGGCATGCTGTTCTCCCTGCTCGGCATGGCGGGCTTCGCCTTTGCGCCGTCGTTTGCCTATTTGCTGCTTTCGGCGGCTCTTGTCGGAGTCGGCTCCTCCGTGCTGCATCCGGAGTCCTCGCGCGTCGCGCATTTGGCGGCGGGCAAAGGCAAAGGCTTCGCGCAGTCGGTCTTTCAGGTCGGGGGCAATGCCGGCCAAGCGCTCGCTCCGCTCCTTGTCGCGTATTTTCTTAGTCCCCAAGGCCAATACGGCTTTCTGTGGTTTATCCCGCTGGCTGCCGTCGGCATTGCCCTGCAGCTGCGGATCGGCCGATGGTACCGCGAACGGCTTAGCTTAGCCTCGGCGCAAAAAGCGAAAATCGCGGCCGCCGCGGCAACCGTCTTCAGCAAGCGGTTTATCGCGTACGCGATGTCCATATTGATTTTGATGCTGTTTTCCAAATTTGTTTATTTGGCTAGCATGAGCGGCTACTACTCTTTTTATTTCATGGACAAATACGGATTGCCGCTGAAAAACGCCCAAATGTGCTTGTTCGCTCTTCAATTCGCCGGCATGGTCGGCACATTTTTGGGAGGACCGCTCGCGGACCGGTTCGGCCGCCAAAAGATTATCTGGTTTTCGATTCTCGGCACGGCGCCTTTTTCGATCCTGCTGCCGTATGCCGGCCCTACGGGCGCCGTCTTGCTGTGCCTTGCAATCGGGCTTATTCTGATGTCGGGCTTTTCGGTGATTCTCGTTTACGCCCAGGAGCTGCTGCCCGGGCATGTCGGCATGGTATCTGGATTGTTTTTCGGCATATCGTTCGGACTGGGCGGACTCGGCTCCGTCGTCATGGGGGACATGATCGACTCGCTTGGCGTGGAACGGGTTATTCAGGCGTGCTCCTATTTGCCGCTGCTCGGGCTGTTCGCCTTGTTCCTGCCCAATGACTCGACCATTATGCGGTCCCATTCGGTATCGGGGTAAAAAAAGGATCTCAATCACCCGAAAAAGCGCGGCGGACAACGGCATCCATCCTTCCCCTTGCCGCAATCCGCTCCCTTGCCTAGGCCGGTCCGAAACTTTGCTGCATACAATGATTCGGGAGGTGATCGTTCATGCCTAAGCCGGTATGGCATTCCAAGGCGCTCACGTTAATCGGCAAGCCCGTCGGCATGTCCATGGCCGACGGAACGGGCGTATCGGGCATATTATGCAACGTTGAAAAGGAGCAAGTCGTCATCATGCAATATTTATACCACAGCCAATTCGCTTCCAAGCGTTACCCTTTCCAATCGGTACGGGACATTTACCCTTTCCCCGGCTGTACCCCTCCGGCCTCGCAGGCAAGATGAACTACCGTACGGCGGGAAGGAATACAGCGTGCAAAAAGCCGGATCTCCTCCAACCGAGGAAATCCGGCTTTACGTTTAACCCAAGCGTCGAACGACTGCTGATCAACCGTCATGGTAAAGCGTTTGCATCCAAGCCGGGTCCGATGCCTTCTGCAAGCGATGTACGCTCTTCCGTTATCGGCGCGTCAAGATGACCGGTCCCTGCTCGGTAATCGCAATGGTATGCTCGAACTGGGCCGCCCGGCTGCGGTCGTTCGTGCGGGCCGTCCAGCCGTCCCGCTCGATATGCGCCTCCGGCCGCCCTTCCGAAACGATCGGTTCGATCGTAATGACCATACCCGGCTCGAGCCGCTCCCCGAACCCGGGCAGGCCCGTATGAAGCACTTGCGGCGGCTCGTGTATATACCGGCCGATGCCATGCCCGGTAAAGCTGTCGACCACGCTGCAGCCGGAGCGTTCGACATAGTTTTGGATCGCCCAGCCGACGTCCCCGAGCCGCTTGCCCGGAAACGCTTCCGAAATCCCCCGGTTAAGCGCCGTCCGCGCAACCCGAAGCAGCCGCTCGGAATGCCGGTCCAATTTTCCGATCCCATAAGTCCAGGCCGAGTCGGCTTTCCAGCCGTCCACGTCCGCAACCATGTCGATCGTCACGATATCGCCTTCGACAAGCGGCACCGAATCCGGAAAGCCGTGGCACACGACATCGTTGACCGACGCGCATATCGCGTACGGATAACCTTTGTAGCCCTTTTGCGCCGGGTAAGCGCCCGCCTCCCGCAAGAATCGCTCCACGAACCGGTCGATTTCCAGCGTCGTAACGCCGGGCGCGATTCGCCCGGCGATCGCCTTATGGCAATCGGCCACGATCGTTCCGGCTTTCCGAATGACCTTAATATTTTCTGCCGTTTTTAATTGGATGATCATAGCGGTTATCCATCTCCTCTCCCTTCCACCCTATTCGGAAACGGAGAGCTTCATTACCGTACGGCATGAAAAAAAAGGCCTTGCGCCTGCCTGCACAGGCTCGCAAGACCTCTTATCTTCGACATGTTAACTGACGGAGGAGTTGATTCTATCCATTTCGTTGTCGACCAGCATCGTCAACTCATCTTCGTACCCGCCGGTAATCCGATATTTGCGGATGTAGTCCCGCACGAACTTGCGCGAGTCCTTCGGCCGATAGATTCTCGTGAGTTCCTTCAGGCTTTCCTTGACTTCATTCTGGCTATGCTTTGCCATGAAATCTCCTCCCTATACGTTGAATGGTCGTACCAAACAGTGTACGAGAAAACGCGGGCTATGCCGCATGAACCCCCTTCGGTGCAGACAACTCCATGGCCGTCATATGTCTTAATTTTTCTACTTTTCTAACTATTATACCACTGTGAAAGGACAAATGAAATGGCTGCGGCGGAATGGAACATTAATTCCCCCGCCCTTTGCGGTCCGGCTGCTTCTCCGTGACCGTATGTGTATCCTCGCTTGCAGGAGCGGCGCGGTGAATGGGAGGCGGAGTTTCGGCGTCCGGCCCGTCTTTATGCTTGGCGAACATGCGCAAATAGGCGTAAACGCCATAAAGAGCGACCATAATGCCAAAAAGCAGGACAACGACAGTTACCCAATTTGCTTCCATAATCCGCCTCCTTTCTATAGTCCTTATATCGGATTAATACGCAACGTTTATAATAAATGTTTCACCTTCGCTCGTTACAATCTGTTTACAGGACGGAGGCAAATATTTTCCAATTATTACGATTATAGCAAGAGAGGGGCCCCAGTTCAACCAAGCCTGCGGGCCGAAGCCCTTCTCCCGGCTCTAGGCTCCCGGTCCGGCCGTTCATCCTACATCATCGCCCGGATTGCGGGTCCGGGCCGGCATCCGTCCGGGCTTTTTTCGCCTCCTCTTCGATCAGCTTCCGCTTCAGCACCTTCCCGATCAGCGACTTCGGAAGCGTTTCCCGGAATTCGTACAAATGCGGCACTTTAAAAGCCGCAAGCCGCTCCCTGCACCACTTGTCGAGCTGGATGCGGGATACTTGCCACCCGTCCTTCAGCACGATGTACGCCTTGACCGTCTCGCCGCGGTAGTCGTCCTTCACGCCGATGACCGCAGCCTCCCGCACGCCCGGATGCTCGTAGAGCACTTCCTCCACCTCGCGCGGATAGATGTTGAAGCCGCCCGCAATAATGACGTCCTTAATCCGGTCCACGATGGCAAAATAACCTTCTTCGTCCATCCGGGCCAAATCGCCCGTCTTCAGCCAGCCGTCCTTGAGCGCGTCCGCCGTCTCGGCGGGACGGTTCCAATATCCCTTCATCACCTGCGGGCCGCGCACGAGAAGCTCGCCGATCTCGCCGGGCGGAAGCTCCTCCCCGGTCGCGCTGTCGACGATTTTCGCCTCGGTGTCGGGAAGCGGAATGCCGATCGTCCCGTTTTTCCGTTTGCTCCATATCGGGTTGCAGTGGGTGACGGGCGAAGCTTCGGTCAAGCCGTAGCCTTCGATAAGCCGCCCGCCCGTCAGCTGCTCGAACCTTTCCTGCACCTCGAGCGGCAGCGACGCCGAGCCGCTGATGCAGACATTGATCGACGTCATGTCGGTCGAAGAAGCACCGGCGTGATGAATGAGCGCAATGTACATCGTAGGCGCTCCCGGAAATATGCTGGGCCTAAGCCTCCGGATCGTGTCCAGAACGGCCTCCGTTTCGAATCTCGGAAGCAAAATAAGCGTGCCCGCCTTCAGCACCGCCATATTCATGAGCACGGTCAGGCCAAACACGTGGAACAGCGGCAGCGCCGCGAGGAAACGCTCCCGGCCTTGCTCCGCCTTATAACACCACGCCGCCGTCTGCATCGTATTGGCCACGAGGTTGCGGTGCGTCAGCATAACGCCTTTCGGCTTCCCGGTCGTCCCTCCGGTATATTGCAGCAGCGCCAAGTCGTCGGCGCCGACAGCCGTCTCCGGGGGCTCCGCGTTTTGGCCCGCAAGCAGCCGGGCATAGGCGATGACGCCGCTGCGCCCGTACGGAATGCCGCCGCGGAAGCCTTCCTTGCGCTGCTTGATCGGATAAAGCAAATTTTTCGGAAAAGGAAGTCCGTCTTTAATCGACGTGACGACGGCGATTTTGAGCTTGGGGACCGGGCCTTGCTCCGGCGGGTTTCCCCGAACCGCCGCAAGACGGGCATAAAATTGATCGAGGGTAATGATTGCGACCGCGCCGCTGTCCGAGAGCTGGTATTCCAGCTCCCGTTCCACATACAGCGGATTCGTCTGGACGACGACCGCTCCGAGCATCAGGACGGCGAAATACGAAACGACGGCTTGCGGACAATTGGGGAGCATGATGGCGACGCGGTCACCCTTGGCGACGCCGAGCGAGCGGAGAGCGTTCGAGAGGCGCGCCGCCTGGGCATGCAGCTCGCGGTAGCTGACGGAGCGGCCGAAAAAATGGATCGCCTCGTTCCGAGGGAACTGCGCGGCCGCTTTGGTTAGGATTGAGGGCAAGCTTTCGTTCGGATAATCGATTGAAGCCGGAATCTCCTGGGGATAACTGGCTAGCCACGGACGGCCGGCATACACGGACCCGCCGGCCGCTCCCCCCGGTTGTTCAGGATGATTCAACTCCATATGGTCAGCCCCTCTCTACACGATGTAACGTTCCGCTTGGATGACGCGGGCGGCGACGGCCCGCTTTTTCGTTATCGTGTCTGCGTAAGGCGCGCGCAGCAGCTTCTTCAGTACGGACAGCTGCATCTGCAGCCCGTCTCCTTGTTCCAGCGCGGCGGCGGCGGTTTTCGCAAGCGACTCGATCCGCTCCATTCCTTCCTGAAGGAACACCTCGGTCATCGCGGCAGCCAGGCTTGCGGCCGCCCCGCCAAGCTTCCTTGTCCGCAGCAGCGCGCTTTCCATTGCGTAGATCAGAATCATCGTGTCCGCAAGAAGGCCGACGATTTCCTGTTCCTCCTCGAGACGGGCGCCCAGCTTCTGCACCGCGAGCCCGCCGATGGCGAGAAATACTTTTTTCGCTTGGGCAAGGCGGTAGCTTTCGAGCTCAAGCGGCGCCTCGAACGCCGGCAGCGGCATAGGCTGCAGCAGCTCGGCCTGCAAAGCCCCGGCTTTGTCCAGCAGCGGAAGCTCGCCTTTAAACGCTTTTTTGAGCAGCGTGCCCGGAATGATCAGACGGTTGATTTCATTCGTCCCTTCAAAAATCCGGTTGATCCGCGCGTCCCGGTAAATGCGCTCCACCTTGTATTCGCGGATGTAGCCGGCGCCGCCGTGAATTTGCACCCCTTCGTCCGCCACGAAATCAAGCGTCTCGGAAGCGAACACCTTCACGATCGAGCACTCGAGCGCGTATTCGCCGATGGCGCTGGCCGCTTTTTCGCCCGAATCCGGCGCTTCCTCGCCGATTTTCTCCTCCGCCAGCAGCGAGTCGATCAAGCCCGCCGTCCGGTAGACCATGCTTTCGAGCACATAGGTACGGATGTTCATGTCCGCCAGCTTCGCGCCGATCAGCGGGAACGAAGAAATTTTGCGCCCGAACTGCTCTCTTGTATTCGCGAACTTAGCGGCTAAGGCGATCGTTTCTTTCGCCGCGCCGAGACACCCCGCCCCCAGCTTGAAGCGGCCGATATTCAGAATGTTGAACGCGATGCGGTGGCCTTTGCCGATTTCCCCGAGCACGTTGCAGACCGGCACCGGAGCGTCCTCGAAATAAAGCGGGCAAGTGGACGAGCCTTTAATGCCCATCTTCTTCTCCTCCGGGCCGACGGTGAAGCCGGGGGTTCCTTTCTCGACGATAAAGGCGGTGAATTTGTCGCCGTCGACCTTCGCGTACACGATAAACAGGTCGGCGAAGCCGGCGTTCGTAATGTACAGCTTGGAGCCGTTCAGCACATAGTGCTCACCGTCGTCCGAAAGCCTCGCCGTCGTCCGCGCGCTCAGCGCGTCGGAGCCCGACGCGGGCTCCGTCAAGCAATAGGCGGCGAGCCGGCGGCCGGCCGCAAGATCGGGCAAATGCCGCTTCTTCTGCTCCGGCGAGCCGAAGAACACGATCGGCAGCGTGCCGATGCCCGTATGCGCGCCGACCGACAACGCAAACGACGAGGCGCGGGACAACGTCTCGGACAACAGCGTCGTCGTCGTTTTCTCGAGCCCCAGTCCGCCGTACGCTTCGGGCACGTCGCCCCCGAGCAGGCCGAGCTCGCCCGCTTTTTGCAGCAGCCGGACCGTCAGGCCGTAATCGAGGCTTTCGATCTGCTCATCGTGCGGCAATATTTCCCCTTCCAAAAAATCCTCCGCCGCCTGGGCGATCATGCGCTGCTCTTCCGTAAAATCCTCCGGGACAAACACCGTTTCCGGAGCGCTGTCCTCCACGACGAACCAGCCTCCGAACCGTACTCTATTCCCCATCGTTATGGCCTCCCTTCCGTTCAGTCGCCGTACACTTCAAACACGCCGGCAGCTCCCATGCCTCCGCCTACGCACATCGTGACGACGCCGATTCCTCCGCCTCTCCGCTTCAGCTCGTGAATAAGCGTCACGGACAGCTTCGCCCCGGTGCAGCCAAGCGGATGCCCAAGGGCGATCGCGCCCCCGTTGACGTTCACTTTGTCCGCATCGAGCCCAAGCTCGTCGATAATCGGCACGCATTGGGCGGCGAAAGCTTCGTTCAGCTCGAACAAGTCGACGTCGGCGAGTGTCAGCCCCGCCTGCTTAAGCGCCCTCGGAATCGCCTTGATCGGGCCGATGCCCATCACCTCCGGCTCTACGCCGGCAAGGGCAAAGCCGCGAAAAGCCGCCATCGGGCGCAGCCCAAGCTCGCTTGCGAGCTTCCGGCTCGTTACCGCCACCGCGGCCGCCCCGTCGCTCATCTGCGAGGAATTGCCCGCCGTGACCGTCCCTTCACGAGCGAACGAAGGCTTAAGCGGAGCGAGCGTCTGCACAGTCGTTTCCGGGCGCACGCCTTCGTCCATCGCAAACTCGAAGCTGTTCCGCCACGGCCGCCCGGCGTCGTCCGTCCCGGACCGCGATACTTGAACGGGCACGATCTCCTCCGCAAAGCGGCCGGCAGCGATAGCGGCCGCCGCCTTGCGGTGGCTTTCCGCCGCAAAGGCGTCCTGCATTTCGCGGGTTACCCCGTAACGCCGGGCCACCTCCTCCGCCGTATGTCCCACGCCCATGTAAATTTCGGGCATCGCATCCACGATTGCCGGATGCGGCGAAAGCCGGAAGCCGCTCATCGGCACATGGCTCATGCTTTCGACGCCGCCGGCGATGACGGCATCGGCGCCGCCGAGCCGGATGCGGTCGGCCGCATAGGCGATCGCCTGCAGCCCGGATGCGCAAAAGCGGTTGACGGTGACGGCCGGAACCGTCACCGGCAGGCCGGCGTAAAGCGAGATGATCCGCGCTACGTTAAGTCCTTGCTCGCCTTCCGGCATGGCGCAGCCGAGGATAACATCGTCGATTTGCTCGGGGCGAAGCCCCGGGGCGCGGTCCAATGCGGCCCGCAGCGCAGCCCGGCCCATATCCTCGGCGCGCGTCTCCGCGAAACTTCCTTTCTTCGCCTTGCCGACCGCGGTCCGTGCGGCCGAAACGATAACCGCGTCGCGGTCGTTGCGGCCGAATCGTGAATCGCTCATAGTCCGCCCTCCTTCTCGCGTCGTATTTATATCGCTTTCAATCGCTTTTAAGTGCAAAGCGTCTAACCGTGCTGCGTCACGCATGGCGGGGCAGCGCGCAAGCGGCAAGCGGCAGCCGCTGGCCTTTGCATAACTCGTCGTTCTAGCCTATCAACCGCAGCATCAGGGACGTATAACTGGTGTACCGGCATATCCGCCTCGCCGTTGGCAGCGCATGACTGTAAAAATACAGTTAAAAATCCACTTTAATCGCCGAGCTGCGACTTTACCGGCGAAAATGCAGTAAAATTTTTCTCTATCGGTCCGACCCGCTCCATTTAGCTCAACGTAACTGTATATTTGCAGTTAAACTCGAAAGCGGGCCGCTTCCGGAAAGAAATACATGTACTATTGCATTTAAGACTACCGTGTCCGCTTGCCGACTTCGGTTATCCGAAGCAACCGACGGCGCACACGATTATGCCCGCGGCGCGGGCGCTAGTTGCGCAGCGGCTTGCCGGTCGCGAGCATATGGCTCATCCGCGCCTGCGTCTTCGGCTCGCCGCACAGGCTGAGGAACGCTTCGCGTTCCAGATCGAGCAAATATTGCTCGCTCACCTCAAGCCCCGGCTTCACGTCGCCGCCGGCGATCACATGCGCCAGCTTGCCGGCGATCAGCGCGTCGTGCCGGCTGATTTGCCCGGCGAGGCGCATCGCCTCCACCGCAAGCAGCAGCACCGCCTTGCCTTCCTTCCCGGCGACGCGGATGCGCCGCTCCGGCTGCGGGATGTAGCCTTCGCGGTCCAGCTCCAGCACCGCCCGCTTCGCTTCGGCGATCCGGGCGTCCTGCCGGATGATCGCCTTGTCGCCCGGCCGGAGCAGACCTAGCCGCCCCGCGTCGTAGCCGCTGCCGGACGTTTTGGCCATCGCGATCGTCTCGAACATCAAGTTCAGCTGAGCTTGAAGCTCGCCGAGTCCGCCGCCTTCCGCCCGCTCGGCGGCAAGCCGCGCCGCCTGCTTCGTCCCGCCGCCGGCCGGGATGAGCCCCACGCCGGTTTCGACCAGCCCGAAATACGTCTCCGGCGACAGGATGATCCGGTCCGCGGGCAAACAGACCTCGACGCCTCCCCCCAGCGTCATCCGGTGGGGCGCCGCCACGACCGGACGGTCAAGCTTGCCGAGCAAGCCCATGCTGCTCTGGAACAGGCGGATGATATCCTCCACTTCGTCCCATTCGCCCGCCTGCGCCTCCATCAACAGCAGCATGAGATTGGCCCCGACGCAGAAATTGCGCCCTTCGTTCGCGATCACAAGCCCCCGCCAGTTGCGGCCGACCTCCTCGGCAGCCCGCCGGACGCCTTGGAGCACGTCCCCGCCGATCGCGTTATTCTGCGAATGAAATTCAAGGCACACGACGTCGTCCCCGATATCGATCAGGCTGGCTCCGCCGGTCGTGAACACGGTTTTGCCCGCCTCCTTCAACGCCGCCAGGGAGATGTCGTCCTCATCCGCTTCCTCCCGCTTGTAAGCGCCGCCGCTTGCATACAGTCGCGCGCCGCTTTCCGATTTGTAGAAGGAGGTATGACCGGACTTCAGCCAATCGAGCACCCACTCCGGAACGTCCTCGCCTTCGTTCCGCATCCGTTCCACGGACGAAGCGAGACCGAGCGCATCCCACAGCTCAAACGGGCCGAGCTCCCAGCCGAAGCCCCATTTCATCGCCTTATCGATGTCGGACACCGTATCCGCGATAACGCCAAGCTGGCGAGCCGAGTAAAGCAGCGTTCGCTTTAACGTTTCCCAAGCGAAAGCGGCATGGTCGGACTTCGGGTCGGCGTCGAGCAGCGCTTTTACTTTAGCCGCCGCTCCTTTCGCGGCCTTCGCCGCGTCGACGGACGCGGACCGTACCGACTGTCTCGGCCGGTATGCCCATGTCCGCAAATCCAGCGCTTCGATGTCGCTTGCGCCGCCCGGCTTCCTCACCTTGCGGTAAAACCCGCCGCCCGACTTCTCGCCCAGCCTGCCGTCCGCCACCATCCGCTCCAGCATCGCGGGCCTTGCGAACCGCTTGCGCTCCTTCTCGTCCCCGCTTCTCTCCCGGACATTGTCCACGACATGGAGAAGCGTATCCAGCCCGACCAGGTCCAGCATGCGGAACGTCGCGGTCTTCGGCCTGCCCATCGCGGGACCGGTAAGCGCGTCGGCTTCCTCGACCGTCAGCCCGAACCGCTCCAGCTGCTCCAGCGTCACCAGCATGCCGTACGTGCCGATCCGGTTCGCGATGAAGTTCGGCGTATCCTTGGCAATCACAACCCCTTTGCCGAGCTGGCGCTCGCACACGGCGCGCAGCCGTTCCACAGCCGCAGCGGCCGTCACCCCTTCGACCGGAACGACCTCGACCAGCTTCATATAGCGCGGAGGGTTAAAAAAATGGGTCGCCGCAAAATGCCGGCGGAATTCTTCGCTTCTTCCTTCCGACATCCCCGCTACCGGCAAGCCCGACGTATTGGTCGTCACAAGCGTCCCCGGCCGCCGCACGGCCTCGATTCGTTCCAGCACCTGCCGCTTGACGTCCAGCCGCTCGACGACCGCTTCCACAATCCATTCCGCTTCCGCCAGCAAATGCAGATGATCGTCCAGATTGCCCGGCTTAATCCGCTCCGCGTAAGCCGGCTCGTATAACGGCGCAGGCTGCGCCTTCTTCATCCTCTCCAAGGCGGCCGCGGCCAGCCGGTTTCTTACCTGGGGCGCCGCCGTCGTCAGCCCGCGCGCCTCCTCCTCGGGCGTCAGCGATTGCGGCGCGACGTCCAGCAGCAGCACCTCCATGCCCGCATTCGCGAGATGGGCCGCAATTCCCGCCCCCATCACGCCGGACCCGATTACGGCAGCGCGCCGAATCGGGCGAAACGGCCCGTTAACCCATTTTGCCATGCGCATCCCCCTCTCCCGGTGCGTTGTCGCCATCGCCGAACACGCTGGCGGCCAGCAGCTCCGCCACATCCCGGGCGGCGACCCCGCCCGCCTGCTTCGCCTTCAGCCCGTCCTCCATCATCGTCAAGCAATAAGGGCATGCCGAGCCGATGACCGTCGGCCGGACCGCAAGCGCCTGCTCGACCCTGGCGACGTTCACCCGCTTGCCCTGCCGCTCCTCCATCCACATCATGCCGCCTCCGGCTCCGCAGCACATCCCCTTGTCGCGGGATCGCTCCGGCTCGGCCAGCCGAACGCCAGGAATCGCCCGCGCCACCGCGCGCGGAGCTTCGTACTCCCCGTTGTACCGCCCCAAATAGCAGGAATCGTGGAACGCCACCCGCTCGCGGCGCGGAAAAACCGGAGTAAGCTTTCCTTGCTCCAGCAGCGAAGCGAGCAGCTCCGTATGATGCTCGACCTTCACCTCGGGCGGCAAGCCGAAATCGGGATATTCGTTTTTGAACACGTTGTACGTATGCGGGCAGATCGTCACGATCCGCCGGATACCGTATTTATGAATCGTCCGTATGTTTTCCCTGCACAGCTCCTGAAAAAGCAGCTCGTTCCCGATGCGCCGCGCCGTATCGCCGGAATTCCGCTCCTCGGCCCCAAGCGTCCCGAAGGCGACGCCGGCCTTGTCGAGCAGCCGCACGACATCGTACAGCACTTTGCGGCTCCGCAAATCGTAAGCCCCCATCGATCCGGCCCAGAGCAGCACCTCCGGCTGGATGCCCTTCTTCTTCAGCTCCTGCATCGTAGGGACCCGGATTCCCGTCCGCTGCTCGCAATCGCCGATCCAGCCCGCCCGTTCCGCGCGCGGAAGGCCCCACGGATTGCCTTGCCGTTCGATGTTTTGCAGCGCCCGCTGCCCTTCCGAAGGCAAGCGCCCTTCCGTCAGGACGAGATAGCGCCGCATGTCGACGATTTTGTCCACGTGCTCGTTGCCGACCGGACATTGATCCTCGCAATTGCGGCAGGTCGTGCACGCCCACAGCTCCTCCTCGGTGATGACGTCGCCGATCAGCTCCAGCTGTTCCGCGCGCACCCCTACGCTTTTCGTCCAACCGGCGGCCTGCTCGGCCATCGTCCAGGCGATCGACGTCGGTTCGCCGCCTTCTCCGCCGTCCGCATGCCGATTGCCGCCGTCCGTCCAATCCGCCTCGCCGGTAACCATCCGATGCGCTGCCGCAAAGTTTTCCTTACGCCATAAAGATGCCGGTAGCCAAGGCGACGCCGACGTGACGGCCGCGCCTTTCTCCGTCAGATGATCTCTCAGCTTCACGATCAGGTGCATCGGCGACAGCAGCTTCCCGGTTCCCGACGCCGGGCATACATTCGTGCAGCGTCCGCATTCCACGCATGCGTATAAGTCGAGGAGCTGCTTCTGCGTAAAATGCTCCACCTTCCCTACGCCGAACGATTCCGCCTCCTCGTCCTCCAGATCGACGGGGGCGAGCTTGCCGAACGGCTCGCTGCGGCGGTACCACAGGTTGACGGGAGCCGTGATGAGATGAAAATGCTTCGATTGCGGCACGTACACGAGGAACGCGAGCAGTACGGCGAGATGCAGCCACCACGCCAGCTCGTAGCAGACGGCGGCTAGCGCTCCGCCGGCCTTCATCCCCAGCTGGAGCAGCAGCTCGGCGGCGGGCGCCGATACGGGAGCGTATGCCGCCGCCACCGGCTGCGCGCCGGACGAAGGGCCGTGGCTGAGCCGCTCGAACGTCATGGTGAGCAGAACGCTAAGCATTAACAAGCCGATAAACCAGACGACCAAGGAAGGCTTCCAGCCTCTCTTGAGCCGCTCCAGCTGTTCGCCGTACCGGCGGTAAGCCGCGTACAAGATGGCGATCAGGACAAGCGAGGCCGTCATTTCCTGCGACCATGCGAACAAACCGTAGTACGGATAAGGAATCGGGTTGCCGGTCAATTTCTTCCAAACGATGTCGACGGCGCCGAACTGAAGCACGATAAAGCCGTAAAAAAACACCAAGTGCATCAATCCGCTGCGGAAATCGTTCAGCAGCTTTCGATGCCCGAACATTTGGGCCGCCAGGCCGTGCCTCCGTTTCCGCTCGTGCTTGCGCCTTGGTCTCCGCCACGACCAGTCGAAATGCCTGCCGAGCCGGATATAGCCCGCCCTTCGCAACACGACTGCGGCAAACATCGCGACTGCCGCCGCTGTCGCCGCTGCGAAAAGCAGCCACCTCCCCCATACGAGAAGCTGCCCGGCCTCGCTCCATGATGCCATGGCGATCAGCCTGAACGTAGGCAGCATACCCCTCACCTCCATATGTGTGCGAACGGCCGCCGCTGCAAGCGCCTTGCCGCCGCCATCCCCGGCGTTCGACGCTTCCAATGCTTATGGGGCCATGAGCCTTTGTCGCCCTGTCGATTCCGCTTCCGCCGCAACCGCTTCGGCCGCTTTGCGGCAAGCTGCCGCACGCCGCAATGCCGGAGCGCCGGCTCGATCCCTTTCCTCCTCTCCATCGGAAAATGCGAGCGCACCTTCGCCCCGCCCGGAGCAAGGGGAGAAAGCGCATTCTCGTGTTCGGCTTTCTCTGCACAAATATATGTCTCGCGGGCTGCGATCATACCGCCTGGCCTTATGCCGCAGGGCCGGTCTAATTGCTCCCGGAACCTCATAAGGTAGCATTGATGGAAACGCTACACAGCCGGCGGCGCCGATGCCGGAAGCTTGCGGCCGAGCCGGCCGCTCATCCTCGAAGAGCTTCGGTGGAAGTTATTTCGCGAGATGTGAACTATGGAACGGGGTGAACAGCATGCTCAAAATAGTCGTACTGCTCAAGCAAACGTTTGATACGGAGGAGAAAATCGTCGTGAGGGACGGCGCGATCGCCGATGACGACGTCAAATTCGTCATCAATCCGTATGACGAATACGCTCTCGAAGAAGCGCTGCTGCTGAGGGAGGCCCACGGCGGGGAAATCGCCGTCATAACGTACGGCGAAGACCGTTCGGAGGAAGCTTTGCGGACCGCCTTGGCTTTGGGCGCGGACGAGGCTTACCGCATCGAGCAGGACGGACTCTTGGAGGATAACGCCGTAATTGCCGCGGCTTTGGCGCAAGTCATCCGTCCGATGAAGCCCGATCTGGTGCTGGCCGGATTGTTCGCCGTCGACAGCGGAGCCGGCAGCGTGGCGCTGCAGGTGGCCGAGCGTCTCGGCATCGCACACGCTTCCGCCGCCGTCAAAGTCGACATCGTTCCGGCCGGGGATCCCCGTCTGCAGGAGCTGCCTCATCAAGCCGTCGCCGCAGAAGCGGACGGCGCGCCAAGCGCCTTGACCGCACACGCCGGCCGATACGCGCTTGTCGAACGCGACGCCGAAGGCGACGTCGAGTCGGTCGCCGTTCCGCTGCCGGCGCTCATCACGGCGCAGCAAGGATTAAACGAGCCGCGCTACCCGTCGCTGCCCGGCATTATGAAAGCGAAACGCAAGCCGCTTAACCGGATCCGGGTCGACGATATTTTCGACGCGGCCGCCGGCTTCCCGCAAGCGCGAACGGAACGGACCGCCTTGTTTCCGCCTCCGCCCCGCTCCGCCGGCAGACGATTAACCGGGTCGCCCGGCGAACAGGCCGCTGCGCTCGCCGGCTTGCTTCGGCAGGACGGGGTGATCGGGGCGTCGGAGCCAACCCGGTAGCCCGATATAGAAACGAGAAGAAGCCGATGCTTACGATGCAAGTTTTGTTTTGCGGCCGGCGAAACCACCGCTTTCACAAAACGAAGCGGATGCAGGAAGTTCATTCAAGCGCAAAACTTTTTAGGAGTTGATAACCTTATGCCTGAAAAAGTGCTGGTCTATGCCGAGTGCAAAGAGGGGAAGCTCCGGCGCGTGGCGTTCGAGGCATTGGGAGCGGCAAGGAGGCTTGCGGGGGAGGACGGCGAGGTGCATGCCCTTCTCATTCGCCCGGGAGACGCCTTAAGCGAAACGGAAGCCCTTCTGGCGAGAGGCGCCGGCACGGTCCATGTCGCCTCCGACCCGATACTCGGCGTTTATGCGCCGGAGGTTTATTTGGCCGTTATCCGCGCCGCCGTCGACAAAGTGCAGCCGGATACCGTGCTGCTTGGCCATACGGCGGCCGGACGCGAGCTGGCCCCGCGGCTTGCCGCCGCGTACGATGCGGGCCATGTCGCGGATGTCACGGCGATCGAGGTCGCGGCAGACGGAGGCGCTTCGTTTACAAAGCCTCTGTATGCCGGCAAAGCGTATGAAAAAAGATCCTTTCTTCCCGGCGGAATGCGTATCGTAACGATCCGCCCGAACAATATGGAAGCGGCTCCCGTCCTTGACGAAGGGGAGCGCAGCGGGACGGCCGCCGAGCTTTCTTTTGCCGTGCCGAAGCTATACACCGCCGTGCGCAGCGTCGTGCGCCGCAGCGGCGGACAGATCGATCTCTCCGAAGCCGACATCGTCGTTTCCGGAGGGCGCGGCGTGCGGAGCGCCGAAGGGTTCGAGCCGCTGCGCAAGCTGGCCGAATTGCTCGGCGGAGCGGTCGGCGCCTCCCGTGCCGCGTGCGACGCGGGCTATTGCGATTACGCCCTGCAAATCGGCCAGACCGGCAAAACCGTCACCCCCCAGCTTTATATCGCGTGCGGAATCAGCGGCGCGATTCAGCATCTGGCCGGCATGAGCGGCTCCCGCATCATCGTCGCCGTCAACAAAGACCCCGACGCGCCGATTTTTGACGTCGCGGACTACGGCATCGTCGGCGATTTGTTCGAAATCGTGCCGCTTCTGACGGCCGAGTTCGACCGATTGCTGTCCGCCCGCTCCGGTTAATGCGGGATACTGAAGCAAGGTCCGCGGAAGGCGTACGCCTTGCCGCGGACCTTGCTTTTTTTCCGGGGTAGCCTTAAGGCCAAGCCCCCTCTTCGCTAGCTTAAGCCGATCTGGCAGCCGCCTTTCACTTCAACGGCGCTTCCGTCCACGTTCAGCCATACCGAAGCGGCCGAAGGATTGTAGACGAACGCCGACGACGCCGCGAATTGCAGACGCTTAAACGCGTTCATGTAATCGGCGATTTCGATGTTCGTGGCGTACCAGATATCGTCCCGGCCGCCGATATAAGCGCAGAACTCCTCGATCAGCGGCCAATTGCCGTCGTTGTCGAACTCGTAGCTGTGCCCCCACACGTAAAGCAAATACAAATACTGCGACTTGTGCAGGCCTGCGAACGTTTCGGCGTGCTGCATCAAGTCGCGTTTATGATGGCAGGTCGGATTCCACTCCAGCCAGTCGTCGGGCATGCCGTAATGCCCCGTGCTCACGACCGTCCTCGCATACTCGATGCCCAGCCAAGGCAGCATCGCTTTAATGTCCCGGCTGTAGGAACCGTTCGGATAAGACATGCCCCGAACCGTATAGCCGGCAATCGATTCCAGCCGCTTGCGGTCCTCGATAATTTCCTCCACAAGCTGCTCCCGCGGCGATCTCGCGATCGTCGGGTGCGTCGCCGTGTGGGCCGATATTTCGTGGCCGGCATACAGCTGCCGGACTTCGTCCTCCGCGATTCTGTCGCCTTGGCCAAGCAGCCCCGAATTGATATGGAACGTGCCTTTAATGCCATGCCGGTTGAAAATGTCGACCAGCCTTCGGTCCGCGCCCCGCCCGTCGTCGTAACTCATCGTCAGCGCTTTATGTTTGCCTCCCGGAAAGCATACCGTTACCCGCGGCATTGCCCGATCTCTCCCTTCCCGATGCTTGTTCGTCGTTTTCCGGCCGATTCGTTCTGCGGCTTTTACGCGGCCGGACGAGCATGTAAGCCCGCTTCCTATTCATACATACCGCAATTAATCCTTTCCTTCAATTGGACTTTTTTGACGAACGGTCTCGCGGCGGAATTGACGGCATTATTTAAATTGTATAAAATATAATTTAATAAAATATATTTGGCGGCCGGGATGGGAAACTCCCGATAACATAAACCCGGTTAACATTTAAGGAGGTTAATCGTAATGGGAATTTACGAATACGAGGTGGAAACGATACGCGGAGAGAAGCAGACTCTGGCTCCTTATAAGGGAGACGTGATGCTCATCGTCAATACCGCCACGAAATGCGGCTTCGCCCCTCAATTCAAAGGATTGCAGCAGCTGCACGAAAAATATGCGGAACGGGGACTCGCCGTGCTCGGGTTTCCGAGCGGACAGTTTATGAATCAGGAGCTGGAGGACAACCGCGAAATCGCGGAAGTGTGCGAGCTGAACCACGGGGTGTCATTCCCTCTTTTCGCCAAAATCGACGTCAACGGCGCGAGCGCTCACCCGCTGTTCAAGCATCTGGCGAACGAAGCTCCCGGACTGCTCGGGACGAAGCAAATCAAATGGAATTTCACGAAGTTTCTGGTCGACCGCAACGGCCGGGTCGTCAAGCGCTACGCCCCCGCCGACACCCCGGAGAAAATCGAAGCCGACATTGAAAAGCTGCTGTAACCGCCCGGTCCTCATGTCTAATTGCTTCGGAATTTTATAATAATACGGCTTCGCTCTCCTCAATCCGGAAAGGCGAAGCCGTTTTTTTGGGGGCCGCTTATGCGAAACCGGGCACGATTTCCCGGATGCAATCCGGCGAATCGTAGCTTTCGTCTCCGATATTGTTGGTGACCGGATAAGCCCGCAGCTGGTGAAATTCGAGCGGCTCCAGATGCTTGCGCAGCGGACGGACGTCGTGGACGGCCGGATCCAGCCATTCCTCCACGCCTTCCTCGTCCAATACGACGGGCAGCCGCGGCAGCCAGGTCGAGATCGGGCCGGAGGAAGCCGCCGTAATCATCGTAAAGGCGCGTATTTCTTGACCTTGCGCGTTTTTGAATACGTCGTAGAAGCCCGGCACCGCCAGAAGCGGACGGCCCGGCGCAACGACGTGCATGGCGCGGGGCGCTTTCTCCTTGCCGAAGACGCGCCAGCCGTAAAATCCGGTGCAAGGGACGACGCAGCGCTGCTTGCGGAGCATCCGCTCAAAATAAGGCTTGCGGTGGAAGGTGTCCACGTCCGCGTTAACCGAATCTTTGGCCCAGAACGGAAACAGTCCCCATCTCGCTTCGTTGATCGACCGTTGCTCCCAGCGGTCGTTCATTACGATGGATACGTTCTGCGTCGGCGAAACGTTGAACCGCTTCGTATAGCAGCGGATAATTTTTTGAACCCGAAAGGCTTCGACCCAATCGGCTATATCCGCCGTAATCGAAAACTTGTCGATCATATGCTGAACCCTCCAAAATGGTGTACGCAGCCTCGGACTGCCGCCTGCTACATCCAGTATTTGCATAATGAAAGGTTTGTTATGCATGGGGATTACCTTCCCCAACCCCTCCAAATGAGCCCGGTCCTGGCCTGAGCTGAAGGGATACTGACCAAAAAGAGCGCCAAACAAATATAAAACGGCGCTTTCCCCAATTCGGGGAAAGCGCCGTTTCGTTTATTTCGTGAAACGCTTGCGGTATTTGAGCGGCGGCATGCCGGTTTGGGCCGCAAACAGCCGCGAGAAATGCGGCGTCTGGCGAAAGCCCGTTTCCTCGGCCACCTGGGCGATCGGCCAATCGGTTTTGAGCAGCAGCAATTTGGCCTGATCCAGCCGGTAATACAGCAAGTACTGCTGCGGCGTGCAGTCGAATACTTCGGTCATGCATCTCGTAATGTAGTTAATATGAAGCTGCAGCGCATCGCTGAGCATTTTGTTCGTAACCGGGGTTTTGTAATTCATCTTCAAATACGCCGCCGCCCGGTCCGCAACCGATACGGCCGCATGGGCGGCATCGGACCGCCAGCCGTCGTCCAGCATTTGCAGCAGATGCAGGAATGCCTGCTGCCGGTCCCAGAACGCGCTCTGCTTCGAGCTGCGGGCCGCCTCGTGCAGACTGGCGAACAGCTGCTTCGCTTCGTCCAGATAGGACAGGTTCATTTTTTTGGGAAGCCGGATGGCATACGTATAATAGTCGCCGCGAAGCGAACCGACATGCCGGCCCTCCGTCTCCTCCCAAGCGCCTACCGTCTGAAAATGAACCCAATCGAAAACGGTGACCGATTCGCAAGGACGGACCGAATAATGCCAGCAGTCGGGGCGCAGGATGAGCATATCCCCCGCCGTCAGCGTCCATTCCCGGCCGTTCTCGCCGATATGCAATTCCCCTTCGTTCACGAACAGCATGTCGAACACGCCCAGATTGTTCCGGTTCGGATGCTCGCCGCCGGGCCGGTACGTCTGCCGGTTCGATTCGATAAAAAACGGCAGCGGCGGCGAACGAAAGGTTAACAACAATTCCTCCGACAAACCTCATCTCTCCCTGTGTGCGCTGGTGCAATGCGATCCGTAAGTAAGCGATCACCCTATAGTTTTACAGGAATTATGCCGATTTGTCCACGCCTTCCCCGGTGGAAGCTTCACCCGCCAAGCGGGGATAAAAACAACCTTTCAAATGGAAATCCCGTCCCGCATCTTCAACAGACTTCGATACAAGTCTTTCTTACCACTCCATCGCGTGAATGCCTTGGAACAGCGTGGCCATATACAGATTGCCGTTCAGAAAATCGACTTCCGTCACCGGGATGCCCAGCTTCACCGGCAGCAGCGTCGTCTGGTTCCGCAGGTTGGCCAGCCGGAACAAGCCTTTATCCGTGCAAGCAAATACGTTGCGTCCAAACGAAGCGACGCTGAAAATAAACGTTTTGCCAAAGCGGACCTGATCGAACCGTCCCCTCGTGTCTCCGAGAAGCAGCTCTCCCTTGTCCGTCGTGCCGACGACGCGCCCCCTGAACACGGCCAGGCTCGTCACCGCACGGCCCAGCTCGTAATCCGCCCAGTCGTCCATATAGCGGTCATATAAGGAAAGGCCGTCCGAATGGCCCGCAACGATAAATTGCGGCAAATTCATAAAATCGAATACGCGCTTGTCGGGAAGCGCCATTTGCTCCCACTTCCGTCCGATCCGGCACCATAATCCGTATTCCGTCGCCGCATATTCCGCTTTGCCGAGCACGCGGTATTGATAGCAAGGAATCGAAAGGCCTTCGTGAACCCACTTGTCCTCCGCATATTGATATAACCCTTCGCTTGTGCAAGCCGACAAAATGCCGTTGCTCAACTGAAGATGGTTAACCGACGTTTGATCGGCCAGTCCCTTATCCATTTTATTCCACGTACCGGAAGCATCGATTTCATAAACGCCGTACCCGACCGAAGCCGCATATACGCTTTCAGTATCCGCCTTAACCGAAGAAAACGGGAACAGCATCCAGTTCCAAGGCTTCCATCCGTCTCCGGCGCGATGCCCGGAACGGGAAGTATTCGATGATCGGCCGAACGGTCCGTTTGTCATCGTAGGCTCAACCCCTTTACCTGTCATTCGGATGCAAGCATTCGCCTGTACCGTTCATTCACGAAACAACTGATTGATAATGATTATCACTATTAACCATCATAGTCCTGTTCATCCGGCATGTCAACCTTCGAGTCAACCTTCCATCCATCTCCGTTCGAACGCCTTTGCCTGTTTGCAAGAGTGCAAGTATAGAAAACTCGCTTGATTATGTGTATGTCGGGCTTTGTATGAACATGACGTATAAATGCCTGCAGGAGGCCTGTCTGCATGCAATGCATGCTCCAAATGCAAAGACAAGGCACGCAGATCAGCCTCTGCACAAAAAAAGCAGACGAACGCACAGCCGTTCGTCTGCTTTCCCGATATTAGAATATATTCGGTATGGCAAAGCCGATTTTGATCCGATCGCGGTCAAAATCCACATCCTTGATCCGGACAATGCCTTCGGAGGGCAGCTCGATGATCCGGGTGTCGGCCAGACCGGCCGGAAGCCGGATATCTCTGACCTTCACCGACTCGGGCGCGAGCACGATGTTCGGGGGCTCCCAGGAGAGCCGGAACACGGCTACGGCTCCGATCGGCAAAGCGTTCCGGTACGTCACGTTCAAGTGCGCCGTAAGCTTGCCTTCCTGCAGCTCGAAACGGGCTCCGTCGATGCGGATGCGTGAATCGGCTGCATCGCCTTGCTTGCTTAGTTCCATTTTGATCAAATTGTTGACGTCCTCTTCCGTTAATATAAGCATCGGTTCAAGCCGCGCCGCCATATCCAGCAGCTTCCGCTTCACGTCGATGCCTTCGTACGACAGGTCCAACGCTTCCCTGGGCGCCACGTAGCTTTTGAGCCATAACGCGGCGCCTCCCGCAAGCACCAACGCAACCGCGAAGGCGGCAACGAGCCGCCGGACGGTTCTGCTCATGGTGACCTCCCCCTTTCTGCCGACGCATTGGCGAAACTTGAACATTCAGCGAGCCGATTTATTCGCATTTATGCATAAAGTTCATGCCCGCCCGTAGGCCTTATGACCATTTTCCGTCCGTTAATGCTATAATGACATCATCCATTAGGAATTGTCGAATCATGACCCGGATTAGAGTATTGAGAGGATGAGTTTATTTATGGAATCTTATACCGAAAGCGATACGCAAACACCTTATGCCCGCATCGGGCTTGAAGATATCGTCCACGCCCAGCTTCACCTGAAAGAAATCGTCACGCGCACGCCGCTTCAGCACAACCGCGTCTTGTCCGAACGGTACGAGTGCAACGTGCTGCTCAAGCGCGAGGACCTGCAAGTCGTGCGCTCGTTCAAAATCCGCGGCGCCTACCACTCGATACGGTCGCTTGCGCCGGAGACGCTTGCCAAAGGCGTCATCTGCGCCAGCGCCGGCAACCACGCGCAAGGCGTCGCTTATTCGTGCCACGCGCTCGGCATACCGGGCAAAATCTACATGCCAAGCACGACGCCCCGCCAAAAGGTCAGCCAAGTGGCCTTCTTCGGCGGAGATCAGGTGGAAATCGTGCTGACCGGCGATACGTTCGACGACGCTTATGCCGAAGCGGTCGCCGAAAGCGGGCGGAGCGGCATGGCGTTCATCCATCCGTTCGACGATCCGAAAATCATTGCCGGCAACGGCACGATCGGCCAGGAAATTATCGAAGCGGCGGACGCCGCGCCGGACTATCTGTTCGTGACGGTAGGCGGCGGCGGTCTTGCCGCAGGCGTGGCCGCGTACATTAAAGCTGTCTCCCCGGCCACCAAAATCGTTGCGGTCGAGCCGGAAGGCGCCGCTTCGCTTAAAGCTTCGCTCGAGGCCGGGCAGGTCGTGACGCTGGAGCAGATCGAGAAATTCGTGGACGGCGCCGCCGTCAAACGGATCGGCGACTTGACGTTCGCGATATGCCGCGATCTGGTCGACGAGGTCGTCTCCATTCCCGAAGGGAAAGTGTGCACGACGATTATTAGCCTGTACAACGAAAACGCGATCGTCGCCGAGCCGGCCGGAGCGCTTCCGATCGCCGCCTTGGACGCCTATAAGGAGGAAATCAAAGGCAAGACGGTCGTCTGCCTCATTAGCGGCGGAAACAACGATTTTGACCGGATGCAGGAAATTAAAGAAAGATCGCTAATATATGAAGGATTGAAGCATTATTTTATGGTTAACTTCCCTCAGCGCGCCGGCGCTTTGCGGGAGTTTCTGGACGACGTGCTCGGGCCGACCGACGATATTACGCGGTTTGAATACACAAAAAAGCACAATAAAGACAACGGCCCCGCGCTGGTAGGCATCGAACTGAAGCAGCGGGAAGATTACGAGCCTTTGCTCGAGCGGATGAACAAAAAAGGCCTTCTGTTCCATGAGCTGAACAAAGACCCGATCCTGTTCAACCTGCTCATTTAAACGGCAATGTCCGCCGCTTCTCCGCGGCGGACATTGTCATATGGCTTGATGTTGAATGGATTACCAGGCGTACGCGCGAGGCGCGTCTCCGCCGGGTCCCGGGAATATGTCGTCAAGCCGCTTCAGCACTTCATCGTCCAGCTTCAGCTCCAGCGCCCGAAGCGAGCGCTCGAATTGCTCCTGCGTCCGCACGCCGATAATCGGCGCCGTCACGGCCGGATTGGCCAGCAGCCAAGCAAGCGCGACCAAGTCCTCCGGCTCGCCGATCTCGTCGCACAGCTCCGCGAAGGCTTCAAGCTGCTTCTTGTGCGCTTCGAGCCGCTTCTCGTCGTTGCTGCGCCGGCCGGCGCCGCCCCGGCGATGGTTGCCGGACAATAAGCCGCCGTTCAGCGGGCTCCACGGAATAATCCCGATGCCAAGCGCCTGTGCGGCGGGAAGCACTTCCAGCTCCGGAAGCCGGCACATCAGATTGTATTTATGCTGCTCGGACACAAGGCCGATCATCCTTCTCGCCCTCGCTTCGCCTTGCGCGACGGCCATATCCCAGCCTGCGAAGTTGCTGGATCCGACATAACCGATTTTGCCTTGCGCGATCGCGGTTTCGAAGGCGCCCCACAGCTCGTGCCAGCTGACGCGGCGATCGATATGGTGCATCTGGTAGAGCTCGATATGGTCGGTCTGCAGCCGCTTCAAGGACGCTTCCAGGTGGCGTCGGATTTTATACGCGGACAAGCCCGGCTCGCGGTTCGGACCGTCATAAGGATCATGCGTATCGCCGTATACTTTGGTAGCGAGGACGGTCTTCTCCCTTCGTCCGCCGCCGCGCTTGAACCAGCGGCCGATAATTTCTTCGGTGCGGCCCGAATTTTCTCCCCAGCCGTACACATCTGCCGTATCGAAGAAATTAATGCCGGCTTCCGTTGCGGCGTCCATGATGCGGAACGCTTCGCGCTCGTCCGTATCCACGCCGAAATTCATCGTTCCCAGACACAGCCTGCTCACTCTAAGGCCCGATTGGCCAAGACGGGCATATTCCATCTCGATCTCACCCTTTTCCGATTTTTGGATGCTTTGCTTAACACAATTATACAAAAACTTTAATCGCAGGCACAAATCGTTAACGCTCAGTTGATCATCAGACGGTATAGTGAAGTCGAGGTGAAAATGATGCGGCACGACAATCCGAAAGCGATCAAACTGCTTATTTTATACGCGTCTTACGGGGACGGCCACCTTCAGGCCGCGCGCGCGATCCAAAGCGCGCTGGAGAAGCGGGGCCATGTTCAGACCGCCGTGCTGGACCTGATGGCGAAATCCCATCCGCTGATTCACGGCATGGCCCGGCGGTTCTATCGGAGCAGCTATACGAAGCTTCCGTCGCTGTACGGCTGGATGTACGGATTTACGCGTCCGATGAAGCACGACTCGATGCTCGGGTCCTTCCTGCACGCCTTCGGGCGCGGCACCATGAACGGCATCGTGCGGCAGGAGCAGCCCGACGCCATTATTTATACGTTTCCTTCATACGCCTTGCCGCCGGCGAGCAAGCAAGCCGCTCGGCATATCCCTTCCTTTGCCATTATTACCGATTTCGATTTGCACCAACGATGGGTCCATCCGCGTATCGACCGGTATTACGTCGCAACCGAAGATCTGAAAACGGAGCTCGTGTCGCTCGGCATTTCCGGCAGCCGGGTTGCCGCGACGGGCATCCCGCTGAAGCAAAGCTTCAAACCGCGGGCGGCGACGGCCGAGCTATACAAGCGTTACGGCCTTTCTCCGGCGCTCCCCGCCGTGCTGCTCATGGCCGGCGCCGACGGCGTTACGCCTGCGGTGCTCGAGCTCGGCGAACGGCTGCTGGCCCGCTCCGGCGCCTTGCAAGTCGCCCTCGTATGCGGGCGCAACGAATCGCTGCGGAAAGCGGCGGCCTTGCGCTTCGCCGGGCACCCCGAAGCTTCGCGGATCCGCGTCTTCGGGTACGTGGAGCCGATTCACGAGCTAATGTCGCTCGCATCGTGCATCGTAACGAAGCCGGGCGGCATTACGCTCTCGGAGGCGATCGCGGCGAATCTTCCGATCTTCACGTACCGCCCGGCCCCCGGCCAGGAGCTTCGCAACGCCGTTTATTTGGCGGAAAGAGGAGCGGCCGTCATTGCGAGCCGCCCCGGCCAGCTTGTCAGCGCCATTACAAGGCTGCTGGCCTCTCCGGAACGGCTGGAACAGTCGCGTTCCGCCTTGCGGCTCCTCCAGACGGCCGGCGCTGCCGATGCGATCGCGGACGATATATTGGCGCGGTTCAGCCTGGCCCAGGAACATGTTCAGGCCGTCGGCGGCCGCGGCCGGCTGCTGACCGAGTAGCTTTTTATGTTCGTCTTTACGTTTCGCCGCGGGCGATTCGAACCATACTGTAATGTAGCATCTTAGTTCATTTAAAGGAGATTCTTCATTGGCTGCTTCCCATAACAAGTTGTTCCGCTCGGATATCGGACTCATATCGGTCATTCTGTTTCTCGAAAACTTCGTGCGCGGCGCCGTATTGGTTTCGCTGCTGCCGATATACGGGGAGAAAACGCTTGGCCTGACGCTCGACGTCATCGGCGTTGCCATTACCGCTCATTATTTGACGGACACCGCTTTGAAAATCGCCATCGGCTACTTGCTCGACCGCTTCTCCATCCGGGTGGTCGTGCAAAGCGGGCTGTTCATTTCGTTCATCGGCCTGTTCGCGCTTCAATTCGCCGGCGTTCCCTGGCTGTTCATTCTCGCCTCGGCCGTTTACGGCATCGGCATGTCGCCCGTCTGGATCGTCTGCCTGACAAGCGTAAGCGACCAGAAGCAGCGCGGCGGACAAATGGGCTACTGGTATTCGATCTGGCTCGTCGGGCTTGGCGCCGGCCCGATCGTCTGCAACGTGCTGCTCGATTACAGCGCAAGATTTACCTACTATTTGCTGATCTCGCTTTATCTGCTGTCGTGGGTGCTCTCCTTGTTTATCAAGAAACGTCCGATCCCCCCGGTCCGCAAAGTATCGTTCCGCAAACAGCTGCTCGTGCTCCAGGGACGGCTTCGCAAGATGAAGCTGCTGCTTCCGGGCATGATTCTCCAGACGATGGGCGCAGCCATGCTCGTGCCGGTGCTTCCCGGCTTCGCAACGAATCAGCTGGGCTTTACCGGACTGCAGTATTCGCTGCTTCTGTTGGCTGGCGGCATTTGCGCCGTAGCCGGGTTGATTCCGATGGGAAAGCTGTCGGACCGGCTGGCCGGTAAGAAGCTTTTTCTCATCTTCGGATTCGGATTCATCGCCGTTCTGCTCGCGCTGCTGGCCTTACGTCCGCCGATCTGGTATTGTTTTGTCATCACCATGGCGCTCGGTCTTTCTTATTCGGCCATCCTGCCGGCCTGGAACGCGTTGCTGGGCAAATATGTGCCGCCCAGGCAAGAAGGCTTCGGCTGGGGCATCTTGTCGGCCGTCGAAGGCGTCGGCGTCATGATCGGCCCCGTTGCAGGCGGCCTGATCGGCTCCGCGGCCGGGACGCCGGCCGTCGTCTGGACAAGCGCGATATTGTTCGCGCTGATCTGTCTCTATTATTGGCCGCAAAAATTAGACTAAGGTCTAGGAGGACGATCGCCGCCCCGCATCGAAATGATGTGTGAGAAAGCTAAACATAAGAATGGAGTTTGGTATGAGTCAGTCCGAAGAATGGTTGTCTATCGTCAAAAATCTCGATCTGGAGCATTTGCAGCGCACTTTGGAAAGCTATTCGGCGTTAGGGCCGCTTCCCGGCATCGTCATGCCGCTGCTGGAAGCTTTTTTGCCCTTCCTCCCGCTTATCGTGATCGTGGCGGCCAACGCCAACATCTACGGTCTCGGATGGGGTTTTTTATTTTCCTGGATCGGGGTCTCGCTCGGCGCAAGCCTCGTATTCCTGATCTGCCGCAGACTAGGCAAAAACGTCAAGTCGCGGCTATTGAAGCGATTTCCAAAGTCGGAAAGGTTCTTTAACTGGCTCGACCGGAAAGGCTTTACTCCGCTGTTTCTGCTGGCCTGCTTCCCTTTCTCCCCTTCGTCCGTGATCAACATCGTGGCCGGATTAAGCAAAGTTCCGCTGAAGACGTTTCTGCTGGCCACAATTCTCGGCAAGGCGGTTATGATCCTCAGCATCTCGCTCCTCAGCTTCGACATCGGCAGCTTCCGCGAGGAGCCGTGGCGCATTATCGTCACGATCGTCGTCGTCTTCGTCATGTGGCTGGGCGGCAAGCGGCTGGAATCGCGTTATCACTTAAGCGGCTGACTTTTCAGCCGTTTCTCTTTGTTCCCATTCATAGTTCGCGCGCTTTTGTGGCACACTTCTAACGGATATTAGCCGAAAGGAGGAGGCGGAACATGTCCGGCGAACAGCCTTCCCATTTGCAGGAAGCAGCACGAAAGGCGCAGTCCAAAGCAGACCGTACGGGAGCCGGCAAGCAGCGGGCCGGCGAACTGCAGTCCGAAGCGGATCGCGCGGCGGTGCCGAAGCACGGTCTATAACGAACGATCAGGAAGGTGTTGACACCATGAGCGACATAACGAACTATCGCGAAATCGAACCGATCTCCGGCGAGCCGGTAGAGGTGGACGGCGTCTACAAAAACGAGTGGGGCAGAGAAGAGAAGCTGTGGCGCGGACAGGTATTTCCTGCCGATCCGCAGTGGGGAACGACAGGCTGGAAGCTGGTCGAATACGATTTCAGCAACCATCACGACGGCGAGACCGACCCGCGTCTGATACCGAAGGACGACGATGACGATCCGGAAGCCAATTTGCAGCATCCGCGCCGCCATAACCGCCACCAAGGCGAAAAAAACATGGACAACAAATAAGCGATTCCGCTTTTTTCTTATAGCTGAAAAAACGGCTTTATCCTTGTGACCGGGATAAAGCCGTTTCTTATCAATCCGGGGATGGAAATGCTGCACCGCCGTTCTGTTGCTTTGCAGGCGGAGAAGCCTTTTTTCCCGGCGTCAGCCCGTCTCCCGGCTTTCTTCCGCCGCTTCCGCTCCCTCTTTCCGCTGCTGGACATGGTCGATCACTTTGTTCAGGCGCTTCAGATGGTACGCGTATTCGAACATCGATGACGCGACGAACACAAGCCGCCGATGCTCCTCCGGGTCTTCCATGAAGTAATCGGCCAGATCGGCGATCAGCCGGTCCTCCTTGGGAGCGCCGCAGGCGTGGGGCTTCATCTTGTTATCCAGCTTGAGCAATATATGCTCGTGGAATTTCGTCAATTCTTCGATCTGGCGGTCGAAGCGCTGCGCCCATTCCCCCGCTCCTTTGGCGGCAAAATAATGCTCTTCCACCATATCGAGCAGATCCGAGCCTTTCTGCAGCGTTTTGATCGTCTGCTTGGATACGAGCAGCTGCCTCGCGTGCTCGGACTTGGTCCGGGCCAGCAGCTTGCGCTCCTCCTCGAACAGCTTGTACCGGTCCTCCAGCTTGCGCAGCGTCCCGTGCAGCTTTTCCTTTTCCTCGCGGTACACCTGCTCCTTCATCTCGTTGGATATCGCCGTCCGGAGCAGCAGCGACAGCTGCGCGTACGCCTCTTTCACCTGTTCGGAGAACTGCTTTCTCGGGCGCGGCGGAAAAACGATCACGTTCACCGCAAAAGCGGCGCCGATTCCCGTCATCACCATCAAAAACCGCTCCAGCGCGACTTCGATGCCTTGGCTGTTGGCCTCCATCACGGCGACGACCGTAACCAGCGTAACGGTAATGGTGCTCTCCATTTTCAGCCGAATGCTGATCATAATGACGAGTATGCATACAAGTCCGACCGATATCGGCGTAATCCCAAACAATCTTACGGCTATAAGAGCCATAACGGCTCCAAGCACGTTCGTTTGCAGTTGATCCCATACTTGCTGCCAGGAACGGTAAATGGACGGCTGGATCGTACCGATTGCCGCGATCGCGGTAATGATGGGCGACGGAAAGCCGAACCATCCGCTTAGAAAGATCGACAGCGCCACCGCCAGTCCCGTCTTGAGCACTCGAGCTCCGATTGTCATGCTTGCCGCTCCTTTATCGTTCTGCTTCGGCCCGGGCAAGCCGCCCGGCCTGGCGTTTCCTCTCCAAATGCTAATAATTCCAATTCGCTCTGTCAATAGATTGCCCTGATTCCGGCGTTTTCTTCCTATTCGCTTAACCGGTGCAAAAAAACGAAAGCCCAAGCCGGGCTCTATCGAGCAAGAGCCGGCTTGAGCGAGGGCGCATGGGCTAGCCTACCGGCAAACGCCGGACAAGCGCCGAATCCGTCTATATGGAACGCAACTATCGTCTATACCTAGCGATAATATCCTTGAGCTGATACGCAACGGACGACGCTCCCCGGTCAAGCTCGGCCTCGGAGAAGCGAACGCGGACGAACGATTCGTCCATGTCCAGCGCTTCCGCGAACAGGCTGGCGAACCCTCTGGCGCGCCGGTCGATCTGCAGAAGCAGCTCCACTCCGCCAGCCGCCGGACGGAATACGACTTCCAATTCGTCCAGATCGCCGCGGAAGTGAGTGGTCGGCACGAATTCTAACTCCTGCACGAAAGGCAGCCCCGTACCCGAATGGCGGGAATATTCGCAATCGGCCTTCCGCAGACGGAAGCCCAGTTGATCGATCGCCTCCAGCACGACGTTCTGTGCGTAGCCCGGCAGAACCTCGATCCGGTCGTTGTCGGTCGGATCCACCGCTCCGACAATCTCGAGCTCGGTCTTGACCCAGACCGGCACGTTGCGGAACGTCAGCGGGGTTTCGGCCGGCAGCCGGAACGCAAACGGAACCTCCCGCGTTTCTCCCGCCTCCAGCCGGAACGGCTGGCTGACGGCAAACCGTCTGATCGCGGTTTGCTCTTTATATTTATGATCGTTGCTTTCCCGAATGTACTCCGTCATCAAGGTCAGATGAATGGTGGAGATGTCTTGCTGAACGTTGCCGCCGCGAATGCGGATAATTCCCTCTACTTCCTCGCCTTGCGTATAGTGGGTTTTCTCAAGCAACGTGTCGATGGTGGCTGAACCGATGCCTATGCTGGCTAAAAGACGGTTGAACATGCGCATACCTCCATGCAGGATATTGGAAATTCTGGACTTATATAAAAGCATATTACGATTGCTTGGACATTAGGTTGCAATTTCGCGGCGCAAATTTCGGACAAGCTTCAAAGGCCGTTATTCGTCTGAAGACGGACGGAATCGTTTTTTTGCGGCGGCGTATTTCCGAACCACCCGCATTCGGGTACAATGGAGGTTAGTTGCGAAGGACAACCGTTTTTTTGGCGTACTACCGGAGAGGATGTGAACCGAAAGTGAAAAAAATATTGCAGGAATTTAGAGAGTTTGCCGTTAAGGGCAATGTCGTGGACCTTGCGGTCGGCGTTATTATCGGGGGAGCGTTCGGCAAAATCGTCACTTCGCTCGTGAACGACATTATTATGCCGCCGATCGGCAAATTGTTGGGCGGCGTCGATTTCAAGAACCTGTACATCAAGCTGTTCGACGATCCCGATCATACAATTACGTCCTTGGATCAAGCGATAAAAGCAGGCAAGCCGGTCATCGCTTACGGGCAGTTCATCAACGTCGTGCTGGACTTCCTGATTGTAGCCTTCTGCGTATTCATGCTTGTGAAGGGCATTAACTTGTTGCGCCGCCTCAAGAAAGAGGAAGAAGCGGCCGAAGCGCCTGCTCCAAGCGAAAAGGAATGTCCGCATTGCTTGTCCCAAATCCCGCTCCTCGCGACGCGCTGCAAATATTGCACGTCCGTGCTGGAAGAGGAGCCGGCCCGTGGCTGAGGAACGGTTCGATATTTACGACGACGGCATGAATCCGATCGGAACGGCTGCCCGCTCCGAAACGCATGCCCGCGGCTATTGGCACCGCTCGTTTCACTGCTGGCTGGCAAGGCGGGAGGCAGACCGCCTGCTGGTCCGGTTCCAGCAGCGTCAATCCGGCAAGGATACTTATCCGGGCTATTACGATATTACCGCCGCAGGCCATCTGGCCGCAGGCGAAACGACGCGGGATGCCGTCCGGGAGCTGGAAGAGGAGCTGGGCGTCTCTGCAACCTACGAGCAGCTCGTTCCGCTCGGAGAAGTTCGGGAGGAGCTGCGCGGATTCGCCAAGGGCGTTCCGTTTATCGATCGCGAGGTCAGCGAAGTTTACGGCCTCTGGTGCGACGTTCCTTTATCCGGACTGCGGCTTCAAGCCGAAGAAGTGGCTGCCGTTTACGAAGCCGACCTGGCGGAGCTGTTGGCGCTTTTCGAGGGAACGGTTTCCGCGATCGACGCAGAAGGCGTGGAACTCCGGCTGTCGGAAGACGGCGCCCGGTCGCTCCGGCCTGCCCGCGCAAGCGTGACAGCCGCGCAGTTCGTCCCGCGCGACGCTTCCTATTATGCTTACGTCCTTCGCGCTTTGCAGGCTTCCGCGTCAGTGTAGCCTGCCCTTCATCGGCGGCGGCAGGCTGTCGCTCTTCGCCGGACGCCTGCTCCTCCCCTTCGCCGCCCGGCGGCTCCTGCCCTTCCCCGGCGGCAGGCCCCGGACCTTCTGCATCCGTTTCAGGACGAAGACCGTGCGCAATTTCCCAGTTGCGATACCACGAATCGATTAATCCGTGCACATTGTAAAACAAGGTGCTGCGAGGCGCCTGCTCCAAATCGTCGAAGTAAGGCTCATGATACAAGCGGGCGGCTGTCACATGGATGCACCCGTGCAGAAAGCTGTGCTCGATAAACCGCCCTAAATCGTCCTCCGTCGCGAAGGAACGCGGATCGTTCACGATACGCGATTCGGCCTCGCGGTCGAAGCAAGGAGCCCTGCGGATGCCTTCCGGCACCCGGTTCCACGGCCGGACGAGGCTCTCGTCGTAACCCATCCGGCGGTACCAGGCCAGAACCTTCCGAATATATTGCCTGTGAAACCGCAAAAAACGTTCCCCGTGCCCTCGCGGCGGCCGGGTTCCCGGTTCAACGTGAAATTCGCGATGCCATTCGGCATGCTCCTCCAGCAGCGAAGACGGAAAATTCGGAATTTGAGGCATGACGATCGCCCCCATAACGGATTAAGGCCTTCGAATATCGGCCGAACCGCCGATAGATGCCTGTATCCATTGTATGAACGCCGCGGTTTTTCCGTTCTTAGGCTTTTGGCGGAGAGCGGACGGTTTACTTAGAGATCAAAAAAAGACGCGGCCTCCGGACGAACCGGAAACCGCGCCTTATCGGTATGCTGATGAAGGGAATTGAACCCCCGACCTACGCATTACGAGTGCGTTGCTCTACCCCTGAGCTACATCAGCAAGTTGCTTTCTCAAAACCGTTTGTTCAAGAAGCACATTTAATAATTTACTCCTTTCCAAGTATAAAGTCAACCCCCTTGTCCTATTTTTTTTGAAATTATTTTGGGACAAGCTTTTTTCCCGCTTCGGGCGTCGAGAGCGGCGGTTACGCATGGTATAATGCTTGTAATATCCAACGCGGAAGGAGAGTAGAAGCTGTGCAGCTGCTTGCCATGCTCACCATGTTGATCGACCATATCGGCATCGTATGGTTTCCGGGCGAAACCGTCTGGCGAATGATCGGCAGGATTGCCTTTCCTTTATACGCCTTCGCGCTTGCGATCGGTTACCAGCGTACCCGGAGCGTCCCGCGTTACATGGCGAGGCTTGCCGTTATTGCGGCGCTGTCGCAGCTGCCTTACCAGCTCGCTTTCCACAAATTCGAGCTGAACGTCGTCGGTACGCTGCTCGTCGGTCTCTTCACATTGGCCGCGCTGGACCGGTTGAAAGGCCGCCGGCTGCTTCAAGGATGTGCAATCGCAGCGGCGTCTGCCCTGCTTGAGCTGCTCCCCTTCAGCTACGGCGCTTATGCGCTCGCGCTTGTTCTCATCTACCGGTACGCCCGGGCAAGCCGGATGACGCCGCTGCATCTTGCCGTTAACATCGCCGCGGTATTCTATAACGGCATCGGCTGGTACCTCCAGCTGTTCAGCTTATTCGCAACGCTGCTGCTCGTGTATGCGCCGCAGCTGCTGCGCGGGCTGGACCGGATCGCCGTACCTCGCTTCGTATGGCGTTCCTTCTATCCGCTTCATCTTGCGCTGATCGGGGTCGCCGCGCTTCTGGAGGCGTCCGGCTTCTTTTCCGGCCTCGAATAGCTCCGTTTCTATAACACCCTCGTATCGAAGCGCTATTTCAAGTTCGTGCCAGCAGCTTATCCAGCTCCTTGGCGTATTCCGCGGCGGAAGACAAGCCGTCCTCCGGCTTATCCGCAAGCAGCCGCCGAATAACGCCTCGACAGCCGGGAGAAAGCTCCAGCTCTTCCTCCCAGCCGCGCTCTTCCTGCCCTTCTTCCGCCCGGTAACCGGAATAAAGCAGAAACAGCATGAAATGACCGGTCCCGTACAGATCGCTTGCCGGATACGGATGGCGCATCCGCCGCCGAACCTCGTTCCAGCTTCCGTCCCGAGACGGAGCCGCTCCGGCGTGATCGCCAAGCATCTTCGCCAAATCGTCCGGCAGCTGTTCGCCGATCCGGCACGCAAGACCGTAATCGATCAAGACAACCCGCTCCCCGTGCATCACGACGTTCGGAATCCGTACATCCCGATGCACATAACCCGCTTCGTGCAAATACGACAAAGGCCGCATCAGCTCCCGGACAAGCTTTAAGCTATCCGTCTCCGTAAACACGAGGCCGTCCTCGCCGATGGCCCGCTCGACGCTTGGCCCTTCCAGCAATTCCATCAGCAGCCCTTCTTCCCCCCGCCGCATTCGCGTGACATAACGATGCCAACGAGGGATTTGCGGATGATCGAGCGCCTTCAAAATTTCGTTCTCCCGCCGCAGCAGCCGAATGCCAAGCTCCTTCTTGCTGGGGCGGTTCCGCTTGAGCAGCAGCCGCCTTCCGCTTCTTTCTTCGCGGACCGCGTATGCCTGACCGTAGCTCCCCATGCCGATAAAGGATTCGATCCGGTACTCTCCTGCCCACAGGCTGCCTTCCCGGAGCGGATAATCCCGCCACTCGCCGATCATCCGGCCGATTTCGTTTTTCCATGTTTTCCTTTCGTATGCCGCCACCGCTGTTCTCCTTTTTTTGTTTCTTTCAAAAGCCAACTTTGCATTATATACGCGGGAGATCCGGAATAAGATACAGAATATAAGGAATAACAATCGTATTAAGGGCGATTTTCGATTCCATAAAAAGAAACCGCATGCGGCCGGCATGCGTAAATTATGTTAACGGCTGCCGTTGACGGGCCCGCTATCGGGTTCGGCCGGCGACAGCCCGACACCTTAAATCCAAATCAACCGCGAATGGAGGTTACGACGATGTTCAAGCATATGGTAAAAAGACTCATACATTCCTTAACCGGCCATAAATATTATAATCACCACCACCACCATTACAGCAGCAGCGATTACAAAAAAGGCTATTACCCGCCTAACCGGCCGCCTAAGTACCCGCCGCATCACGGCCATCAGCATTACGGGCACGGCCACTACAAGAAAAAATACAGCAGCTGGTCCAGCTCATAATAAGGCGCCGTCACATTAATAATTAGAAATTTGTTAGCGAAATAAACATTATCCTTATGGCCGTTTCATAATGCGCTAAAAGGTGGAAGGTAGAATAGGGAAAAACAAGCGGAGGTGAATGAGGCGATGATGCGAATCATTACCTTTAAGAAACGTTCCGTCCCGGTCTACTTCCCTGAAGAACAGCAACGATCAGTCGAACGTTTTAACGATAAATTAAAAGAGCTTGAAATGAACTTCGATTTTCGCAAAAAGTGGAAACGGATCAAGTCGGTCGAAATGGTGCGCGACGTAGCCATTTTGCAGTATAGCGACGGCACGAAGCTTTATTTGGAAGTTTCTTAATGCCGTAAACGGCTAAGGTCGTTAATCGGCTTCATTATGAATGACCGAACCGCTTGACGGCTCGCGCATCGGACCCTACCCGGCCGGCAGACGTTTATGCCGGCTTTTTTCTCTTTTCTCGCGGCAGCCGCTTGATCATGACCGTATATAAAGCATTTCTATTCCGAATGGTCGAAGGAGATTCGTACAAATGAGAACAGAGAGAGATTCTTTGGGGCAGAAGGAAATACCCGACTCCGCTTATTACGGCATACAGACGGCCCGGGCGGCGGAGAACTTCCCGATCACCGGCGCTCCGGTTCATCAGGAATTGATTATTGCGCTTGCTTACGTCAAAAAAGCGGCGGCGCTGGCCAATATGGAGGTCAAGCTTCTGAAGGAGCGCGTCGGCAACGTCATCGTCATGGCCGCGGACGAAATTATCCAAGGCAATCATATGGGGCATTTTATCGTCGATTCGATACAAGGCGGCGCCGGAACGTCCATTAATATGAACATAAACGAGGTGATCGCCAACCGCTCTTTGGAACTGCTGAACGAGCGAAAAGGCAACTACGCGGCATGCAGCCCGAACAACCATGTCAACATGTCGCAATCGACCAACGACGTCATCCCGACCGCCATCAAAATCGCGTCCTACCAGCTGTCGCAAAAGCTGCTCGCGACGATGCGGGCTTTGGCCGCGGAGCTGCGAAACAAAGAGCGGCAGTTCAACGACATCGTGAAAGTAGCGCGGACGCATCTGCAGGATGCGGTGCCCATACGCCTCGGGCAGCAGTTCGGCGCGTACGCCCGCGTCATCGAGCGGGATATCCGCCGGCTCGAGTTCGCGTCGGAGGATCTGCTGCTCATCAATATGGGCGCGACGGCCGTCGGAACCGGATTAAACGCCAAGCCCGAATATATCGAGAAAGTCGTGCAGCATTTGCGGGAGCTGCTGAACATTGACGTCAAAAGCGCCGACGACCTCGTGGACGCCACGCAAAATACGGACGCCTACACGGAGCTTTCCTCCGCGTTAAAAATTTGCGCCGTCAACTTGTCCAAAATATGCAACGACATCCGGCTGATGGCGTCCGGACCGCGCACGGGGCTTAACGAGCTGCTGCTGCCCCCGAGACAGCCCGGGTCGTCCATTATGCCCGGCAAGGTCAACCCGGTCATGGCCGAAGTCGTCAACCAAATCGCCTTCCAGGTGCTCGGCAACGACCATACGATCGCTTTGGCTTGCGAAGCCGGCCAACTGGAGCTGAACGTCATGGGGCCCGTTATCGCCTACAACCTGCTGCAGTCGCTCAAAATTATGAATAACGGCATCGACGTCTTTACCCGCTACTTGCTTGAAGGGCTCGAAGCGAACCGGGAGCGGCTGGCCGCGAATCTGGAATACAGCTTCAGCGTCATTACCGCCTTGAACCCGCATCTCGGTTACGAGGTAGCCGCCCAGCTGGTGAAGGAGGCGCTCAAAACCGGCATGTCGCTGCGCCAAATCATTACGGAACGCGGGCTGCTGACGCAAGAGGAGCTGGACGTCATTCTTCACCCGGATCAAATGACGACGCCCGGCATCGCCGGCGAGCAATTTTTAAATGAGCAATAACGGCCTTATCGGCGTCAAATAAAATGGACCAAAAACGGCACGCTCCTCTTCCCGGAGGCGTGCCGTTTTCCGTTTATTAACGCTCCTTTTATTTCCGCCCGAGACGGATGAGCTGCTTCGGATAGCTCGTGAGCACCCGTGCGGAGCCGTCCTGCTGGATATAGACATCGTCTTCGATGCGGACGCCGCCCAGCACCGGATCGTAAATGCCCGGCTCGATCGTAAACAGCAAGCCCGGCTCGATGATCCGCCGGTTCTGTCCCGATACGGAAGGCTGCTCGTGCACTTCCATCCCGAAGCCGTGGCCGACGCGATGCGTAAACAGCGGTCCGTAGCCGGCCTGTTCAATGACGTCTCTGGCCGCCTTGTCCACGTCCGCCAGCATCGCCCCGGCCTTGGCGGCGCGGATCCCCGCTTCGTTGGCCGCCAATACCGTTTCGTAAAGGCGAACCTGCGCTTGGGTCCCTTCTCCCATCAGGAACGTTCGGGTTATGTCGGAACAATAACCTCCCGCCTGAACGCCGATGTCGATCAGGACGAAGTCCCCTTCCCGGATGGCTGCGCCGCCGGGCTTGCCGTGCGGCAATGCCGTTCTCGGCCCCGTCAGCACGATCGACTCGAACGCCGGCCGGTCGGCGCCCAGCTTCCGCATCTGAAATTCCAGCTCCGCGGTCAGCTCCGCCTCGGTCATTCCCGCGACCGCAGTCTGCGCCGCGTACTCGATTACCCGCTCGACGATATGAACCGCGTGCTGCACTTTGCCGATCTCTTCTTCGCTTTTGTTCATGCGCAGCGACAGAACAAACGGCTCCAGATCGGCGAACAAGCAGCCGTCGAACGTTTCCGCCAGCAGCTCGCCTTGCCGCACGCTGACCGCGTTCTTTTCGATGCCCACCGTTTTCGCCGGACGGCCAATGCGAGACCGCAGCAGCGCGTAAGGATCGTCAACGTCGGAGACGGCCGCCGTTTCGCGGACATGTCCGTTCTCCTCGGCCGCCTGCAGCTCCAAAAGCGGGACGAACAAGGTTTCCGTCCCTCCGTCGGCTTCGACGTACAACGCCATAAAGCGCTCATGGGGATCCGTATAAAAGCCCGTAAAATAATAAACATTCATCGGCGACGTAATAAGCGACGCCTCGATTCCGTTCTCGTTCATATATTGGACAAGCCGCTTCTTCCGCTCTTGCCAGACCGTAACCATCGGATCGCCTCGATTCTTGTTAGTCTCCCGTCAGCCTGCGAGCAGGCCAATCACCATCTTCTATTATAGAACAGCCTTCCTTCTATTGACAGAGCGCCCGGACGAAGACGACAATGGGTATATGGAATTCAGTTCCGCTCTTCAAGAACGGCTGGATTCATATGGGCAGTACCCGGCGATGCGAATTTTGCGGCACGGAAAAGGCCCGCTCTCCGCTCATTCATTCGCGGCACGATGCTTATACTAGGACAAGAGCCATTTTATTTCCGAAAGGAGCAATCGATGATATGTTAACGTTCGAACAAAAGCTGGAAAATTACGCAGAGCTCATCGTCAAAATCGGAGCCAACGTTCAGCCCGGCCAAATCGTCATGCTTAACGCTTCGCTGGAATCGGCGAAACTCGCCCGCCTGGTCGTCAAAAAAGCGTTCGAAGCGGGCGCCTACGACGTCAAGGTGTACTGGATCGACGATGCGACCGCACGCATCCGCTACGATCTGGCCCCGGACGAGTCGTTTCACGAAGTGCCGAAATGGACGGCGCAGGAGAAAACGGAGCTGGCCAAAAAAGGCGCCGCTTCGATTTCGATCACATCCGCCGATCCCGACCTGCTGCGCGGCGTTCCGAACGAACGCATCGTGAACAGCGACAAAGCCGCCCGCACCGCCTTGGCCGAGTACCGGGAGATGACCCGCTCCTTCAAAGTGAGCTGGAATCTGGCAACGACGCCGTCCCCCGCATGGGCGTCCAAAGTATTCCCCGGCGTCTCCGAGGAAGAGGCCGTTGCGAAGCTGTGGGACGCGATCTTCCATATGGTCCGCGCCGATCTGGACGATCCGATAGCCGCATGGAACGCCCATATCGAGAAGCTGCATGCGAAGGCGGCCTACTTGAACGACAAACAATACCGCAAGCTGCATTACATAGCGCCGGGTACGGATCTGACGATCGAGCTTCCGCAAAATCACGTATGGCTGGGGGGAAGCAAACAAAACGCAAAAGGGATCTGGTTCGTGCCTAATTTGCCGACGGAGGAAGTCTATTCGGCGCCGCTGCGCACCGGAGTGAACGGCACGGTATCCAGCACGAAGCCGCTTAGCTACAGCGGCACCATTATCGAGAACTTCAGCTTTACGTTCGAGAACGGCCGCGTCGTGAACGTAACCGCCGAGAAGGGCGAAGACAAGCTGAAGAGCTTGGTCGAAATGGACGAAGGCTCCCATTACTTGGGCGAGGTTGCGCTTGTGCCTCATCGTTCGCCGATTTCCGATTCCAATATTTTGTTCTACAAAACGCTGTTCGACGAGAACGCTTCCTGCCATCTGGCCATCGGCAGCGCTTATTCCTCTTGCGTAAAAGGCGGAGCGGGCATGACCGCGGAACAGCTGGAGGCAGCCGGCCTCAACTCCAGCATGGCCCATACGGACTTTATGGTCGGATCGGCCGAGCTCGATATTATCGGCATTACGGCGGACGGCAAGGAAGAGCCCGTCTTCCTGAAAGGCAACTGGGCGTTTTAACGCCGCATACGTCCCAAACCTTTAATTTCAAAGCTTCTCTTATCCCCTAAGTCCCTCTTCCCGCAAGGGGGACTTCAAGGGGCTTCGCCTCCGAAATCAGCCCGGGAAGCAACACGATACCTCGCCGGAGACGATTGGTTGTCCCATCCCTGCTCAGTGCGCTACTTTTAAACGGGGACGACATTCCTTGCCTCTATCTGCGGCTCGAGATCCGAATAAAGGGGCAATGCCGATAGATCCATGATGTGCGGCGCCTCCGCTTGTCCAAACAAGTAGCCTTGGATACAGTCGCAGCCGAAATACCGAAACAGCTCCGCCTGTTCCCGGAACATGACCCCGTCTGCCGTTACGTCCATGTCCAACTGATGGGCTTCCTCGATAAAGGAAGCTGCGATAAGTCTCTCCTTGGAGCAACCGAGCATGGACGATGCCAGCTCCTTCGGGAGCTTAAAGCTAGTAAAGGGCAGCTGCCACAGCTGCATCTGCAAACGGTCGCCGGGCATGCCATGGTACATGAGGCCTGCTCCGGCCGCGCGCAGCTTCGTAATGCCAAGCACCGCTTGCCGCGATACCGGAAAATCGTCTGCCTGCAGCTCGAATACTAGCGTCGACGGGCTCAGCTTGTTTTCGGCGCAAATATACAGAATATAATCGGCCAGCTGCCCGCAATCCAGCTGCCGCGCCGTCAGCTTGAGGACCAGCTTCAGCCGTAGGTCGACATACTGCTGGTAGTTCCGAAGCTTCCTGCATGCTCCCTGGATGAAACGTTCGGTGAGCGGGATAAGCAGTCCGGTACGCTCCGCGAGCGGCCTATATTCGTCCATCGGCATTTCTCCGCCTTCCGGATTTCTCCAGACCATTGCGGCTTCTACCGCCGCAAGCTCGCCGTCCGCCGCCCGGAACGCGGGCTTAAAGCGAAGTTCAAGCCGGTTGTCGTAAATCGCTTGCTTCAAGGAATGATAAAACGATCCCTCTGCTTCCAACTCCATAGCCAGGTCTCCTTATTTGTATCTTAAGACCTATATTTTCATAAAAATATTAGAAATAAACGAAAATAAACTTTAGCCATTTGTTAGTTATGAATCTTTGGACGGATACAAAAAGAAAAAACCACTCCTTAAGGAGCGGTTTGCGAAATTGAATTCGTTTCGGCCTGTTTAGACCATTGCGGAATGGTCCACCGTATACTTGTAGCCGAAACCCCACACGGTGCGGATAAGACGAGGTTCCTTCGGGTTTTGCTCGATTTTTTTGCGCAAATTGACGATGTGGACATCGATCGCCCGATCCGTCACAAAAGAATCGAAACCGCGAATCGCGTTAATCAACTCTTCCCTGCTGAATACTTTGCCCGGGTAAGCCAGAAACAGCTTCATCAGCTCGTATTCCGAGAACGTCGTCTCCACCAGCCGGCCTCTGACGAGGAGAAGCCTCCTCTCCGTGTCCAGCCGCACCGGATCGTTATGGTCGGCGCTTTCCTCCGGAATGGTCTCGGCAACCGTCTCCGCGGCGGCGGAAATATGAGAGCGCCTCAGCAGCGCTTCCACTCTTGCAGACAACTCATGCATGCTGAAAGGCTTGCACATATAATCGTCAGCTCCGGCCTTTAAAGCCTGAACCCGTTCAGAAACTTCCGTCTTCATCGAAACTATCATAACCGGAACATTGGATTTCTCGCGTATGACCTGGCATACTTCAATGCCGTTTCGGTCGGGAAGAACCAAATCCAGAAGCACGATATCCGGCACCCAATCGTTTAATGTCCGCAAACCGTCTTCGGCTCTGGTGGCTTGTCTGACCGAGTAACCCTCTTCTGACAAATACATGGACAGCATATCATTCATCATGACGTCATCTTCGATTACCAATATTTTGTACATTGTCGTCACCCTTTGCAAGGATAGATGATTACTGCCAGCATTTTTTTCCTATCCTTACTATACAATACGAAAGTTAGCAGCGACAACAGACTGTTAGAAAGTTGTTAGGAACTTTTGTCGAAAATGTTAAGAGATATACTTTTCCTCAATGGAGTGCAATAAAATTGTTAGTTCCTTCTCCAGAAGATGAACGGGCATGATCCATTCCTCGCGTTTGACGCCCGGACGCTGCAGCAGCTGATCGATCGTGGAGGCGAGGCTCATGATCCGTCCCGCCGACAGATTGCCGGCCGCGCCTTTCAGTGTATGAGCCCGCCTTTTGGCGCTGGCCAGCTCCCCCCGATCGAGATCGCGGACAAGCTCTTCGCAGAAGGAGGCGTAATCCGCCTTAAACCGCTGCAGCATATGAAGCGCAATCGCCTGTTTGCCCCCGACGCGGTTCAGCAGCTCCCGCATATCGATTCCTTCCACCTCAGGCATGCTGGCAGCCGCTTCCCCGTAATCCGCTAGCCGGTTGCTGGAAATGTCCCCATGCCGAACCGGCAGCGGCTTCGTCAGCCCCGCTTCCTTGCCGATCCAGCGGGCGATCGTCTCATACAGCACCCTTGCGTCCACGGGCTTGGTAAGGCAGTCGTTCATCCCAAGCTTTATGTAGCGGTCGTGATCCGCTTTCAGCCCGTTGGCGGTCAAAGCGATAATCGGCAGCTTGGCGTATTTCGGACGGCTCCGAATGCGGCGGACCGCCTCTTCCCCGTCCATGACCGGCATATGAATATCCATCAGCACCAGATGCCATTCCTCGGCCTCCAGCTTCTCCAGCGCTTCTTGCCCGTTCTCCGCAACGCCTACTACAAAGCCGTAGCCTTTTAAGCTCTCGACCGAGACGAGCTGGTTAATCTTATTGTCTTCGGCAAGCAAAATGCGGACCCGCCCATGATTGAGCTCGCCCGTCTCCGCAATGTCCTCGGACGCAGGCGGCAGCGGCTTCGGCTGCTCCGTTTGCTCCAGCAGTCCGCTCAACGCGCGGAATAAGGCGAGGCGGGTAAGCGGCTTGGTTAAGATCGTCGACGGCCTTCTGTCGCCCGGCAGCTGAAGCAGCTCCTCCCTGCCGTAGGTCGTCGTCATGACGGCCGTCGACACGCCTTCTTCCGTCGCTTTCCGCTGAAAATCCATCCAGGTTTCGATGCCGTACATATCTTCCATTTCCATGTCCAGCAATATCATGTCCGGCATCGCCGCCGGCCCTACGCGGGCCAAGCGGTCTTTCGCCGCTTTCCAGGAGCGGAAATCGACCGTAACGAGGCCGAAGCTTTCCAGCCAGCCGCAGAGCAGCTCCGCCATTTGGGGATCGTCCTCCACCACCCATACCGGCTTGAGCGAGCTTTCCTCGGGCAGACGCATAATTGGCGAAGCGGCGCCTCCGGCAATCGGAAACCGGATCGAGAAGTAGAACCGGCTTCCGGTCCCCTCTTCGCTTTCGACCTTCAGCCTGGATCCCATCATCTCCAGAAAATGAGTGGCGATGACGAGGCCGAGGCCCGTCCCCCCGTATTTGCGGGTTGTCGAGCCGTCCGCTTGCGTGAACGGCTTGAACAGCCTCGACAGCTGTTCCTTGGACATGCCGATGCCGGTATCCTCGATGACAAATTGAATGACGGCGCTTTCCTTCGACAGCTGGGTGACGGCAAGCGAAAGCTTTACTCTCCCGTTTTCCGTAAATTTGATCGCGTTCATGCATAAATTCAGCAAAATTTGCTCCAGACGGAACGGGTCGCCGACGATCGAAACCGGCAAATCCGGCGGCGTTTCGATCATGAATTCGAAATTTTCCTTTCCTCCCATAAAGACGCCGAGCTGGCCGGCAAGCTGGCTCAGCAGCTCCTCCGGCGAAAACGCGAACCTTTCCAGATCGGCTTTGCCGGCTTCGATTTTGGAGTAGTCGAGAATATCGTTAATAAGCCGAAGCAGCGTATCGGAGGAGCTTCCGATTTTGTCCATGTACTCCTTCTGCGTCTCGGACAAGCCGGTTTTGCGAAGGAGCTGGGACAACCCGATAATGCCGTTGAGCGGGGTCCGGATTTCGTGGCTCATCAAAGCGAGAAACCTGCTTTTCGCGTTGTTGGCTTCCTCGGCTTCCAGCTTGGCCCGTATAAGCTCTTCCTGAACGGCCTTCTGCTCGTAAATGTCGCGCGCAATGCAAGAATAGAACATTTCGCCCGTTTCGGAATCCAAATGCGTGACGACAATCATGGATACGGGCACGATCTTGCCGCCCGCCGAGACCAGCTCCATCTCGCTTTCCCAATATCCTTCCCGGCATGCGACCTTAGCCCCGGCAATCAGCTTGGCTAACGCGCCCCGTTCAAAAAAAGGCTTGATGCGATGGACAACCGTCTCATTCATGCCAAGCAGCGAGCGGCCCGTGCCGTTCATATAAACGATCCGGCCTTGCCGGTCGACGGAGGCGATCAGATCCTTCGCCGACTCCACGATATCGAGCAGCCGGTTGCGCGTTCGCTCCGCCCGCTTCTTCTCCGAAATATCGTAAGCGATTCCGACGACGCCCGCAAACCGCCCGTTGCGGTCGCTCAGCGGCGTCGAGACGTGCGCGACGGACTTGCGCGTCCCGTCCTTGGCGATAAACGTCCATTCCTGCTCCGTGCCAAGCCGCTGAATCTCCCGCAGCACGTCAAGGCCGGGCCGGATGTCGCGCCCAAGCCGGGCGCTCAGCTGCTCCGCCGTCTTGACGATTTCTTTCTCGTCCATATAGACAAGAGGAGTCGCATGGTCCTGAAGCTCTTCCAGCCGGTAGCCGACGAGCTCTTCGGCTGCCTTGTTCAATCCCGTAATCCGAAACTCTTCGTTTAATATAATAAACGCATACCGATTCTGGTTAATGATCGCTTCCAACCGCTCGAACATTTCGCTTAAATGCCGGGTCATGCCGTTAACCGACCGCGCCAGCTGCCCGATTTCGTCGCCGGGAAGCTCCTCGAGATGTTCGGTCTCGAAATGATGGGCGGCCGCTTGCTCCGTAACGGCCAATATCCGTTTCAGCCGTCTGACAATCCGGTTAAAAAAAGCGAAAAAGACGAGAACCAGAACAAGCTCCGCAAGCGCGATAGATGCCAGTATGCCCAGATAGACGGGCGTCAGCTTGGACAGGAACATCGCCTGCGGAACATCGCTGACCAAGTACCAGGGCGTATTGTTGACCTTGGAATATAACAACAGATGACGCTTGTTGTCTTCGCTCAAATAAAGCGTACCCGATAGACCTTCGAGCCGGATAGTGTCTAACGGTTCCAGCGTTTCCTCGGACGGCTCCGCGCCGTCCCCTTCCGCCGCCGGTTTATAAACGATTTCCCCGGCTTTGTTGTATACCCTTGTCTCGGCCCCTTCATTTATGGACAACCCAAAAAAAGGCTCCAGCTTGGACAGCAGAATGGAGGCGTATACCGCTCCTTCCGGCTTCCTCTCTTCCCCGAAAACCGGTACGACGATGAAGACTTGAGGCTGGTCCGAGAAGAACGGGACGAACGGGTCGGTGATGACAGATTGCCCTTTCATCGCCTTGCGGGCGTAGTCCTCCTCCCGAACGTTAACCGGCGTCCCGTCCGTTCGGATCATGCTCCCGTCGGGCGAAATATAGCCAAGCGAATGAAAGAGCGATCCGAACCGACTCTTCTCCCGGGCCAAATAGTCGAGCTTCTCCTCGTCGGCACCGGTTAGGAGAACGTCCGCATGACTCATGACATGTATCTCCCCGCGCCTGATGTCCAACCAAGACGCCAATTCCATCGCGTTGTTCCCCAAGCTGCGGCTGGCCTGCTCCATCGCGGAATACATCATCGAGTCGCGCAGCGTCGAATAGCTCGTCAATCCGGCGATCAGCAGCGGAATTAGGGATATCAGCACGACAAAAAGGAGCCCTTTGGTCCTTAACGATAAACGGTTCATGAGCTCCAAGTCCTTTCTCCTTTCATAGCTGCCTGTAAATAAACAAATCAGTCATCCGTTACCATTAATTTATACCATTTGTCGAATGATGCAAGCTATTTTTATTTTTAATTAAGGTTTTTCGGCGAACGTTCTGCTATAGTTATGAAGATACCATTAAGGAGCCAGTTGCGAAGGGAGTTTATTCGATGGAAAAAAACACGGGCGCAGACGAGAAAGAAAAAGTTGCTGCGCAAGACGAACAATCCGTAGAGGAACGACAGGACAACACGATTCAGTCGGAAAATAGAAGCGATACAGCGGACGAGGCTGCCGTTGCGGAACGGCCTGCCGAAGCGGAGACGGCCGCAGCGGCGGAAGCCGCTCCTGCCGGAGCCAAAGCCGTAAGCAACGGAAGCAAGGTATGGATGGCGATATCGGCCGTGCTGGCCATCGCGCTTGTCGTCGTTCTGGTGAACCCTCCTTTTTCGAGCGGCAGCGACGCGGTTGCGAACGTAAACGGCGATAAAATCACGAAGGACGAGCTGTATGACGAGATGGTCGCGCAAGGCGGCAGTTCCACTCTCGGCAACATGATTACGATGAAGCTCATCGAACAAGCGGCGGACGATGCCGGCGTCACCGTAACCGACGCGGATATCGATGCCGAAGTTACGCGCCTGCAGGATCAGGTCGGCGGGGCCGATGCGCTCGACAGCATGCTTATGCAGTACAACATGACGATGGACGACTTGAGGGAAGAGTCGGAAACGCAAGTCATCGTGCGGAAAATTCTCGAGCCCCAAGCAAACGTGACGGACCAGGATATCGAAGACTATTACAACGCGAACAAAGACTCGTTTGCAACGCCGGAACAAGTGCGCGCTTCCCACATTCTCGTTGCGACCAAGGAGGAAGCGGAAGCGATCAAGAAGCAGCTTGACGAAGGCGCCGATTTCGCAACGCTTGCGGAAGAGAAATCGACCGATACCGCTTCGGCGGCAAACGGCGGCGATCTCGGCTTCTTCGGCCAGGGAGATATGGTGGAATCGTTCTCGAAAGCGGCATTCGCGCTGGAGCTGAACGAAATAAGCGAGCCGGTTCAATCGGATTTCGGTTACCATATTATTAAGAAAACCGATTATAAGGCAGCAACCAATCCGACGCTTGAAGAGAAGAAGGAAGAAATCCGCAACCTCCTTGTCGATCAGAAGGTGGCCGAGCTCTCTTCCGATTGGATCTCCAATCTTCGCGCCCAAGCCAAGATTACGAATACGCTCGACCCGTCGCAGAACAGTTCGGGCGAGCCGGCGGCTACCGCTACCCCTGAAACGACGTCCGCTTCGGAAGGCGACGCTTCGGCATCCGCTTCTCCAGAGACGAATTAATAACGGCAGTAAGCTCGATAACGGCGCCGTCTTCCTATCGGAAGACGGCGCTTTTCGTTTCCGGGAACGTTCATTGCGCCGTCAGACGGCCAGCCGGACTTTTCACCGCCCGGGCCATTTACCTTTTTCTAATGGGATCAGAAAGATCTTTCAGCCCAAGCCTTAAGGACGAACGGTTTCGGCGAGAAAAAATGCTGAAGTCCCCGTATCCTTGGACCTACATTGTGCTATCATGGACTATAGACAAGCATAAATGCTGTACAGATTAATCAAGTGGAGGAATCATGACGATGTCAAACTATGAAGTCCGGAAGTACCAGGACACGTATACGATGTACGAGCTGAAGGAGGACAGCACCGGGTCGAGCGTCAAAGTATGTCCCGAGCGCGGCGGAATCGTGACGGAATGCCAATTAAACGGAGTGGAGCTGTTCTATCTGGACCGTGCCACGTTCGAGCATCCGACGGCGAATATCCGGGGAGGCAATCCGGTGTTGTTCCCGATCTGCGCACAGCTTAAAAACGGCGAATACGAATGGCAGGGCACGACTTACAAGATGGCGAACCATGGCGTCGCGCGCACTTCCGCATGGGACGTTGTCGGAACGAGCACGGAAGGCGAGGCTTCCATTACGCTGTCGCTCCGCAGCAACGAAACGACGAAGGCGTCCTATCCGTTCGACTTCGAGCTGGTGTTCACCTATGCGCTCGTAAACGGCGAGCTGCATATCCGGCAGCAATACCGCAATACGGGCACCGGAGCGGACATGCCGTTCTATGCGGGATTCCATCCTTATTTCAAAACCGAGACGAAAAAAATCGCCTATGCCATCGACGCTACCCGTTATCTCGATCTAAACGACAACAAGGAATATCCTTACGAGGGCGAGATCGATTTGAGCGGCAAGGTCGAATCGCTGACGCTGCTCGATCCGAAGACGCCTTCCGTATCGTTCCCGATTGCCGGCGGCGCCCGCGTCACGATGACCTACGATCCGATATTCAAATACGTGGTCGTCTGGTCGGTCGAAGGCAAGCCGTTCGTCTGCGTCGAGCCTTGGATGGCCAAGACCGATGAGTTCAACCGTAAAGACGAACTCGTAATGCTTGCGGCTGGCCAAACGCTTGAGGCGCAGCTGACGATCGGCTGCTCGCGATAAAAAACAAAACCCGGGCGAAAAGCTTCAAGCTTTTCAGCCCGGTTTTTTTGCACCTCGCGGGGCGCTGCGGTGCCGTTTCCGCCGCTATGGGGTGCACTTCTGCACCTCGCGGGGCGCTTCGTCACGGGGGATTGAGCGCCCCCCTCCCTCAACAGCTAAAAGCCCTGTACACGCAGCCTTCTCGCTGCATATACAGGGCTTTCGATTATTCCCGCGCGATGAACTAAGCTTCGGCCTCCAGGGCGGCCGACTTCTTCCCGGTCGCAGCGGACCACGCATAATGAAGAATCGTGCCCGCAACGACGCCGATCGCCAAATCGTGCGTCCAGACGACCGAGACGACCGTCACCAGCATGACGACTGTTTCCTTGACCGGAATGGAACGGATTTGCGTGACTGTCTTCCAATCGAACACCGATACGCACACCATAAGCATAATGCCCGCAAGAGCGGCCATCGGCACAAGCGCCAGCACATCGCCCAGCAGCACGGTCAGCAGCAGCAGGAACAAAGCCGCGGCCAACGTGGAGAGGCGGCTTGTCCCTCCCGCTTTGACGTTCAGCACCGATTCCGCGACCAGCGCGCAGCCGGCCATGCCCCCGAAGAAGCCCGCAACGACGTTGGCGGCGCCTTGCCCGCGCATTTCTTTGTTTTTGTCCGTCTGCTCCCCGGTTTCCTTGTCGATCATATCTTGCGTCAGCATCGTTTCCGTAAAGCCGACCACGGCAAGCGAAAGGGAGTACGGCAATATAATCAGAAGCGTGTCCCAGGTCCAAGGCACGTCCGGGAAAATAAACGAAGGCAGCGAAGCGTCGATATCCGCAATGTCCCGAATGAGCTGCACGCCCGTCAGATCCAGCGCCCATACGCCGAACGTCAGCACCGCAACGGCCAGCAGCGGCGACGGTACCGCCTTGAAATAACGGGGCACGATATAGATAATGGCCAGCGTTACCGCCACAAGAACGTACATGAGCCACGAAGCTCCCGTAAAATACTGCAGCTGCGACATGAAGATAAGAATGGCAAGGGCGTTGACGAACCCTTTCAGCACGCCGCCCGGCACATAGCGCATCAGGCGGCCCAGCTTCAGCAAGCCCATCGCATATTGCAGCACGCCCGTCAGCACGGTAGCCGCAAACAAATATTGAATGCCGTGCTCCTTCACAAGCCCCGTCATCAATACGGCCATCGAGCCCGCAGCCGCGGAGATCATCCCCGGACGGCCGCCCAGAAACGTAATAACGAGCAAAATACATATCGTCGCATAAATACCCACGATCGGCGGAACGCCCGCCATAAACGAAAAAGCGAGCGAATCCGGCACTAAAGCAAGCGTCGCGGTCATGCCGGCAAGCAGATTCAGACGAACGTCTTTCGTCCACTGCCGGCGCCATGATGAAGCCATCTCTCTCCTCTCACCCTCTATCCGTTTAATATCCTTCTCCCGAACCTCCGGTTACGATCGCCACGCCCGAGCTCGTCCCGATCCGGGTTGCCCCGGCGTCCATCATTCGAAGCGCAGTCTCCAAATCGCGCACCCCGCCGGACGCTTTGACGCCCATGTCCGGACCTACGACGCGGCGCATGAGCGCGATATCCGCTTCGGTCGCACCGCCCGGGCCAAAGCCCGTGGACGTCTTGACGAAACCGGCCCCGGCTTCGGCGCATAGTCTGCACGCGGTTTCTTTCTCTTCGTCCGTCAGCAGCCCGGTCTCCAAAATGACTTTCAGCACCGCCTGCGAGCCGCATGCGGCCGCAACGCCGGCGATATCGCTTTTGACGCCTTCAAGGTCGCCCGATTTCAATCGGCCTACATTCATCACCATATCGATTTCCGTCGCTCCGTTCGCAATGGCGTCCCTTGCTTCCGCAGCCTTGGCCAACGTTGTCGTCGCCCCGAGCGGAAAGCCGACGACAGTCGTAACGCCTACGCCGGTCCCCGCAAGCTTGCTTGCCGCAAGCCGGACCCAGCCCGGGTTGACGCATACGGTGGCAAACCGGTACTTTGCCGCCTCTTCGCAAAGCTTGACGACCATCTCCCGCGTCGCGTCCGGCTTCAGCAGCGTATGATCGATTGCAGCGGCAACGTCGGCTGCCGATCGGTTCAATTCACTCATCGATAATATCTCCTCTGTATCATGTTCCGTTTTACGATTCGAGCAGATGTCCCGCCGTCACGTAATCGGTAATCAGCGTATTGGCATACTTTCCGCGGAGAGCGCCGAGTACGGCGTCGATTTTGCTTGGTCCGCCCGCCACCAGGATCGAATGTTCCTTGTGGCGCAGCTCCTCCAGATCGATTCCGATCGTCCGCTCGTTCAGTTCTTCGCTGCATAATTGCCCGTTGATATCAATAAAGCGCGAGCAAATGTCCCCCGCTCCCCGGCTGCGGATCATCGCGATTTCTTCGTCGGTAAAATAATTCGCTCCCATCAGCACCGAATCGGCGGTTGGCGCCCCGACCGTAATGACCGCGATGTTCGCGTCCTTGCCCATGTTCAAAATGTTGCGGATATGCCTGTCCGCTTCGATCGTCCGCTTGACGACCGCATGGTCCACGATGGCCGGCAGCGGAATATGGTACGGCGCCGTATGGAATGCTTTGCCGAACAGCTGGGCGATCTCGTACGCGTACGTATCGACCTCGGAATGGCTGACGCCTCCGTTCAGCTGCACAACCCGGACCCCTTTCACATGCCGGCTCTTCAACCGGAGCGCAACCTCGTACAAAGTCGTCCCCCAAGTGACGGCGATGCTGTCGCCGTCCTTCACCAGATCGTTTAAATATTCGGCGGCAGCCTCGCCGAGAAACGATTTGACGATCGTATCCTCGTATTTCGGCACGGCCGCTACGACCGCTTTCTTCAGTCCGAACCGCCGTTCGAGCTGTTCGGCCCGGTCCTGGTGATCCGCGACCGGGTCTACGATTTTAATTTGAACGATGCCTGCGGCTTTCGCTTGCTGCAGAAATCTCGAGACGGTCGGGCGCGAGACGTTCAGCTCGCGGGCGATTTCTTCCTGATTGTAGTCCAGCTGATAATACATCCGAGCCGCTTCGATCATTTTCTGCCGCTTATCGTTCTCTTCATTCACCCGGATTCACCTCCCGCAGCAACAATTCACCGTATCAAGACAACCCCCCGGCATGACGAAGCGCGGGGACCGTTCCGAACGGAAAGCCCGCACCGCATTGCGTGCCAGGGGGGTGTCATTCGTTACTCAAGCGATACTGCCGTCTAGCCGCGGTCGATCAGCTTGAAATCGTCATAGTGAAAGCCCGGGGCGACAATGCAGGAGACCAGAACGGGCTCGTCGCCAAGCGGCTTCGCCATCTGCCATTCCGTCCGCGGCACAAGCGCTTGAGGCTGCTGTCCGTTCAGCACGTCGGGACCAAGCACGATTTCCCGCTTCGTTTCCGGCTTTTCTCCCGTGCCTCCGAGCGTCAGCAGCAGCGGACTTCCCGAATGCCACAACCACAGCTCGTCGGAAAGAACCGTATGCCAATCCGAGAACTCCCCGGGATGAAGCAGGAAGTAAATCGACGTTGCCGCCGGACGTCCCCCGCTGTAGGAGCCGCCAAGCGATTCTTTGGAAATCTCGAAAGGAGCTTTCCATAATTCCTTATACCAGCCGCCTTCGACATGAGGCTGCAAATCAAGCGCTCGAACAAGCGGCGACAGCTTATGCTCGGGAATGCTCATCGAAACCGATCTCCTTTACCCTCGAAAATAATCGTCAATAATTGTAACCTTTCGTATTCGCCACCGTCAAATGACATTTCCTGCTCGATTCAGTATAATGATATAAATGTCCGTCCGCATATCTGCATATCGGCGGACATTGGCGCATCCGGCGGTCCGGATGCGGCGATTATGAATTAGGGGGGTGACGGAAATGAGGATATGGGTTAACGCAGGCAACAGAAAGACCGTTATGCTTCTTATCGCCATGGCGGCTGCGCTGCTTATGTCTGCTCTTTTCTTCTCCTACCAGGCGACGGACAAGACGCATTTCCAAAGCTACGCGTCGGAGATGGCGTCCGGCTCGGACGTGCATTACGCCGCTCCAGGGAAACATCTTCCCGCGTACAAATGGATGATCTCCGTCTTGCCGGCCGGCGCGGCCCTTCTGCTGCTCGGCTTGCCGGCCAAACGGCTCCCCGCCAATTCTCCGGCCTCTCTCCGCTCGTTTATTCCGCTGCGGCTTATGGCTTTATTTCTCATGCCCATCAAACGAACCTCGCTTTATGAAACCGGTCCGCTTTTTTCCTGATTCTCTCATATAAACGATCCTAAAGTGTCAAACTACACAAACAAATGCCGTAGGCAGTCTTGCGCCGGGCGGCTCACGTTTGGGTGGCTGTCTGCTATAAGGCCCGCCTTCCGGCATATTAACGGGAGGAACATTCATGAACATCAGAGAAATCGATCTGCCCGGCATCGGCCGAAAGTATGAAATCAAGACGAAAGGCGGCGACAAATTCGTTATCGTCGTGCATGACGACGGACGCCGCGACATGTACCACTTCGACTACGACGACCCGGACGACAGCGTCTCCATGATCTCGCTGGAGGACGACGAGTCGCGCCAAATCGCGGCCATTATCGGCGGCATGACGTATAAGCCGAAGGCGCTCGAAACGATCGAGGTCGCGCTGGACGATCTGACGATCGAATGGTACCGCATCGAACCGAACTACCACTGCGTCGGCAAAACGATTCTGGAGATGGACGTTCGCCAGCGTACCGGCACGACGATCATCGCCGCCGTGGAACGGACCGAGAAGCATATTACGCCGGGCCCGGACTACGTGTTCAAGGCCGATTCCACTTTAATCGTGGCGGGGGAACGAGCGCATTTGAAGCTGCTCAAAACGCTGCTTCAATCGGGGGAATAGCCTATGGACCATCTCGTATTGGAAGTAGGCTTAGCCGTCATTCTCATCTCGCTGGTCGGCCTGGTCGCCGCCAAGCTGCGGTTCTCCGTCATTCCGTTCTATATTTTGATCGGAATGGCGGTAGGCCCGCACGCCCCGCACATCGGCGTTCTGGACTTCCGGTTCATTCACAGCTCCGAATTGATCGATTTCATGGGCCGGCTCGGCGTGCTTTTTCTATTGTTTTATCTCGGCCTCGAGTTTTCGGTCGGCCGCCTGATCAAATCCGGCAAATCGATTGCCGTCGGCGGCACGATCTATATTGCGATTAACTTCACCCTCGGGCTGGCGTACGCCTGGCTGAACGGCTTCCCGGTCGAAGAGGTTCTGTTGATGGCCGGCATTACGACCATTTCGTCCAGCGCCATCGTCGCCAAGGTGCTCGTCGATTTGAAACGGACGGCGAATCCGGAGACGGAGATGATTCTCGGAATCATCATGTTCGAAGACGTGTTTCTGGCCGTCTATATTTCCATCTTGTCCGGTCTCGTCCTAAGCGATTCCGGCTCGCTCGGCGGCGTCCTGCTGTCCGCCTTGTATGCGTTAGGATTTATGCTCCTGTTCATTATCGTAGGCCGCAAAGCGGCTCCGCTGCTTGATAAACTGTTCAATATCCGCTCGAACGAGCTGTTTCTGCTGCTCGTCTTCGGCTTCTTGTTCCTTGTCGCCGGCTTCTCGGAAACGATTCACGTCGCCGAAGCGATCGGCGCCTTGCTCGTCGGCCTGGTGCTGGCCGAAACGACGCATCAGAAGCGAATCGAGCATTTGATATTGCCGTTCAAAGATTTCTTCGGCGCCATGTTCTTCTTCAGCTTCGGGCTATCCATCGATCCGTTTACGCTTGGCGACGCCGTCTGGCTGTCGCTTGGCGCGGTCGTCATTACGCTGATCGGCAACTTCGTTGCCGGACTTATGGCCGGCCGAAGCGCCAAGCTGTCGTATAAAGCATCCGCCAACATCGGTCTGACGATCGTGTCCCGCGGCGAGTTTTCGATCATTATGGCGAACCTCGGCAAGTCCGGCGGACTGATGGACATCCTTCAGCCTTTCGCGGCGCTGTACGTGCTCATCTTGGCGATTCTCGGACCGTTGCTGACCAAGGAATCGAAGCATATCTACAAGCTGCTGAATAAAGCGTTCCGGTGGGATCGACCTAAGCAGCCGCAGCGATCGAAGCCGTAACTTCGGAGCCGCTGCGGACGCCCCACCCTCGGCAATCAGGCCCATGCGCATGACGCATGGGCCTTCTTCTTGTCCCCGGAGAAGGGCGGCTTCCCGCTTTGGGTTTATACGATTACCCGATGGCAATAATGGATTTATCAACTATGGGCAAAGAGGTTGAAGCCATGTCGCCATTCCATAACCGGTCCGGCTCCAGCGGTCCTTCCGTTAACCAGCAAACGTCCGATTCATCGCCTTCGGCCTTGCAACCGGACCTTCAAAACAATCTTGATCTCGTCAGAGAAACGCTCGGAAACAGCGATGACATCGTGATCCGCGAATTTGCGATCGGCGACGGCGACACCAGAATGAAAGCGGCCGTAGTGTATACGGACGGGCTAACCGACGCGAAATCCGTCCGAGACTTCATTGCGCAAACCATTACTATAGACGTTCCGGCTGCAGATTGGAGAATGGAAGCGTTCCAAGACGTTGCTCCGGTGAGCGACATCCGGCCCATCTCCGATTTCGACGGCCTGTACAACCAATTGCTTTCCGGTTGCGTGATTTTGCTGCTCGATGGCCGCGCGCAAGGCTATACGATCGGCATGAAAAGCTTCAAAGACCGCGGAGTGAACGAATCTACCGCAGAGTCGGTCATCCGCGGACCGAAGGAAGCGTTCTCGGAATCGATCCGCACGAACACCGCATTAATCCGGCGGAAAATAAAAAGTCCGAACCTGTGGCTGGAAACGAGGCAAGTCGGCAAGGTAACGAAAACCGACGTGTCCTTCATGTACATAAAAGGCATCGTAAACGACAAAATCGTAAACGAAGTGCGGCGCCGTCTCGACCACATCGACATTGACGGCATACTGGAAAGCGCCTATATCGAAGAGCTTATTCAGGACAATGCGTACAGCCCGTTTCCGACCATGTACAACTCGGAGCGTCCCGACGTTATCGCGGCCGAGCTGCTCGAAGGGAAAGTCGCCATCCTGGTCGACGGGACTCCGAACGTGCTTGTCGTACCCGCCCTGTTCATTTCGTTTCTGCACTCGTCGGAGGATTACTATCAGCGTGCGGATATCAGCTCGCTTCTCCGGATACTTCGAATATTCGGAATCTTTATCGGCTTGCTTGGCCCGTCGCTTTATATCGCGATTTCGACCTTTCATCAGGAGATGCTGCCGACTCCGCTCCTCATCAGCTTGGCGGCTCAACGCGAGGGCATCCCTTTCCCGGCATTCATCGAAGCCGTCATCATGGAAATTACGTTCGAAATTTTGCGCGAAGCGGGCATCCGAATGCCGAGAGCTATAGGACAAGCAATATCGATCGTCGGAACGCTGGTCATCGGACAGGCGGCGGTGGAAGCCGGAATCGTATCCGCGGCAATGGTTATTGTCGTTTCGATTACGGCAATATCCAACTTTGTCGTACCGGCGCTCAACATGTCCATCTCGATCCGAATGCTTCGTTTCCCGTTAATGGCTCTCGCCGCTTCATTTGGTCTATTCGGCATTATCATAGGCATCCTTGCGCTTGTGCTCCATCTGTGCAGCCTGCGCAGCTTCGGCGTTCCTTATATGAGTCCCTTCGGGCCGTTTATCAAGGAAGACCAGAAGGATACGCTATTCCGCTTGCCTCACTGGGCGATGGCAACCCGTCCCCGCCTGGTCAGTCAAAAAAATACCGTCCGCGGAAAAAACAAGCCTCCGAAGCCCGAGCAACCCTAGAGGAGTTGAGTCATCATGCGAAAGACAGGTCTGCTTGTCGCTTTCTCCGTCCTGCTTCTATTCGCCACAGGCTGTTGGAACCGCCGGGAGCTTAACGACCTGGCGATCGCGGTGGCGGTTGGCATCGATAAAGCGGACAACAACTACCGGGTGTCCGTTCAAGTTGTAGATCCGAGCGAAGTCGCCGCGAAGAAAGGGGGAGGCACACGCACGCCCGTAACGATGTATCAGTCGTCGGGGCAGACGATAATGGAAGCGATTCGAAGAATGACGACGGTCTCTCCGAGAAAGATTTATGCTTCTCATCTTCGAATGCTGGTCGTGCAAGAGCAAGTCGCCAAGGAAGGAATCGGCGAAGTGCTGGATCTGTTGTCCCGAGACCATGAAGTGCGGACGGATTTTTACATTGTCGTCGCCAAAGATACAAGGGCCGCGGATACGTTAAAAATTTTAACGCACCTCGAATCGATTCCGGCCAACCATCTTTTCTCTTCGCTTCAAACGTCCCAGCGGTCATGGTCCCCTACCGTCGCGGTCACGTTGGACAGGCTGATCGCGGATATCGTAAGCGAAGGCAAAAATCCCGCCGTAACGGGGCTTCGCGTAAAAGGCGAACGTGAAATAGGCGAAACGAGACAAAATGTGGAAGAGATCGCCGCTTCCGCCCAATTGCAATATTCGGGATTGGCCGTCTTTAAAAAGGACAAGTTAGTCGGCTGGCTGGACGAAACGGAAAGCAAAGCGTACAACTATATACTCGACCAAGTAACCGGTTCGGCCGGGATTGTTCCTTGTCCGGGAGGGGGAAAAGTGTCGCTGGAGGTGGTTCGCTCGAAAACGAAAGTCAAGAGCAAGCTGGAAAACGGCGAGCCTCGAATAAAAATAACCGTTCAGATTGAACTCAGCGTAAGCGAGGTCACCTGCGGCATCGATCTGACGAAAAGGGAATCCATCGAACAACTCGAGAAGCTCGAAGAAAATAAAGTCCGGAATTTTATAACAGAAACTATAAAAAGAGTGCAGCGGGACTACCAATCCGATATTTTCGGGTTCGGGGACGTCATTCACCGTTCGCACCCGAAATATTGGAAAACGGCGAAGGCGGATTGGGATCGGCGATTCGCACAGCTTCCGGTTGACCTAAACGTAGAGTCGAATATTCGGCTAATAGGCACCGAAAGCAGTTCTTTCCTGAAGGAAATGAAAAAGAAGGAGTAACCTTTATGTTGGCAAGCGCGGCGATCTTGGCGGCAACCGTTGCAATCTATATGCTCGAAGCTCCCTCTCTGCGGAGGAGAAAGTTAAGGAAAGAGCTGTGGGTGTTTACTTTGCTTCTCCTCCTGGGATGCGGGCTAGGCATAGCCAAAAGCTTGCAGGTCCCGATTCCGAATCCGGTCGACTGGATTATTTTGGTTTACGGGCCTCTCGGGGACGCATTGTACGAGTGGCTGAAGTAAGGGGGAAAGGTGGAGAACGATGCTGGAAAAAGAAAAGATAAGCCTGCGGCAGTTCAGCGTGCTGGCGCTTCATTTTACGGTCGGAACGACTGTCCTGATCGGACCTTCCGGCCTGGCCGCAGTCGCGAAGCAAGACGGCTGGCTCGCCGGCATTGTCGGGCTATGCGCCAACCTGTTGTCGGTTCTGTTATACAGCGCGCTTGGCAATCGTTTTCCCGATAAGACGTTCGCCGAATACACCGAGCTTCTACTGGGCAAGTGGCTCGGCAAAGCGGTGTCGCTCCTCTTTTTTTCGTATATTTTTCTACTTACGGCCTTCTTGCTTCGGGTGTTGGGCAATTTTTTGACGACGCATATTATGCCGGAAACGCCGATCGAAGCGATTCTAATCGTTTTCGTATGCCTTGTTGTGCTGGCGGTTCGGCTTGGCCTTGAAACGATAAGCCGAGCGGCGGAAATGTTTTTGCCGTTAATTGTTTTTCTCTTTCTGTTCCTCGTCGCGTTTCTGACTCCCCAAATAAAAACGGTTAACCTGCTGCCCGTTTTCGAAGAAGGAGCCGGGCCCGTTCTGCTGGCCTCCTTTTATTTTTTTAGCCTGCAGGAACTTGTTGTTCTTCTTATGCTGTTTCCTTATGCGAACCGGACATTAAAGGCTAGAAAAGCGTGGCTTCAAGGGGTAGCGATTGGAGGAATGATGCTTGTCATTATTACGGCACTGTCGATTCTGGTGCTCGGTCCCGATTTGACGGCACGGGATTTATACCCGAGCTTTGAACTCGCGAAACGGATCAACGTGGCCAACTTTCTGCAGCGGGTGGAAGCCGCGCTGGCCATCCTTTGGCTGGTGACGATTTTCTTTAAGACGGCCGTTTGCTTCTATGCGGGAGCTTTGACCCTTGCTCAAACATTGCAGTTAAAAGATTACCGTCCGCTCACCTTCCCCTTGGCGATGATTGCGGTTGTACTTTCGATTGTGGTGTATCATAGCATCGTCGATTTCCTCGAATTTGTCCCAAAAGTATGGTCGGTCTATGCCATGACTTATATCGCCGTTATCCCTTTAATCTTGCTGATGACGGCGGCCGTCCGGAAGAAATGAGCACAAACGTTATCGATGCTTCGCTTTGTTTCGAATCCAAGCAGCGACAACTAGCCCGATGGCGAAAACGGCAAGGTGCCGCCCTCGCGGGAGGACGGCACCTTGCTTCGGTTATGAAATTCTCGGCCGTTACCGGAGTTTCCGGAAACGGTTATGCCTTATATGCGCCGAACTGCGCTTCGTGCAGCCGGCTGTAAATGCCGCCGGCCGCGACAAGCTCCTCGTGTCGCCCCTCTTCGGTAATGCCCTGCTCCGTCACGACGACGATGCGGTCGGCGTTCCGGATCGTCGCCAGCCGGTGCGCAATGACAAGCGTCGTCCGGCCGGCCGACAGCTCGGCCAGCGATTGCTGGATCGCCGCTTCCGTTTCGGTGTCCAGCGCCGAAGTCGCTTCGTCGAGAATAAGGATCGGCGGATTCTTCAGAAACATCCGCGCAATGGCCAGACGCTGCTTCTGCCCGCCGGACAGCTTCACGCCCCGCTCCCCTACGACGGTGTCCAGACCGTCGGGCTGCTGCTTGATGAACGTCTCCAGCTTCGCTCTTCTCGCCGCCTCCCAGATCGCCGCTTCATCGGCATCAAGGCTGCCGTAGGCGATATTTTCCCGAATCGTTCCCGCGAACAGGAAGACGTCCTGCTGTACGATACCGATCTGGCGGCGCAGCGATTCCAGCGTCAAATCGCGGATATCGTGCCCGTCGATCGTGATGGTTCCCGAATCCGCCTCGTAAAACCGCGGCAGCAAGCTGCACAGCGTCGTTTTGCCGGCGCCGGACGGGCCGACGAACGCGACCGTTTCGCCCGCCCGGATGGACAAATGAATGCCGTTAAGGATGCGGGACTCGCCGTCGTAACCGAACGAAACGTTGTCATAGCGAATATCGCCGCGCAGAACGTCGATGTCGCGGGCGTTCGGCCGGTCGGCTACGTCCGGCTCCGTCTCCATCAGCTCGATGTAGCGCTTGAAGCCCGCGATGCCTTTCGGGTAGCTTTCGATAACCGCGATGATTTTGTCGATCGGCTTGAAAAAGACGTTCGTCAGCAGCACGAAGCTGACGAAGTTCCCGTAGCTGAAGTCGGTATTGATTACGAACCACGAGCCGCAAATGAGCACGAACAGCGAAACGATCCGCATCAGCATATAGGTGATCGAGCCGTTGAAGCCCATGATTTTGTAAGCGATCAGTTTCGCTTCGCGAAACCGGCTGTTGTTCTCATGGAACAGCTTGCGCTCGTGCTTTTCGTTCGCGAACGCCTGCACGACGCGAATGCCTCCGACCGAATCCTCCACCCGCGCGTTAAAATCGGCCATATCCTTGAACAGGCGGGTCGAAGCTTTCGTCATCTTGCTGTTGAAATAAACGACGAGCACGACGATGACCGGCACGATAATAAACGTCATGACGGCCAGCGGCAAATTGATATAGGCCATAATGCCGAACGATCCGACGAGCGTCATCGCCGCGATGAAGACGTCCTCCGGACCGTGGTGCGCAACCTCTCCGATCTCGAACAAATCGTTGGTCAAGCGGGAAAGCAGGTGTCCCGTTTTATGATTGTCGAAGAAGCGGAACGACAGCCTCTGCACATGGTCGAACAGCTTGCGTCGCATATCCGTCTCGATATTGATGCCGAGCATGTGGCCCCAGTACGTGACGACGAACGACAGAAATGTATTGAGCACGTATACCGCCAGCAAGCCGGCGCACGCCATCACGATATATTTCCAGTTGCCCGCCGGAAGCAATTCGTCAATGACATAATTGACGGCCAGCGGAAAGCCCAGCTCGAGAACGGCGAGCAGCACCGCGCAGCCGAAATCGAGGAAAAACAGTTTTTTATATGGCTTGTAATAGGAGAAAAAAGTTCGAAGCATGGGTTACTCCTTTATATTCGAATGACATGTACCCCAAATGGTAATGGATATCATTTGGAAATGTCAACGGCTGGACCTCCCCCTGCCCCTCCTCGTCAACCGGTACGTGCGGTTTTCCCGTATACGGCTTTCCGACCGTTTATTGAAAAGGCTGAGCCTATCGGCATCCGTAGGGTGGAATTGTATTGGTTTCAGCGATTACAATGTTCTTATAGGGCTGTTTTTATACCGTAATCTCTGTGAGCGGCGATACATACTCTGCTTACAGCAAGGAAGGTGACCGATATGAGAACGAATTCCGCATTGGCCGAATTCATCAAGTCGCGCCGGGAACGGCTGCTGCCTTCAGAGGCGGGAATACAGCCGTTGCCCGGACGAAGGCGCACCCCGGGACTTCGAAGAGAAGAAGTCTCTTATCTCGCCAATATAAGCGTGACTTACTATACCTGGCTGGAGCAGGGCAGAGACGTTAATCCTTCGCCGGAAGTGCTGCTAAGCATCAGCAAGGCGCTGCAGCTGGACGAAGATGAACGGAAGCACCTGTTCGATCTGGCAAATGTAGACCCGGCGAGCGCCGGCACAGTGCCGAGTAACGGGGAATCGGATACGGGATTTTTACAGCAAATCGTAGACCAACTGCATTATCCTTCTTTCATCACGGATGAAGGTACCGATGTTATCGCCTGGAATCGGGCGGCGGAGCTGATTGTCGCCGAATTCGGCAGTCTTCCGGACAGCGAACGATATATGATGAACGTTATGTTTTTTAATTCGGATTACCGCAAAAGACTGGCGAATTGGGAAAGCTTTGCCCGTTACAGCACCGCGCTGCTGCGGGCAAACTTCGACCGTTACAAGGACAATTCGTTATATATGGAAAGGTTCGAACGCTTGAAACGGGAAAGCGAGGACTTTGCGTATTTCTGGGACCTCTACGAAATCAAGCAAAAGCGCGTAACCACCGCCATATTTCGTCTGCCGGACGGGCAGGAGATGGAGTTCGCGCTCCATTCCGCGGGAGCTATCGATAACAACCCGGGACTGCATTGGTGTTTCTTTGTTCCGGTAGCCGGTTCAGGCACGGAGGAAAGATTAGTGCGTCTGCTTGAGAAGGACAGTCTGCTTCAATAAAGCGGTCATTACACCCGGAATGAATCGGTCGGCTGCAGCTCAGGCGGGCTTAAACGGTTACCCCCATTACTAGTATAAACGTGCTGTGGCTAGCTCCTCCCGGTTGTTTGTATGATGCAGAGGAATACAACGATTGGAGGGTGTTTGAAATGCAAACATGGTTCATTACTGGGGCGTCGGGAGGCTTGGCTTCACATATAACCCGCCGGTTGCTTGAACGGGGAGACCGCGTAGCCGCAACGGTACGCAAGCCGGGTGTGCTGGATGATCTGCAGGCACAATATGGCTCCCGATTATGGCAGGCTCATCTGGATTTGACCGATCCGCAGCAAATTGCCGAAGTGGCGGAACGCGCATTTTCGGAGCTGGGCACGATCGATGTGTTGGTCAATAACGCCGCCTATGGATTATATGGTGCGGTAGAGGAAGCAAGCGACAGGCAGATCGAGCATCTGTTCATGACGAATGTGCTTGGATCGCTGCGCGCGGCGCGCGTAGTCCTGCCTTATTTCCGCAAGCAGGGCGGCGGGCATATCGTACAGATTTCGAGCATGGCTGGCCATTATTCTACTCCGGGCATGGGCCTGTACTGTTCTTCGAAATGGGCGGTCGAAGGTGCCTTTGAAGCGCTGGCCAAGGAAGCCGCGCCGTTCGATATTAAGACAACCATCGTAGAGCCCGGCGGAATCCGGACGAATTTCATTACGAGCAACGCGGTATTCGGAGAGCGGATGGACATATACCGGGATAAGGAGGCGGGCCAATTGGTCAGCCTGATGAAGGGGGAGCTGCCGGGGATAGATATGAGTATGTTTAATAAAATCGTTATCGGCGATCCGGATAAAATGGCGCAGCAAATTATACACCGTATCGATCAAGGAGACGGCCCGATACGGATGGCGCTGGGCAGCGACGCTTATGAGCAAATCCGGACAGCCCTGCTCGAGAGACTGGCCGCTTTGGAAGCGCAGAAAGAGCTGGCTTGTTCCACGGATGCGGACGATGCGGTAAACCAGGCTTAAACGAAACGTCCAAGTCACTCCGGGGTCCTGGAGCGGCTTCCAAAAATCAATTATTCATGTTCATGGAGCGTATGGATAACTTCCTTAGCAGCCCCTTCCCCGCGAAAACTATATAATCGTTACTCGTCAAAGGAACTCTCCATACCCGGAGAGTTCTTGCCTTTCCAGCCATGTACTTCCCCTGCGGCGACATCCCCTATTGTAAGGACCTTCATATTCCCGCAGATCAGACCGAATCGCTGTTTCGGCGATGTTTATGCCGTTCTCCCAGCCTGCTGTGATTAGCCTTGCCGTTATTTGCGGTACGGTTCTACGCTGCTGTCACGGCAAGCTTTAGGGCCATCCCCAGAGGAATGGCCTTTTCCTCTTTTCCCCTCTTGCAAAAGGAATATTTGTCCGCCATATACAATTACAATAATAAAAGGCGAGAATCCGTAATGATGAAAGCGGTGCTTTTTGCAGGATTGGGATCTTTAGCCTCTCATACCGTTCCTGAATTTCAAGCTAGTCTTAAGGTTGACAAAATAAATGTAATAATTTATATTACAAATGGTGATGAAAATGAACAGCGATTTTGTAGTTGCCGTACACAGCCTTGTATTTCTTGCCTATGCGCCGGACAATCTGAAAACCAGTGACAACATAGCCAAAAGCGTGTCCATCCATCCGGTTCGCGTTCGCAAAGTGCTGTCTTTGCTTAGAAAGCATGGCTTTATTCAATCCAAGCATGGAGCTAAAGGAGGCTTCCTGCTCGCTCAAGACCCGCGGACGATTACCTTGGATAAGCTGTATATTTTAACTTCTGAGGGATCTTTAAAGCCTAAATGGCCCGACTCCAATCAAAAATGTACCATTGGCGCGAATATCGAGCGTGCAATGGACGGTGTCTTTGAAACAACCGAACAACAGGTTATGGCCAATCTGAAGGATTATACGATTGCCGACGTGTTGCTCCGGGTAGAAGAGCAGGATCGTGCATAGCCTGCTTTATTCTGAGTAAAATTGTAATAAAAAATATTACATTTATACAGAAGGGAATGAAGCGCATGTATTAAATATTTAGTCTTTTTTCTTTATATTTGTAACAAAAAATATTACAATTGCATGCCCCAAATGCGTATGAATATTAAAATAAGGAGATTTTCTATGACTAAATCACGTTCCGTAAATCACATGTCGTTTTGGTTTGTGGCCTACTCCCTTTTGATTATTATGATGGGGACGAATATACCGGCTCCTCTTTATAGCCTTTACGGGCAATTGTGGCATTTTTCAACGGGAATGACATCCTTTCTTTTTATCATGTATGTCCTTTTTTTGATACCCGCCAGCTTTGTGTTTGGTCAGCTCTCGGATCGCATCGGACGTAAAAAAGTGCTGCTGGCCGGCGTGATCGTTGCCGGAGCGGGTTCGCTAATGTTTGCGATATCGCAAAACCTTGGCATGCTGCTTGCGTCGCGAGCGATTCAGGGCATTGGCGTCGGCATTATAAATGGGACGGCTGTTGCGACACTGTCAGAGCTGCGCCCGGAAAGCCGCAAAACGGCTTCGCTGGTGGCATCGGTGTCCATAGCGATCGGGACGGCCATCGGTCCGCTATATTCCGGGCTTCTGGGAGAATATTCACCGTCTCCCATCCGACTTCCTTATTATTTGCACTTATTGCTTTTATTTATTGCCTTCCTGGGGGTGTTGACCGTGCCGGAAACTATCAAAAGCGGGGATGCTCCCAAGCGATTGAAGCTGCCTACTGTGCCGGCCGTGATCCGAAAGCCGTTTTTGATCTCGGTGCTTGCGTCGATTATCGCATGGGCGGTAGCCGTGTTTTTTATGACGCTGGTGCCAACGCTCATCGCCACCCAAATGGATCTCCATAATTTAGCCTTATCAGGGGCTATTGTTTGCTTAATGCTCGGATTTTCAACATTATCCCAGATTCTTTTCAAGTCTTTGTCGGCCCGGTCGGCAATCTATACCGGTTTTGCTCTGCTTGCACTCGGAATCGTAGGACTTGTCATTGCCATCCCCATGCAGTCGATTTTCCTCCTTCTTTTAAGCACTGTATTGGCAGGAAGCGGGCATGGACCGGCTGCGTCAGGGAGCATGTCTTGGATCAATGAAATGTCTCCGTCTGGAAGCCGGGCGGATGTGATGTCGATCTATTATGCCATCACTTACCTGGGTGCGGGTGTCCCTGTGCTTGCACTAGGGATCGGCGCCGAGCGAATCGGCTTTTATCAAGCGATTTCCATCTATTCCGGGCTTATTATCGCTGCAGCCGCGGTCGTTGCGTTCATTGTCCGGGCTCATCATGCCAAGGCGTTAAAAAATATGAAATGAGCGGTAACCGACCCTCACCCCAATGTTTCGCCGTCACTTATGATACGGTTCACCGTATCACTTGATATGGTAAACTAAAAATGGAGGGGCGATTTTGCCTCTCCTCATAAAAAATCAGTATTGAGATGGTGGATAAAAAATCCAGTTCTGTGCCTCTCGTTTCCAAGTATTATTTTTAAACACTAAATCGTAGGGATTAGCAATGATGTAAGGTTGGAAATCAGGTTGATTCATTTTTTCCCTATCTACTAAATATAGATAATAACTTGATCCTTTATTTTTCGATACATCAATTTCGTTTTTTGTCCAATAAAAGCTCATATTCTTTGAATATGATTTGACCTCAATGAATCTATCAAGAGTCTCTGAATTTACTGAATCAAATGATATAATATCATAGCCTGCATTAACATCTATTTCTGAAATCCGTGATATTTTATCTATCTGTAAGTGCCCATAAAGACGTTTTTTTTCATAGTCTAATACAAATTCTTCTGCCTCCTTCCCATATTTTTCTTTAAGCACAAACATTTCTTTTAACTTTTCTAAACTAATCTTCTCTCTAACAGGTTTAAGAATTGAAATTAAAAAATCATTATAACTTTCATCGATTATCAATATATTTTTAACCTGAAGGCTATATTTAAAGAAACCCAAATTAATTAACAGATTTCTAATTCCAGAATATTTAAAAGGTATATAATTATTTTTTATAATATAAGCTTCATGAATATGATCAAAATTAATTGATTCTAAATCTAAAAAATCCGAATAAACCTCCTCTGATATAATTTTTGTAAGTAATGCTATTGATATTCTTTTCGAGATAGTATTATCTATTATTGAGTCTATTAGCTCCTGACCGAACTTAGTTAAAAACAGTCCATTGTCGTTATGTGAAACTGCTGAAATGAACTCCAACAAAGCCACTATTCCCTTTATAGGTATATTATAAAAAGAAGTGTTACTCAAACAAAATTTTTCAATATCTGTTAATGATCTGGGTTCATGAGATACCACCTGAGTGATCACAAATATTACTTCCTCAAGATTTCCTAAGTTACTGTACTTTCTTAACTCTGTTGACATAATCGTTTATCAACGCCTTTATATCATCGTATCCAAAGTCATCCTCATCAACTAAAGAGAATAAAGGAATAGGTTCATTTTCAATAATTTGATTCATTCTATTCTCTTTAAACTCAAGTCTTTCGTGTATAGTTAGGTCTATGGAATTATTCGATAATATAAAATAATAATTAATTTTATCGTTCGGTTTTAAACCAAAACGATGTATTCTATCTTTAGATTGTATAAATTGTGCAGCGTTAAAAGTACGTTCTAAATATATAGCATTATGACATGCCTTATGTAGAGAAATTGATTCCGATACAGCAAATGGATTTGCAATGATAACCTTAAACTTTGAATCATGGCTATGAAACTCTCGAATTATACTTTCGCGAGTTTCAATCATTGTAAATTTATCATCGGATTCTACAGGGACTTCTCCATAAAGCAAACGAGATTCTATCCCATGATCTTCTAAATATTTCTGTAACTCTATCATATTTTCAATAAATACTGCCCATATTATTACTTTTTGATTATTATCAATGATTGTTTTGACTAACTTCTGAACAGCTTTAAATTTTTCAGGGACCTCGGCTTCTTTATATTTAATAATTTTATTAATAATCTCCGAATCGTCTATATATGTACCTTCGATTAACCCGTGTTCTTTAAAATACTCATCGATTGGTTTCATTAATAGATTTGGATTTGTGGCTGCCTGCATTAATCTAACTAATCGTGCTTTTATTAACGTTCCTCTAATATCACTCAGATCGCTCTTGTCGATAAAATAATCCATATAATTCTTTTCAATAAAATCATATATTTCTTTTTGATGTACACCCATATTTACAATAATAGGTGGATTATTTATAGCTTCTGGAAGACCTAAATCACTTTTTCGAATTCTTATATAAAATGGTGAAATATCTTCTATTAACTCATTAACTCTTTTATCATGAAGGTTTTCTGACATTTCCTTCAATTGATATTTATGAAATCTAATAATTTGTTTTGATGGCCACAAAAATTGAAACAAGTTTGTTAAATCTTCATAACCATTAGGTGCTGGAGTACCAGTCAATACAACACGAGATCTGCAATACTTTGCAATACTGAGTACTGATTCAGCAATTATCCCACCTTCTGTGTTTTTTATTTTATGTGCTTCATCAAGAACTACCATCACTTTATTTTTTTTGATAAAATAAATTAGTCCGTCTAACACACTACTCACAGCTTGGTATGACATTAAGGTTAATTCAGCAGGTTCAAATGAATAAAAGTATTTCAATTTTTCTTGTTTTGACATCCCCCCAGAGAGCCTCTTAGCTTTTACTTTTACTCCAAAACATTCCTCATACTCATTTTCCCAAGGACCAAATGAACTTAATGGCCCTATAATTAAAATTCTATTTACATGTTTTGGGTTGTCTTCGCTAAGATTTTTTAGATAAGTATATGCACCATATACAATACTGGTTTTACCAGCTCCCGGAACCGAAAAATTACATGCGTTTTGAGAAAATGCCAAATGGTATGCCGATAACAACTGAAGGCTATACAGTGTTCTTTTTTTCATATTCTGGGCTAGACTTTTAGTAAACTCAGCGAAATCATCAACACTGCAATTATTATTACGAATTTCTTTAGCTTGCTTCGAAAACATTTCAAAGTTTTTTTCTTCTTGAAAATAATCATCTAATGTTTTTTTTACAAGTTCAGATTTTATTTCTTCAAATCCATACTTAGAAAGCATTTCACGTATATTTGTTAAGGTCTTTTCTTTATCTTCTTCTTCATATGGGATAACGACCTCATCATCTAATATCCTTGCTTTTAAGTAATCTTTCATGTAAATCTTTGCACGACGAAAAGATAGTAGGTCACTTATCGAACCAGTTAATATAAACTCTTTCTTATCTTGGTTAATACCAACCTCAATTTGCATATTGGTAACACCTATTTCTTCTCAATTAATTTTTTGAAATCCCAAATAATTGAACTGATTTCTTTTATAAGGCTCATATTACCCTTGTCCAATGCATCAGGATTAATTGCTTCGAGTGCATTTTTAGCTTTTCTCAGTAACTCTTGTGGTTGATTAGCATCCTTTTTATCTTCTAATTTTCTAACAGATATATTTAAATTTCCTTGAAGCATTCCTTTAACTTTACTTGTCCAATAGTCATCTCGATTCTCAAGTAAAATCGATAAATCAGCATCCGGGTGATCTTTATATAATTGATCAATAGGTTCTTCTTTAATAGATTCTATATTCTTAATATGTTCATTTAAGAATGCTTTCCATATAGCTTCGTCACAAAAAATCCCATCTTTTTTGCTTGGTTTTGCAATTGTTCTAAACTCTTTACCTTCATATTGTGCTCTAATATAATCAAAACAAACTGCCTTTAAATCAGAGATATCAGAGTCTTTATATCCCCACTCAACTTTTGAAGTCCCCTTTTCATAAGCTTTTAGATAATCATTTAAATCCACAAACTGACCTTCTCTTTTTTCTAACCTTGTATATATTCCATCATATTCCAAGTATTCTAGATAACTGTCCATTAGCTTCATAATCTCAAGCCACTCTTTGATAGTACTTTCTTTTTCGTTCATCATATCTGCTATATCAGATTCACTATAGCCAACCTCACATAAATCTTTACATTTCAGGTACTTTTCAATAGGATTATAATCAAGTTTTTCATCCGCCCCCATTTGATATGTAGTCTCTAGCCTCATAATTTCTTTCGGCTCCGGGGTATCAGGCAATATTACTGCAATAAAATACTGACAATGATCTAAGTTATGATTTGGCCATTTTTTTCTGTCACGATAAATCCTATTTAATAAGCAAGCACGTCTATTTCCATCAATTATTACTCCATCATTAGTTACTATTCCATATTGTTGCTGCCCATTCTCAACCAAGTTTTTTAATGTTATATCATTTCTACCGGGCTTCGAAGCATACAAGTAATCTTCAATACGCTTTATATCTTCAGGATCTTCTGGATTAAGTGGTCTATGTTGCTTTTCAAACGATTTTACTACACTTCCAATTCTACCGTTATATTTGTTATAAATTAAAAATTCTAATGGAATTTGATAAGCATTAAACTCACGAATTTCACCTTTATATCTGATTCTGATACCGGTCATATATGGAGTTTGTTTGTCAACAATTTCTTTAAGCTTTTTAATTCTCAAATCTTTATTCATCATTTTTTCCTCTCATCTTATCAATTATTTGGGAGAGTACAACGTAACCTATTGCAATCTGAGTAGGAAGTACTAGAGGTTCTTCATCAATATCTATTGTCCCTGGTAGGTTGTTTTCACTTATATTTACTATAAAATTTTTTACTGATTCCAAAAGTTCATCTGGCCCCAATAAACCTTGTCTCTCTTCAGTTGTTAAACAATAATGTTTCTGGAATATATTGAAAGAGACTAATCTACATTCTATGGAATTGATAAACGAGTCAATTTTATTTCCTATCTCCGCGTCAAATATGCCACTGTGAATGGAAGGAGTAAATATCCTCGCTCTAGGCCCCTGGCTTTTATGAATCTCAACATTCCACCTATATTTTTCATTCTCAAAATCGGATTTGTAATTAGTAAGTTCCACCCTAAAGGCTTTAATTATCAAGTATGGGATGTGATATTTATAACGAGCAGTGTTTCTTTTTCGTTTTTCTTTGTTAACAGGAAATAATGTGCCATTCAGATTAAGGAAATTAATATTAGGTGAATGTTGAATCGGCCTGTATTGTGAAGGTACAACTCTACCTAAACTTTCGGCCATAGCTTTAGCAAATGCATATGCCATTTTAGGAGGAACCGCATTACCTACTAATTTTGACTTTACTCCCCTAGATTCACCATAAAAACGATAATCAATAGGAAAACTCATTACAGATGCTAACTCACGAACTGTCGGCATTCTATATCTATCATTTTTGTAGCTGTAAATGATTGATTCTCTGGAAGCCACAGATGAATTGGCCATTACAGTTCTTGCTGGTTTATTTACATCTTCTGGGAAAGACATTTTGCCCATGTACCCTTTATCTTCTTTTAACTGTTTCGCTTTTTTCCACTCATATTCAGCAAGCTCCTTAATATAATGATGATCAGTGACATCCTTTGAAACCATTTGAAAATTATAACATGGGTCATAAATAACCATATCTAGTTCTTCTCCGGGATCTCTCAGAGAATTTAAGATAACCCGCAGCGGAATAACATCCTTGTCATCAATAATAGTAAATTGAGGACTAGGAAACTCTCCACATAAAAATCTTTTTCTATTTTGAGCTACTCCAAAATTTTTGGAATTATAGATGCCTGAGTTCTCATAAATAACTTGTAAAATAAAGTCATCGTTCAATCCCAAATCTTTCGCTGAGTAAAATGGTTTTATATACTTTTGAATATTAGGTACATTCTCAAGAACCCAATACTTCAAAATTGAGCCCGATTTAAACTTTTTTCGGGCTACTATCCTTAGATAGGATTCAAGCAACCTAATTCCTAGTGACTTATCAGCTTTACCTGATTTGTTTGAGTTTGAGAATGCCACGCAAGGAGGCGATCCGATTATTATTTCTGTGTCTGGGACTAATTGATGAAATTCATTATCAGGCAGTAAAGAAATTCTTTCAACATCATCTAATATAGTATTGGATTCTGGATGATTTCCTTTGTGGGTATTTACAGCAGGCAACCATTTATCAACAGCAAAAATAGTTTTAAAACCCGCCTGTCTAAATCCTTCAGAAAAACCTCCAGCACCGCAAAAGAAATCTGCTACTCTCATATTCATTACCTTTCTATGCGAACATTTGTTCCTATTTCATCAAATTGATGTATCTGTTGTCATTTGAATAATATCATGTTATTATTCGACAATAAGTATTATTTCCCTGCAAACTCTGCCTCCTAATGAGAACAAAATGGTTCCGGCTTTAAGTCGTTGCCGACATTCATTGTGTGCATTTAACAGCGATTTTGTACCCTTCCTTACCTTGCAGGATTAAATAGACTTTATGATCGCCGGTGACGCCAACTTGTTATGTTTTGTATTGGAGGAGACAATTGATCTTGTTGTTGTCTATGCTCTCCGTTTGGTTGATGGCGAATAGGGGCTTTAAACCTAAAACTCCGCGAGGGAAATTTGCCAATTATCTTCCTTCAGAATATTGCCGTGATGAACCTCCTAAACGACAGATACCTCTTTAATTCTATCACAAGGCACTGGGTCTTACTTCCTAAACTTGGATCAATATGTTGACCACAATTGATATTTTGTTACCCTATTGGGAAAAGAATCGCCAAATTCGGAATTTTGTGGCCCAGTACCACTTGGCACAGGCTGAAATCCTTATGGATATTAGTCCTACGTCGACATTTCAATCAGTGAATGGTTAAAATCGGCTATCTATATTCTATATATCGTCAATATTGATAAATTGTTACGAACCTCTACATAAAAAGCCGAATTCTAAATTAGTCTCAAAATCGCAAATTTTATCCACCTTTCGTTGAGTCATATCACACGTTCCTATGCAGTATACATTCATTATCCAAGACCAAATCCCGCCTTTCGGCCATCATTAAAAAAGCGGAGAGGTTCGCCCCCTCCGCCGGATGCTGATTCTATTGGATTAGAAGATTATTCAATCGCCTTGAGTCTTGGACTCATCGTTAAATACACTTTTAACGTATGATTGTATCTGATCAGGTTCAACATACAGCACGTCTTTCCCGTTCACGGATTTCATCTGGAGGAGTTCCATTGGCGGCAATTGGATGCTGTCGATGCTGTCTGTGTCGATTTCAAAGCCAAGTTTGCTCAGCTTTATCATATCATCGACATTGAGATTCGTTTCGACGTAGAGTCCGATAGCTTCTATCAGTTTCGGAATCTCCGTAATCGTCGTTTTTGTTTTCAACTCTTCGGCGACGGCCTTCAAAAGATTTCGTTGCCGTTCCGTGCGGGCGAAGTCGCCGTAGGCATCATGGCGAAATCGAACGTACTGCAATGCCTTTATTCCATCCAGATGCTGATAGCCTTTTTTCAAATGGATTTGATATATCGACGTCGGATCGTCGTTGGAATCAACATAGTTCATATCTTTCTCTACTTCTATATCAATGCCGCCGATTACGTCAATCAAATTGATAAAACCCGGCAAGTTCATGTACACATAATATTGGATCGGGATACCCGCCCATTCTTCGACGGTTCGCATGGCGAGACTGGAACCGCCCATTGTAATCGCCTTGCTGATACGATCTTCACCATAACCCGGAATCTTTACATATGTATCACGGAGAATGGAGAGCAATTTGACTTTTTTCGTTGCAGGGTCGATAGAAACGATCATCAAGCTGTCCGCAGAATGAATCTCGTCTTTCTTCCGGGAATCGCCGCCCAATAACAGAATATTAATCCTGTCCGTGCTCTCCCACTTTGCAGGAGCGGTTGTCTGAGTCGCTGGTGCTTTGCTTTCATTTGTCACCGCCGTCTTGGTCGTTACCGTTGCCTTCTCAAGAGCGTCATTAAACATCAGATAGTATTTGAAAAAGAAAAACAGCCCTGCAATTAAAGCCAGTAAATAAGGCAACGTCAACACGGTGAGAGGCAATACCATATTCGTTCCGCCTGCCGCTGCGATCTCTGCTTCCCGTGACTCATGCTTATTTGGGTCTCGGACAATGGCGATGATTTTCCTTTTTGCTTGATATAGATACAACTTGTTTGCAAAAATGCCCAGCACCGGTTTAGGGATGCAACAGATAACCAGCACCAATGGGAGAAGGCCGGGGCTCTCGATCGGGTTCCATTCACTGAACACCGAGGCAACAATCACGTTGCTCCAAACAAACCAAAT